>NZ_MAXA01000070.1 GCF_001854695.1 Parafrankia soli
GCGGCCCGCGCATCCGCGACCGTCTACGTAAGCTGCCTGCCCGCGTGCTCTGTTCCATGATCTGTCCCTGCGTGATGGGCGGCTGTCGGCCGGCAGGTTCACCCCGGCGACCCGCTGTCTGGGCGAGAACTCTAAGTTATATATTTAGACTTTTCCAGCCTCAATATCGAGGTGGTGGCCGGTAGGTGCCACCGGCGAGGGCCGGCGGCCGCGCCGGCGTGGCTTGCCGCGCGCGCCGGACGCGCACAGGAGAGGACGACCACGTTGACGTTCTGGGGCCTGCTCGACGACGCCGCCCGGCGCGTGCCGGACGCCGTCGTGCTGGCGGACGACCACGGCCGCTCGCTGACCACCGCGGCCCTGCGTGACGCGGCCGGCCGCGCGGCGGCGGGCCTGCACGGGCACGGCGTGGAGCCGGGCGACGTCGTGTCCTGGCAGCTGCCCACGACGCTGGAGGCGGTGGTGCTGCTGGCGGCCTGCGCGCGGCTCGGTGCGGTCCAGAACCCCGTCATCCCGGCGTTCCGCCACCGGGAGGTCGGGTTCATCGTGCGGCAGGTCTCGGCACGCCTGGTCGTCGTGCCCGAGTCGTGGCACGGGTTCGGCCACGGCGAGATGGCCAGGTCGTTCGGGCCCGAGGTGCTGGCACTGGACCTCGACGGCCCGCCCGGGTCGGCACTTCGCCTGCCCGAGGGCGACTCCACCGGCCTGCCCGCCGCCCCCGCGCGGGCCGACGAGTGCCGGTGGATCTACTACTCCTCCGGCACGACCGCCGACCCGAAAGGGGCCCGGCACACCGACGCCTCGGTGATCGCCTCGTCGGACGGTGTCGTCGCCGGGCTCGGTTTCGGCGCCGGGGACGTGTACCCGATCGCCTGGCCGATCGGCCACATCGGCGGGGTCTCGATGCTCGCGGCGGCGCTGCGGGCCGGCGGGACGCTGGTTCTGTTCGACGCGTTCGACCCGGCCGTGACGCCTGAGCGGATGGCGGCCCACCGGCCGACGATCCTCGGCTCCGCGACGCCGTTCTTCCGCGCGTACGCGGCCGCGCAGCGCCGTCGCGCCGGGAAGCCGCTCTTCCCGGCGCTGCGTGCCTGCGTCGGCGGCGGCGCGGCGACACCGGAGCCCGTCAGCCGGGAGGTCGCGGAGGTCCTCGGCGTGCCCGGAGTGCTGGGCTCCTGGGGGCTCACCGAGTTCCCGGTGGCCACCAGCGAGACGCCGACGGACGCCGAGCCCGGCACGACGGTTGGCCGGCCGGCCGCCGGTGTCCGGGTGCGGGTCGTCGCTGGCGAGCTGCGGTTGAAGGGCCCGCAGTGTTTCCTCGGCTACCAGGACGCGGCGCTGGACGCCGACGCCTTCGACGCCGACGGCTGGCTGCGGACGGGGGACCTCGGAGACGTCGACGAGCAGGGCCGGGTGCGGGTGCGGGGTCGTCTGAAGGAGGTCGTCATCCGCAACGCGGAGAACATCTCCGCGGCGGAGGTGGAGAGGGTGCTGGCGCGGCATCCCGCGGTGCGCGACGTCGCGGTCGTCGGTGTGCCGGACGAGCGCACCGGCGAGCGGGTGTGCGCCGTCGTCGTGGTCGGGCCGGGCGGGCCGGGCGGGCCGGGCGACGAGGTCACGCTGGCCGCCCTCGTGGCACACTGCCGAGCCGAGGGGCTGGCCCGTCACAAGTGCCCGGAACGCCTGGAGGTCGTCGACGAGCTGCCGCGAAGCCCGATGGGCAAGGTCCTCCGGCGCGAGCTCGAAGGCTGGCTGGCGTCGGCACCGGGCGGCGTAATCGGTTGAAAACATATACATCAATGGCTACGATACTCGTGCGAAGGCCGTGACCGCCGGAGGGCGGAACACCACCTAGCGGTAGTTCGTTGGATCAAGGTGGGAGGTAGAGGTGCAGGCCGTGGCCTGCGCCGACTGCGGCGATCAGGGTGTCCAGGTCAGCAGGCGGGGGTGTGGGTGACCAGGCGTGCCAGCAGCGTCGTAGCAGGAGCCAGGGGGTCA
>NZ_MAXA01000071.1 GCF_001854695.1 Parafrankia soli
AGGTGGTGGCCGGTAGGTGCCACCGGCGAGGGCCGGCGGCCGCGCCGGCGTGGCTTGCCGCGCGCGCCGGACGCGCACAGGAGAGGACGACCACGGCCGCCTGCTGACCACCGCGGTCCTGCGTGACGCGGCCGGCCGCGCGGCGGCGGGCCTGCACGGGCACGGTTCCGGCCCGCGCGCGGGTTGTCCGGTTGACGTAGGCGTCCAATATCTCTAGATATATAGTCATGATGCAAGAGGTTGTGCCGTCCTACCACCCGAACATCCGGGTGGACCGCGACGGGTTCGTCGTGACCGTCACGATCGACCGGCCGGAGTCGAGGAACGCCTGCACCGGTGACATGTGGGTGGCCCTCGGGCGCACCTTTCGGGAGGTCGGCCACTCCGGTGCCCGCGCCGTGATCCTCACCGGCGCCGGCGGGAACTTCTGCACCGGCGCCGACCTCGGCGGCACCCGCGGCGAGAGTTCCTCGAACGGGAGCGGGGCACCGTCGCACAACCTCGACAACATGCGGGTGCTGGCCGACGTGGTGCTGGCGGTTCACGACTGTCCCGTGCCGGTCGTGGCCAAGGTCGACGGGCTCTGCGTCGGTGCCGGCCTGGGCCTCGCGCTGGCCGCCGACCTCACCTGGTGCGCGGACACGGCACGGTTCTCGCTGATCTTCGCCCGGCGCGGACTCAGCCTCGACTTCGGCACGTCCTGGCTGCTTCGCCAGCGGATCGGCGTGCACCGGGCGAAGGAGCTCGCCTACACCGCGAGGATGCTCAGCGGGACGCAGGCGGCCGAGATCGGCTTCGTGAACGCGGTCGTGCCCGCGGCGGAGCTCGACGCCGCGGTTCGCGAGATCGCCGGCACCATCGCGGCCGGGCCGCCGGTGGCCCTGTCCATGACCAAGCGTGAGCTGGCCGCCGCCGGGACGTCATCACTGGCCCAGGCCCTCGAGGTCGAGGCGCTGGCACAGACGGTGAACGTCCACACCAGGGACATGCGGGAGGCACTTACGGCCTACGCCGAGCGCCGCCCGCCCGTCTTCGAGGGACACTGACCGCCCGGGGCTCCGGACAGCCTCAGCGCTGACGTCGTCTCAGTGCTTGACGTCGTCTCAGCGCCGACGCCGTCCCAGCGCTGACGCTGCCTCAGTACTGATGCTGCATCAGATCGATGACTGTTTTGGCTCCCTGGGTGAGGATCACTTTTCCCACGACCGTCATGTGCTCTTTCCAGTGTTCCTCGGCGGCGGTGGCGTCGCCCGCCTCGACGAGTGTCGCCAGCCGGGCCTGGGAACGGAGCCCTCGCAGGCGTGTCTCGGTGGTTTCTTTCCCGCCCTCGGGCTGGCTGACCGCGGCGACGGCTCGGGCGACGATCTCATTGAGCATTTCGGCGACAATGCCCAGTGTCTGATTCCCCGCCAGTTCGACGAGCCGGGCGTGAAAGCGCGAGTTGGCGTTCCCGAACGCCTCGGGGTCGTCGATCACCTCGAGCTGCTCGGCGGTGAGCCGCCGCAGCTCGGCGGCCGCCGAGCGGTGATCCCCTGACGCGGCGACGAGCCGTACGGCGACCGGTTCGAGCAGGCTGCGGGCGGCGTGGACATCCGCGAGCGGCACATTGCGGGCCTGGAGCACGAGCGCCGCGGTGCGGGCCGTCATCCGCTGGTCCGGCCGGTGGACGACGACGCCGCCGAGAACGCCGCGCTTGACCGAGATCAGGCCCTCGGTCTCGAGTATGCGCAGGGCTTCGCGCAGGGACGGGCGGGAGACCCCGAACCGCTCGACCAGATCCGGCTCGTGGCCGAGTGACTCGCCCTCGGAAAGATCGCCCTCGACGATGAGCTGCCGAATCTCGTCGGCGATGCGCTGGGGCTTTTCGCGCAGTGTGGCCCGGTCGCGATTCCGTGCTTTCCCCGGCTCGGCCACCATGATCGACCTTCTCTGAGTGTTTGCGGTCTGTCCAGCCTACCGGGGCGCGACGATATGGCGCTGAAAGCTGCGCGCGGTCACTCGACTCTGGCCCATGATTAGTCTAGATATTTTGGAGTGCTCGGCTGGCCCGTCCTGCTGGCTGCGACGCGACGCGACGCGCGGCGACATGGCGCGGCGACGGCGCCTGGCTGGTCCATCCATACTCAAGATAGTCAACAATGTTGACGAGCTGTGACGCCGTAATGATCATGACTCGCCGATGACCCGGTTCTGATGGAGACGCACCAGGAGGTTGACGAGCGCGGTCGAGGTCGATGACGGGCGACGCCCGCCAGGCACGCCGCCGTGTGAGGCTCGGACGGAACAGACCCCGGGGCGTTGGTCGAGGCACTCGCTGTCATGGGCCGCCCCGGATTCATGCCCGGGCTCGGACCGTCACACGAGTCGCTCGTTCGCGGCGCGTACGGGATGTCCTACGATTTCGCCGCTGTCAGGCGGACGGGTCACGCTCTGCGGGGAGCGCCGGTGCGTCGACCGGTTCGGTCGGCGGGTCCGGCTGCAGGCCGACGCTGTTGAGGACCGCCGCGAGACAGAGGTAGCCGCCGACGACGAAGGACAGCTCGAGCAGCTGCCCCGCATCGAAATGGGAGGCCAGCAGCTGCCAGGTGTCGTCGCCGACGCGCGACTGGTCGATCATCTGGTCGGTCGCAGCCAGCAGTGCACGCTCGACCGGCGTCCACACCTCGGCCTCGGCTCCGTGCGGGATGGCGTAGAGCTGCTCGGTGGTGAGACCGGCCTGCATCCCGATCCGGGTGTGCTGGGCCCACTCGTAGCCGGAGCGGGTGCGCCACGCTACCCGCAGGATGAGGAGCTCGCGGTGCCGAGGGTCGAGCGTGGCGTGCTCGCCGGCGAACAGATCGGTGAACGCGAGGAAGGTCTCGCTCAGCTGKACGTGGTGGGCGAACAGCCCGAGCGCCTTCGGCATCGGGGGGGCGTCCGGGGCGCCCGACAGGTAGAGCTCGGGCCGCCGCAGGTAGCGCAGGAGGATGGACCTGGTCTCGTCGTCCCACTTCTCGAACGGCAGTGGTGCCAGCCTGGGTGCCTGCGCCTGCGCTGCCGAGGACGAGTCGCGTGATTCCGGGTGCTCGGCTCCTGGTCCGGTCGCCATCGGGGCTCCTCAGGGCTAGGCGTTTGCGAGGGGCAACGTCCGTTATCGCTTCCGCAGCTAACAGCGCGGGTTCGGGGACGTCCATAGCTCGGCATTACCAGAGACGCACTGTCTGCCTGCGACTATTATCGTTTCACCGGCCGGCTAGCATATTGGATGGCTTGGAGTCAAGTGGAGCGGCGGTCGCGCCGCAATTCGGGCGGCCCGGCCTGGCGCCCGCGAACGAGCGTGACCAGGGGAGTCGCCCGGGTGGTGACCATGTCCGTCCTGTGCCGCCAGTCAGTTGGCGGGACCTTGGCCGACTGATGAATTGCGAGTCCACGGAAACCAGGGGAGGGCCCGACCGACGGCACCTGCCCGCTCGGTGCGGAGGCGAGTTCGCGATGGCGGCCTTGACGCTCGAATGATTCAGTGAGAATCTCGAAACAGGGGTTTGCGTCGATGTTGATACCAGGGGGTCGGTTCCGATTGCGGTGCCGCCACGCTTGATTGCCTGGTAGAAACGGTTCCATGACCGACGCGAACGAGTTTGAGTTATCGTGCGGGCTCCCGCCGGGCCCGGACTTCGCCGACCTCGCCGTGCTCGCCGAAGAGCTCGGGTACGCGCGGGTGTGGATCTTCGATTCGGCGCCGCTGTGGGAGGACCCGTTCGCGCACCTGGCGCTCGCCGCCGCCCGGACGACCCGGATCGGTCTCGCCACCGCCGTCCTGATCCCGACCCAGCGGTCCGTCATGACGATGGCGTCCGGCATCGCCACCATCGCCCGGCTGTCCGGCGGCCGCTTCCGGGCCTGCTTCGGTACCGGCTACACGGCGCGCATGACGATCGGGCAGCGTGCGATGCCGCTGGACGCGCTGTTCGACTATGCCGCGTCGGTCCGCAAGCTGCTCGCCGGTGAGACGATCGTGCTCGACGGCGAGGCGGCCCGGATGCTGCACTGGCCCGGCCTGACCGCCGCCCGGCCGGTCCAGGTGCCGCTGTGGCTCAGCGTCCTCGGCCCGCGCGGCAACAAACGCGCCCCCGAGGTGGCTGACGGCACGATCGGGCCGCCCCACCCGACGCTGCCGACCGCGACGATGGTCTCGGGCACCGTGCTGGACCCCGGCGAGGACCCGAGCTCCAGCCGCGTACGGGAGGCGATCGGCCCGTGGCAGGTCGTCGGCTGGCACACCACCTATGCCGTCCGTGGGGCGGCCGGGGTGGACGCCCTGCCCGGTGGCTCGCAGTGGCGGAAGGCCCTCGAGGGCCTGGCCTCCGAGGAGGAGCGCCACCTGCTCACCTTCGAGGGCCATGTCACCCACCTCTCCKAGCGTGACCGGCCCCTGCTGGAGCACATCGACGTCGACACCATGGCCGGCGATGTCTACGTCGGCACCCTGGTCGGTGATTCCGTCAGCGTCGGACGGAAGCTCGGCCGGCTCGCCGAGGCGGGGTTCCACGAGGTCATGTACACGCCCGCCGGCCCGGACGTCGCCCGAGAGCTGCGCGCCTTCGCCGCCGCCCGCCCTTCGGGATAGCCGTACGGCAAGGTCAGGGGCTGGCGGCGGGCGAAGCTGGCGGCGCTGGTGGCAGGTAGCCGCGGGACCGCAGGTGCTCTATGGTCACGGCGGCGCAGGAGCGCACGTGCTCCTCACTGGTCCGCGTCGCCGTGACGACATCATCCGCCTGGATCGCGTCGAGCAGCCGTTCCCGGTACTTCGCCTCGTTGTCCCCCCACGCGGGCGCGTCGAAGTAGAAGCTGCCCTGGAGCACGCCGCCGAGGAACTCCAGGATCGCGTCGAGCCGCGGTGACTTCCCGGCGGTGGCGATGATCTGGAAGAACCGGCGGTCGAGGCTCCTGCGGCGGGCCTCGTCCTCGGTCGTGGCGATCTCACGGTGCAGCCGGGCCAGTTCCTCGGTCTCCAGCGGCGTGAGCTTGCG
>NZ_MAXA01000072.1 GCF_001854695.1 Parafrankia soli
GGAGTGTCATGCCCAGTACCGCCACTCCCCTCAGTACACACGTCGGCTTGGAGATCACTGGGTTGCGTGGTCGCGACTTGCCCACCCCGGCGGCGGCCGCCGACTGTCTGAAAGCTCTGGAACAGTACGGCGTCGTCGTTTACCGGGAAGCTCACATCGGCGATCAGGACCTGGTTGCGTTCAGCCGGCTACTCGGTGATGTCGCCCCCAACCCCACAGGCGAGCACGAGCTCCCGGAGATCGCCACCATCACGCTCGACCCGTCGAAGACCGACGCCGTGCGCGCCTGGTATCGGCAAGGGAACTTCCTCTGGCACATCGACGGGGCCACCGAGGAGCTGCCGCAGAAGGCCACGCTGCTTACGGCACGTGAGGTGGACCCGAATGGCGGGGACACCGAGTTCGCGAGCACCTACGCTGCCTACGACGCCCTCTCAGAGGAGGAGAAGGCGCGGATCGACGGTCTGAGAGTGGTACATAGCTTCGCCGCGGCGCAGCAGCGAGCCCATCCGGACACGACCGAGGAACAGAGAGCTGCGTGGGCCCGAGTGCCCGTCCGGGAGCACCCGCTTGTGTGGACCCGCCGTACCGGCCGCCGGTCGCTACTGCTCGGCGCGACCGCTGGTGAGGTTATCGGCATGCCTGCGAGCGAGGGACAGGATTTGTTGAAGAGACTGCTCGACTGGTCGACGCAGCCACGGTTCGTCCTTCGTCACCAGTGGCGTCCCGGGGATCTGGTTATTTGGGATAACACAGGCATGCTGCACCGGGCGACGCCATTTGCCGCCACATCGCGCCGGCTCATGCACCGCACCACCCTCGTCGGCGAGGTCGCCGTCGCCTGATACGGAACGGTCGGCCGCCAGGAGGACCAACATCCCGCGCCCTTAAAGGCTGTTTCGTACCCGGGTGCCGGCTGCCTTGTGGATCATGTTGGGGTGCAGGTCATCTCTGCTGCTGACCCTCAGTGGATCTTCCCGTTCGCCGGGCTGAAGCCGACCCCGTTCCGCCGGCTGATCCGCCTCGTCGCCCAACGCGGTGGGGACCGGACCGCGGATGGCCGGCCGGGGCGGCCGTGGGCACTGTCCCTGCCGGATCGGGTGCTGCTGGCGGCGGTCTGCTGGCGCACGAACCTGACCCTGCGCCAGATCGCCCCCGCTGTTCGGGGTGTCCTACTCGGCCGCGTACCGGGTGATCGACACGATCGGCCCGCTGCTGGCCCTGGCCCCGGCGAAACGACGCCCTCGCGACCAGGTCGCGATCGTGGACGGCACGCTCATCCCGACCCGCGACCACACCCTGGCCGCCCCGTCGAAGAACTACCGGTACTCGACGAACCCGCAGGTCGCGATCGACGCGGACACCCGCCTGGTCATCGCCCTGGGCGACCCGCAGCCAGGGAACCGCAACGACACGATCGTCTACCAGACCAGCGGGATCAAAGACCGCCTCGCCGGACGGCCCGTGATGGCCGACGGCGGCTACCAGGGCCACCCAGACGTGATCATGCCGTATCGGAAACCCCTCGACGGACAGCCGCTACCGGAGTGAAAGGAGGAACTCAACCGGGTGCACCGCAAGGTCCGGGCCCGCGTCGAACACACCCTCGCCGGGATGAAGACCTGGAAGGTCCTGCGTGACTACCGCCGCCAGGCCCGCACCCTCGGGGTCACCGCGGCCGGGATCGCGCATCTGTACAACATCAGCCGGGCCGGCTGACCAAGCACCAAACGGACCGCCGCACCACACCCAAACCGAGTTATGAAACAGCCTCTGGTTTTATGGCGATAAAATTTTCGGCGGTGTATCGATCCGAATGGGAGTCAAAATTCGGGTCACCATTTTTCTCGCCATGAACCATTTATCTCTTGTGGAGTAATTGATGCACTTAGGTGGTTTGGCAAGAAGATTCGGAGTGGTGGCGGTTACGGCAGTTGCGGTTGCGGTCGCGGTGACTGGGTGTTCGGCGGAGGGAAAAGGGGGAGATGGGTCAGCGGGTGCCTGCGACGGTCCCGGGGTCACGGCTGACCGGGTGAAGATTGGTTTCATCTACTCCGACTCGGGCCCCGGAAGTTCCGTGCTCTCCTTCGCCCGCGCCGGGGTCGACGCCCGGATCGGCCTGGCTAACGATACCGGTGGAGTGAACGGCCGCCGCCTCGTCTACGACTGGCGCGACGATGGCTCGTCTCCGTCGGAGAACGCCCACGTCACCGAGGAACTGGTCCAAGACAAGTCTGTCTTCGGGCTCATATCGGCCACAGCCGCCGCCGGCGGCTCACTGGATAGTCTTTCGGCCCATGGGATCCCGATAACCGGCCTCGCGAACCCGGCGTGGGTAAAATATTCAAATCTGTTTGCGTACATGTATGACGTTTCTCCCGCAGTCACCGCTCGCTACATTCAGGCTGGCGGTGGGACAAAGGCCGCCTTCGTGATGACCGGGTCACCGGATTTCACCGTGCAGGCCATTGAAAGGTTCAAGGCTGCCTTTGCTGCTGTTGGAGTCAGCACAACCGAAACCATCTCCTATGCGAGCGGCGTCGACAGCCCGATCCAAGTGGCACGTCAAATAGTGAACAGCGGCGCTGATTCCATCGTCGCCTTCACAGCTCCCGAGGATCTCGTCGAGATACTGCAGGCCACAGGTACCGCGGGGCCGAACTTCTTCAACACTGTCGTCTCGGTCACCGGATACGACCGCACCGTTCTGCGCACTTTCGGACCGCAGCTCGCTGGTGTCTCGTTCTCCGTGAACTTTCACCCCTTTGAATCACAGAATGTCGCCATGGACCAGTACCGCAACGCTATGGCGCGATTTGCTCCTGAGAGTACAGAACCTGAACAACAGTTCGCACTCTACGGTTACCTGTACGCTGACCTTTTCATTCGCGGTCTTGAGCTGGCCGGGGACTGCCCCACCCGAGAGGGCTTCATCGAATCTCTACGAAAAGTGACCGACTATGATGCGGGCGGCTTGATCGATCCAGTCGATCTTAACGCCAACAGAACTCAGCCGCTTCAGTGCAACGCATTCGTTCGGATCAACCCTGCCGGTACCGCATTCGACATCAACCGCGCACGGCTGTGCGCCGACGGTTCAGGCACCTGACCCGAGACAGCCCACTCTAGGTACGCCGGAGCTGGTCGAATCCCTGCTGTCCGGTCCGGCAGATGCCGGCAGACGGTGAAGGCCGTCGATCGCGTAAAGGGCCTCTCGTACTAGTACTAATCTTCTACGCATCCAACCTTGGGTGTGCCCGCGGCCAGCTCCGGCCCGTTCCTTTTGAATACCGCCATTTCCCACCTATCCCATATTTGACGAAAGGCCATTACTGTGCGCAAGAGACGTTCCCTCACCCCCGCTGTCGCCGGCCTGGTAATGCTGGTTCTGGCTGCCTGCGGAGGCGGCGGCTCCGGTTCCTCCCCATCCGCACCCGCCACTGGTGATCCGGTGCCAGGCGGCGAGGCGACGGTCCTCATGCTGAGTGACCCGACGACCCTGGACCCGGCCCGGCTCGGCAACGCCTACGCGATCACGCCGGTCTTAGGAAACGCCCTGTACGGGACGTTACTGACCGACGACGAGAAGACCGGCGAGATCCAGTACTCCCTCGTCGAGTCGTTCGAGTCGGCGGACGGCGGCGCCACCTTCACCCTGAAACTGCGTCCGGACCTGGTGTTCTCCGACGGCACCCCGTTGGACGCCGAGGCCGTCAAGTTCAACTGGGACCGGATGCGAGACCCGGCCACCGGCACAACCTCGCCCGCCGAGGCGGCTATGGTCAAGTCCACCGAGGTGGTGGACGAGCGCACGCTCAAGGCGACCATGGCCACTCCGGTGCCCAACTATGCCTACTCGATCGTCACCAGCGCGATGAACTGGGTCGCCTCGCCCGCGGCCCTACAGAAGGGCGCGGAGGCGTTCAACGAGAACCCGATCGGCGCCGGGCCTTTCACCCTGGAGCGCTGGAGCCGGCAGGCCAATCTCGACCTGGTCAAGAACCCCCGCTACTGGGATGCGCCCAAGCCCTATCTCGACCGGCTCACGCTGCGCGCGGCCACCGACTCCAGCCAGCGGTACAACACCCTGATCTCCGGCGGCGCGGACGTGGCTGTCGACTCGAACTGGCTCAACATCGCGAAGGGGCGGAAGCAGGGCCTGACCGTCGACGTGCAGGAGCTCAACGGCGGGACCATCCTCGCGCTGAACATGCGCCGGGCGCCCTTCGACGACGTCCGGGCCCGGCGGGCTGTCTCCGCCGCCCTCGATCTCGACGCCCTGAACCAGGCTGTCTACAGCGGCGAGGCGGAGATGGTCGACACCCTATTCGCCGAGGGGTCCCCATTCTACTCTGACACCCCGCTGCGCAGGCAGGACAAGGCGACCGCCCAACGGCTGTTCGACGAGCTGGCCGCCGACGGCAAGCCGGTGTCGTTCACCTTCTCCGCCTACCCCAGCACCGAGAACCGGACGACAGCGGAGAACATCCAGGCCCAGCTCAGCACGTTCAACAACGTCAAGGTCGAGATCGCCACCGTCGACTTCTCCCAGCTCGCGCGGGTGCGCTCGGAGCACGACTTCGACATGATCGTCTCCGGCGGGTTCTTCCGTGACCCCGAGCCCGGAATGTGGACCGTGTTCCACAGTACCTCGGTGGCCAACCAGACCGGCATCGACGACCCGATGCTCGACGAGGCCCTGCTGACCGGCCGGACCGCGACCTCGCAGGAGGAGCGGGAGAAGGCCTACACCACCGTCCAGGAGCAGCTCACCGACCTGGTCCCGGTGATCTATTTCGCGAGAGTGGCACCGAGCGCGATTGCAAACAAGAACGTCGGCGGCGTCGTCCAATACGGCAATGGCTCCCTGCGACCCGAGGAGCTGTGGCTCGAGAAGTAGCTAGTGCGCTGTCTGTGAACGTCTGCTGGGTGAGGTGTGGCGATCTCGGTTTGCGGTGATGCGCAGGTATCTGCTCCTGCTCGTGGGAGGGGTCT
>NZ_MAXA01000073.1 GCF_001854695.1 Parafrankia soli
GTACTCAACCTCCTCGGAGTAGACCCGACCAAACCCCCGTGATCACGAAACGGGCAGGTCAAAGCATGAAAACCAAACGTGCGGAGTACAGGGTCACCCCGACCTTGGAGTCCACCGTCCGTCGCACACGCATCCTCGGCGGGCTAATCAACGAATATCGCAACGCCGCCTGACCACTTGCGCGGAAGATCCCGTCAACCGCAAAAGGCCAGCTCACAGGCCGAATCGGGGTTCTGGAGCCCCACAGGGACGCAGCGCCGGATCGGTGCTTTGTGCACCCCGGACGCTCCGGGGAAGGCGAGAAGTTCCTGGTTCTCAGCGGTACCTGTCAGGGCGACGTGCGCGTCAGATCTTCTTCCCGAAACGGTAAAGAGCGCCGCTCTTGGTCGCGATAAACCGGGTCGGAGTGACGAAGAAGACCTCGAACGAGTCGCTTACCGCGCCGGCACCCGCTTTCAGGTTCTCGCAGCGGATCCCGTTGCTGACCTCAGGGATCGCCGTGTRGCCGCCGACCCAAAGCGTTCCGGCGTTCATGGCCTCCTGATGGAACTCCCACGGAGTGGGGTGGAAGCTACCGATAGCGCCGTTGTCATCAAACGCAGCGACCGACCACTTCGTGTTCGCAGGACTGAACGGCATGATGTAAGTTCTCCCCGCTTCTCGGCGCCCGTGTATCTCACGCGCGCATGGCGTTGACCGTGATTCCTGAGAGCTTCACCGGTGGCAGAAGGAAATTTCCGCTATCGCAGTGGGCTAGATTTCCGTGTCCAGGTTAGAGCTCTGTCGAGCTAGCCATGGACGAAGTCAAAAGATCGATGACTTTGTGAGTGGAACTTTCCCACCCCGCGCGGCGAACAGCCGATGCGACGTGGAAGCTTCTGTCGGATAGTTCGATTCTCTGCGATGGCCATCCCCCCAGAAGTCAGCCCACATGTTGCCCTCCCGACGGCCGCTGATGAGGGGTCATCAGCCGTCGATCCAAGCCTGGCAGGAACCAGGCCCGCATGGGGAGACTTCTCAAAAATTTGACACCTCGCAAATAACGCATCACTCGCCGCCAGCGCGCCTCGCCGCGCTCATCTAGTCGCTGGTTGGTCAGGTTGGGGCGACCAGTGGGTGGGAGTGACCCACGTGGTCAAGCAGTGCTGCCAGTTCCGGTGGGGGCGTTTTAGCCCGGCCTGGCCGGGCACCCCCGGTTTACCCGGCCAGCGGCAGGGCAGGGAGAGCTGGGCGCTGCCTGGCCACTCCCAGAGTGGCGACTGTGTGGCCGACGGCGCCCGCCTCGACCGCCGGCCCCGCTGCCCCACCCCGGGACCGGCGGCCTAGCGAGCTACTCGATGCCTCGGTGCCGGTGCTGGTGCGTTGACCAACGCTGTCCGGGCTACCAGGGCCGTCTGCCTGATGCGGCAGCAGATTGTCCCGGCTGGCCCGGACATGCGCCCTGGACACGAGTACGGCCCGCCCCGGCGAGTACCAGGACGGGGCCGTACCGAGGATGAGTCAGGACGCGATCGCTGTCCGGCCGTCCTCGTCGTGACGACCTCGAGGGACGACCGGTCCGGGTCGCAAGGCCCGGACCTGGGCAGCGCGGGGCCACACCCCGACCGTGCGGGTGTCCGGGAAGGGCTCGGGGCGAGTGTCGATGGCAGCCCTGGTCTGTTACCGGCCTGGTCAGCGACCCCGGCTGTTCTACCGGGTGCTGACCCACCACGGCCGTAAAGGCGAGCGCCGCAGCTTCTCCGAGGCGGAAGGACGGCATGATGATGGCGTCGCGGACCTGACCGGGGCCGGGTGGCCGCCGTGACCGGCCGAGGGATGAATGGCGGCGGGAGGTAGCCCGTGGTGGATGCCGAGGGGCTGCCCGCGGGCCCGGTCGTGGACGCCTGGATGCAGCACCCCACGGTCCGGTTCCTGCGCGAGGACATGTTCGCGTCGCTGCACCGGTGGACTGGCGCTGCGGAGCCAACCGGCGAACTGCCCCTGGACGCGACCGTCCGGGCACTCGACGACGGCGGGGTTGACCGGGGGCTGATCTGCGCCTGGTACGGCCCGGCCGGTCCACTGATCTCCAACGACGAGGTGGACGCCTGCGTCCGGGCTCGACCAGACCGGTTCCGCGGCGTCGCCTCCGTCGACATCCGCTATCCGGTCGCCGCCATCGGCGAACTCCGCCGTGCCGTGCAGGACCTGGGGTTCGTCGCGCTGCGGATCGTGCCGTGGCTGTGGGGGCTGCCGCCGAACGACCGGCGGTACTACCCGCTGTTCGCCACCTGCGTCGAGCTGGGTATCCCGTTCTGCACCCAGGTCGGGCACACCGGCCCGCTGCGCACCTCGGAGACCGGGCGGCCGATCCCGTACCTCGACGACGTGGCACTGGAATTCCCGGAGCTCGTCATCGTCGCCGGACACATCGGCTACCCGTGGACCAACGAGATGATCGCGCTCGCGACGAAATACCCGAACGTCTACATCGACACCTCCGCCTACGCCGCCCACCGGTATCCCCCGGAGCTGGTCGCCTACCTACGGGAGCACGGCCGGGCCAAGGTCCTGTTCGGGACGAACTATCCGATGATCACTCCGCGGCGGGCTCTCGAACGCCTTGGCGAGCTCGGTCTCGACAGCGAGACTCGGGCAGCGTTCCTCGGCGGGAACGCCACCAGGGTGTTCCGCATCTAAAGCGTCAGTGCGGGTCAGACGCCCGCGCCGAAGGCAGGCTACGGGCGCAGGCCGATCAGCCGGCAGGTGGCCCGTGAGGTGCTGCCCGTTTCCCGGACACGGACGTAGACGGACTATAGCAGCTTTATGCTGCTTCCTTCACTACGTTCTGGGTTGAGTGGTATGCGCACTCGATGTGTTCTGGGGTGCGGTAACCGAGAGTGGAGTGGAGTCGCTGCCGGTTGTAGAAGACCTCGATGTACTCGGCGATCGCGGTACGCGCGGCGCGGCGGGTCGGATAGGTATCCCGGTAGACGAGTTCGTTTTTGAGTATCCGTGGCGGCGGGCCGCCACCCGTTCGGTATGAGAATTAGTGGTCTGTCTGTGTCTGTCTGTGTCTGTCTGTGTCTGCGTGTGGTCCGGTATCTACCGGTGTCCGGCGTGGTGAGGGGAGGATACCGGGGCGTCGTCCGGACCGACGTCGGTTCTCTCTGGTGCTTCGAGCCCGTTTTTGAGTATGGCGGCGGAGGTCTGGGGCACCCTTTCCTGCTGCCATGAGCGCGTTCCTCAGTTTCCGCGTTCAGGCCTCCCCGGGCGGCGCGTCAGGTCTGGTGATGCCGGCGGAGGGAGGATCGGTGGAAGTTCTGTTTCCTCGATGTGCGGGTCTGGACGTGCATCGGGATACCGTCGCGGCAGCGGTGCGAGTGCAGAGCGGTTCGGGTTCGGCGAAGGTGGAAGTGCGAACTTTCGCGACAACCGTGGCTCATTGGCGATGCTCGCGGACTGGCTCGCCGAGAACAAGGTGATGCTCGTCGGAATGGAATCTACTGGCGTCTACTGGAAACCGGTCTACTACCTGCTGGAAGATCGGTTCGAGTGCTGGCTGCTCAACGCCGCGCACGTCCGCAATGTCCCGGGACGCAAGACGGATGTCGCGGACGCGGTGTGGATCTCGGATTTGGTCGCGCACGGCCTGGTACGAGGATCGTTCGTGCCACCGAAGCCGTTCCGGGACCTGCGTGATCTCACCCGGGCCCGGCGGACCGCGGTCGAGGAACGCACCCGCGACGTCCAGCGTCTGGAGAAGCTGATGCAGGACGCGGGGGTCAARCTGACCAGCGTCGCTTCCAGGCTCCTGGGCGCGTCGGGACGGGCGATCCTGGACGAGCTGATCGCCGGGGAGACATCCCCAGAGTTTTTGGCTGATCTTGYCCGTGGGAGACTTCGTAACAAGATCCCGGAGCTGGTCGGGGCGTTGGCGGGCCGGTTCCGGTCGGGTCATCACGGGTTCCTCGCGGCCCAGCTGCTCGAACGTATCGACTTGTGTGACGCTCAGATCACGGGCCTCGATCACAGGATTGAGGTGATGCTCGCCCCTCTCCGCGAAACCGTTGATCGGATACAGACGATCCCCGGTGTCCGGTGGGTGACCGCAGCCGTGATGGTCGCCGAGGTCGGAATCGATATGCGTCGATTCCCGGCCGCTGGACATCTCGCCTCGTGGGCTGGTATCTGTCCGGGAAATCATACCTCTGGTGGGAAGAGCCGGTCGGGGCGAACTCGTCACGGAAACAAGTGGTTACGGACGGCGCTCACCGAGTYTGCCTATGCTGCCTAGCGAAGTAAAGACACCTATCTTGCATCCCATCACGCCCGGGTTCGCGGCCGGCGTGGTGTCGCGAAAGCCGTCGGTGCCGCCCGGCACAATATTCTGGTCTCCTACTGGCACATGCTCACCAACACCACGGACTATCAGGACCTGGGCGCAATGCCGTGAAGCGTATTTCGATCTTGTAGGTAGCTGATCACGTTGTGTGTGGGGCGAGTGGGTGGAGGCGGATCGTGGCGGGGCCTGGGTGGCGGATCGAGGCGGGTTCGTCGGGTTTCTTGACGCGATAGCTGTTGTGTCGGGCRCGTTTGACGACCCTGGGGCAGGTGCGGTGGCGCYGGGGTGGGTTGAGCCTGYGGGTGATCTCGGTGTGGAAGGCGGGGAGCTGGGCTTCCCAGTCCTCAGGGGGGAATGTCCGCCGTCCCGGTGGCGGAACGGCGGACCAGACGCAGCGTGCGGGCGAAGCCGACCCGGTCGGGGTCGATCTCGGCGGCCTCCGCGGCATGGGCGATCAGGGCCGTGAGCGTGTACTGGACGATCAGCCAGGCCCACATCTCCTGGACGACCAGGTCCGGCAGTCGAGACCGCAGGACCTTACCCGGGCCGCGCAGATGGGTCTTGAGCTGGTCGTTGGCGGTTTCCTCTTCCCAGCGTTCGT
>NZ_MAXA01000074.1 GCF_001854695.1 Parafrankia soli
CTCCTTCGTCGGTAGACGTGAGCAACCCCGAGGGACCTACCCCCGACCCCGGGGAGTCACCAGGAGCGGAGGCCCCGCCCCTTCATCGCATCAGATGGGGTGAGTGGACAGAACCGGGCACGACCCGAACCGCCAGCCCACGATCCCCGGGTCCACGATCACCATCCCCGATCACACGAACAGGACGTCTACCAGCGGAAACGCGCGCCCGCGCCGTCGTACGTCCGCCACCGACGCATCGACTACGGCTGCCGGATGATCAATACGCGTCGGGGTGCCGGGCGCGGCCCGGTCCCGCGCGCCGCTTCCGGATCGGCCGCTGGCGCCAGGCAAACTGGAGCTCGAGTCGCCCGTGGGCGCCTCCACCCGCATTGGAACGATGACACCCTAGACCTCGAGCTCCCTGCAGCTACCCTTGACCGGTGGGGTCCATCGCGGGAGTAGAGATCGACGGGGCACGCCTGGCCGTGATCTGCGCTCGTTACGGGATCGCTGAACTCCAGCTGTTCGGCTCACAAGCGCGCGGCACCGCGACCGCAGACAGCGACATCGACATCCTGTACACCCTTGCGCCGGGCCGGCGTCTGGGCTGGAACATCGAGCAGCTCGCCGATGACCTCACCGACCTGTTCGGACGGCCCGTCGACCTGGTCTCCGCCCGCGGGCTCCACCCGCTGCTCCGCTCGTCCGTCCTGGCTGAGGCACGGCCCGTCTATGCGGCGTGACGTTCTCCTTCTCAGCGAGATGATCGAAGCGGCCGATCAGGCGCAGAAACTCACCGACGGGATCACCGTCGGCGCTCTGGATGCGGACCGCCAGCGTCGTGACGCACTCCTGTGGAACTTCACCGTGCTCGGCGAAGCCGCCAGCCAGCTCTCCGACGAGATCACCAAGAGCTTTCCCGACATCGCCTGGAAGCAGCCTGTCCGGCTACGTAACCGGATCGTCCACGGCTACTGGTCCGTCGACCTCGAGATACTGCACACCGCGGCCAGAGAGCAACTACCCCAGTTCGCAGCCGACCTGCGCCGAGTTCTCGCATCTGTACGCGAAGGCGGCTGAACCATTGAGGGCTGGAGCGTGAGGACGAGGAGATGCCGGTCGCCTTTGAACAGGCTCGGCGACCTGGACGGACCGCGTCACATCGGCATACGTGCGGATCTTCCTAAAGAACTTGCAGCTGGCTCGCGGATGGGCGTACGCGGCCTGGCCGACGACTACGGCGGGCTGGCTGCCTACCTCGCCTGCGCCTTCGAGATCGCCTGACGGCTAACGATCGGTGGGACGGGCCACGGCCGAGTCCTGACCAGGGCCGCCCGCGTGCTCCCGAGCCGACGGGGTGAGGCGGCCGACGGCAGCGCCGTGGCACACGCGATCCGCGACACCGGCTGGACGGTCGGAGACCTCGACATCCTGCACGAGCGACTGACCTTCGCCCGCCTACAGTGAGCCTTTTCCGTCCCGCGCCGCGCGGGTCTGGTCTGGTCTGGGGGCCACCGTGTTGGCTGCGCGGGGCGAGAACCATCTTGGTGACAACATCCGCGCGTCACCCCACGGGCATCGCACATATGTGCGAGTCTAGAGAAAGATCGAAGAGGAGAGGCGGAGGGCCCTGTGGCTGACCGGAGCGCGATCGAGTGGACGGAGGCGACCTGGAATCCCACGACGGGCTGCGACAGGGTCTCGGCGGGCTGTGACAACTGCTACGCGCTGGCCCTCGCGGCCCGGTTGAAAGCGATGGGCAGCCCCAAGTACCAGCAAGACGGCGATCCGCGCACGTCCGGCCCCGGGTTCGGAGTTACTGTCCACGCCGACGCGCTTTCGATCCCGCTGCGTTGGCGGGCCCCACGACACGTCTTCGTCAACTCGATGAGCGACCTGTTCCACGCCCGGGTGCCCACGACTTTCATCCAGGACGTCTTCGGGGTGATGGCCGCTGCCCCCCAGCACACCTTCCAGGTCCTCACGAAGCGGTCTCGTCGTCTGGCCCGGCTCGCCGACACGCTGCCCTGGTCAGACAACGTCTGGATGGGGGTCTCGGTCGAGGACGGCGCAGCGCTGCCGCGGATCGACGACCTCCGTCGCGTTCCGGCCGTCGTCCGTTTCCTGTCCTGCGAGCCGCTACTCGGGCCGCTCACCGGCGTTGACCTCGACGACATCGACTGGGTCATCGCGGGCGGGGAGTCCGGCCGCCACCATCGTCGGATGGACCCGGCGTGGGTCATCGAGCTGCGTGACCTGTGCACGGAGGCCGCGGTTCCGTTCTTCTTCAAGCAGTGGGGCGGCCGAACTCCGAAGAGCGGCGGGCGCACTCTGGAAGGGCGTATCTGGGACGGGATGCCCGTCACGACTCGACCGTCACCACTGGCCGCTTCCACTATGTGACGGATCGGCAGACGTCGGAGATCCCATGCGCTACACATTTGTATGTGGCGGTACCAACAGGCGTCCGATGGGCCCGTGACCCTCATACGGCGGCAAAGCACGACCTGCTCCGTCGCTACCTGCAAGCGTGGTATCCGATCATCTTCTCCGGGCGTGAACGGGCGGCCTACGTCGAAGGTTTTGCTGGTCCCGGAGTCTACCTCGACGATCTACCCGGATCCCCGATCGTCGCCCTCGACGTCTTCCTGGACAGCCCCACCCTGATGAGGGGCGGCCGTCTGGATGTGGTGCTCCTGGAAGCACACACGGGCCGATTCGCGGAGCTAAGGCGGCGGATCGATACCAGACTCACCGAACGCGGTCGGCCTGCGGCTCTCGTACCGACGATTCGACGAGGGAAGTGCGGGCATGATCTCCTCCCCCTCCTCCATGAACTGAGGGTGTTCGGGTCGGCCGCGTTCGTCTTCCTGGACAGCTTCGGCGGCCCCGACGTCCCCCACGATCTCGTCCGGGCCATCGCCGGCAACCCCTCCAGCGAGGTCCTCGTCACCTTCGGCACGAGCTTTCCCACCCGCTTCGGCCAGATCGACAAACATGCCACCACCGCAGACAAGGTTTTCGGGAGCCCGGAGTGGCGCGCGGTGCAGCACGTCCCACCGAGCCGGAAGAAGRCATTCCTCCTCGATCAGTACCGCGCTTCCCTCAATCGGGCGGGCTTCTCCTTCACGCTCGCCTTCGAGATGGTCGACGAGGGGGGCCGCCCGCTTTTTCTCGTCTTCGGCACGTCACACGAGAGCGGACTCAAGGCGATGAAGGACGCGATGTGGAAGGTCGACCCGCTCACCGGGGTCCGCTACCRCGACCCGCGCGACGTGGCTCAGCAGCTCCTTGATCTCAAGATTGAACCCGAAACTCGCCCACTCCAGAACGCGATCATGAATGTGATCGCCGAGTCGGGTCCGATGACAGTAGCGAACCTCCGTCGCTTCGCCCTGCTCAACACAGTCTTTCGCCCTGAGCATGTAGGTACGGCATTACGAGAGCTTCGCAAGGCTGGCCGTCTCCACCAGAGTCCCGGTCGGCCAAATCCGAACACGGTCATCGGGTTACCCACAAGCGAGTCGCCTGTAAGCCAGCAGCCGACGCTATTTTGATATACGACCTGAGCCTCCGCCGTGAGTTTTGCCGTCGCTGTCGTCGTGGAGCGACTCGACGATCTCTTCGAGGAAGAAATGGACCTTCGCGCCGATCGGGCGACCGCGGTACATGGACTGGACGAGGTCGGCGCTCGGCGAGCGACCGAACATCACCCTCAGCCAGAAGGCTGATGGAGCGTAATCGGGAGCGCCCGCGTCCACTGCGGCCGGCAAATGGAGACTGATCGTAGAGTATGGGCCGTCTCCCGCCCCGAGCATCTACCGCTGCCTGCTCGCTCCGCGTCGACAGCCGACCCTGACGATGTGCCCGATCCACGCGGACCGTCGGATGAGGTAGCAACCCACCTGCCGTGCCTGACCGCGCCCGCGCTGACGGGGAGCAGGGCAACTGAGAGACCAGGATTGAGACCAAGGAAGCCATCGGCGCCGCCGGTGGCTTCTGTCTTGTCTGCATACGACGGTGGGACAGAACCGGGCACAACCCGAACCGCCACCCCACCATCCCCGGCCCCACGATCACCATCCCCGATCACACAAACAGGCCGCCTACCAGCGGAAATACACGGCGACGCCGTCATACTTCCAGAACCGACACATCGACTGCGGCCGCCGGATGACCCGTACGGCCGGGATACCGGGCGCGACCCGCCGCGGGTCTGACGCGTCGGGCCACGGCCCGCAGCGGAGAGCACCGACCGCTGCGGGCCAGGTGATCGTGAGCGGAACCGCTCAGCTGCCCACGCCGCCCACCGCCCGGCGGATCTTCGGGCCGTGCCGCTCGCATGCACCCGGAATTTTGGTCGCGACCCGCCGGCCACTGACCCCTTACGCCAGCGATCTCGACCCTGCAACAGAAGCGAGCCCTTGACTACAGAGAGCGATACGGTCTTCCACTTTCGCGGGACGGACACCGACTGTACAGTCGCACGACACGGTTACACATCTGTACAGCGATAGTGGGAGGTCGGAGTGCGCATCGGTTTGACCGGTGGGGGTAGCTCGGCGGACAAAATCGTCCAGCAGGCGAAAGAAGCTGAGGCTGAAGGTTTCACGTCTCTGTGGTATGCGAGCGCAGTCACCGGTGACCCGCTCGTCGCCATGGCCGTCGCGGGCCGCGAGACAGCCAGGATCGAACTGGGCACCGCCGTCCTGCAGACCTATCCCTGCCATCCTTTGCTGCAGGCCAACCGCGCCGCGTCCGTCGTCTCCGCGATGAACCGGCCCGGCTTCACCCTGGGCCTCGGCCCCTCGCATGAAGGCCTGATCCGGGACGTCTACGGCCTGTCCTACGACCATCCCGGCCGCAGCACCGAGGAGTACGTCACCATCCTCACCGGCCTGCTCCGCGG
>NZ_MAXA01000075.1 GCF_001854695.1 Parafrankia soli
CGGCCGCGGCGGGCGGGTGTGTCGTCGTTCGGGGTGAGCGGGACGAACGCCCATGTGATCATCGAACAGGCCCCAGTCGCATCGGCCGAACCGGCTGAAACAGAGGTACCAGCCGGACCGGTCGTTCCGGTCGTGCTGTCGGCGGCGTCCCGGGAGGCTCTGCGCGGGCAGGCCGGGCGGCTGGCGGACTTCGTCCGGACCAGGACCGACGTCCCGGTGGCCGCGGTCGCCGCGACGCTGCTGACCCGCGCGCGGCTCGGCCAGCGCGCGGTCGCGGTGGCCGCGGAGCGCGGCGAGCTCGTCGCCGGCCTGGAGGCGCTGGCCGGTGATCTTCCTGACCCGGCCGTGGTCTCCGGGGCGGCGAGCCCCCGGGGCAGGGGCCCGGTCTTCGTGTTCCCGGGCCAGGGCGCGCAGTGGGTGGGCATGGGCGTCGGCCTGCTGTCGGGTCCCTCGGTGCCGTCGTCGGCGTTGTCGTCGGTGTTCCGGGAGACGGTGGACGAGGTCGCCGGGGCGCTGGCGGGGCTGGTGGACTGGTCGCTCGTGGACGTCCTGCGGGGGGCGGGGCCGGACGGGGCGCTGGAAAGGGTGGAGGTGGTCCAGCCGGCGTCGTTCGCGGTGGCCCTGGGCCTGGCGCGGGTGTGGCGGGAACTGGGGGTCACCCCGGGCGCGGTGGTGGGCCACTCGCAGGGAGAAGTGGCGGCGGCGTGCGTGGCGGGAGCGTTGGGCACGGCCGACGCGGTACGGGTGGTGGTGGCCCGCAGCCGGGTGGTGGGCGCGCGGCTGGCCGGCCGTGGCGGGATGGTGTCGGTGTCCCTGCCCGCGGCGGAACTGGCTGGTCTGCTGCCACCGGGGGTGGAGGTGGCCGCGGTCAACGGTCCGGGAACGACCGTGATCTCGGGCGCCTCTGCGGCGTTGGCCGAGCTGGTGGCGGCGCTGGAGGCGCGGGGCGTGTGGGCACGGTCGGTGGCGGTCGACTACGCGTCGCACTCCGCCCAGGTGGACGCCGTGGCCGAGGAGCTGGCGGAGCTGCTGGCGGGGGTGCGGCCGGAGTCGCCCCGGATCCCGTTCTTCTCCACGGTGGAGGGCCGCTGGATCGCGGGAGCGGAGCTGACAGGCGACTACTGGGTCCGCAACCTGCGGCGGACGGTGGGCTTCGCCCAGGCGGTCGGAGTCCTGGCGGGCGAGGGGTTCCGCTCGTTCGTCGAGGTCGGCGCCCATCCGGTGCTGGTGCCCTCGATCGGTGAGGTGCTCGAGGAGGCCGGGTTCGGTGACACGGCGGTGGTGGGATCGTTGCGCCGGGGCGAAGGCGGCCCCGAGCGGCTCCTGCGCTCCGCGGCCGAGCTGTTCGTGGCCGGCGTCCCCGTCGACTGGACGAAGGCGTTCCCCGCCGCCACGCTGCGGGCCGCCGGCCGGCTCGGCGCGGCGGCGGAGCTGCCGACGTACGCCTTCCAGCACGAGCGTTACTGGCTCGCGCCGGGAGCGCCCGTTTCCGGTGACGTGACCGCCGCCGGGCTCGACGCGACCGGTCATCCCCTGCTCGGCGCCGCGGTCGACCTCCCCGGCTCGGCGCCCGACGCGGCCGAGGTGGCGTTCACCGCCCGGCTGTCGGCGCGGACCCATCCCTGGCTGGCCGATCACGCGGTGCGCGGCGTGCGGCTGCTGCCGGCCACGGCGTGGATCGAGATCGCGTTGCACGCGGGAGACCGCGTCGGCCACCCCGTACTCGACGAGCTGTTGATCGAGGCGCCGCTCGCGGTTCCGGCCGAGGGCTCGGTCACCCTGCGGGTGATCGTGGACGGGCCTGACACCGATGGTCGGCGCCCCGTGCGGCTGTACGCCCGCCCGGACGGCGCCGCCGCGCCCGGGGACGGCGACAGCGACGGCGACGGCGACGGCGACGGCGACGGGACCGAAGGCACCGGCACCCGGTGGACCCGCCACGGCACGGGGCTGCTGTCGGCCGAGGTCACCGAGCCCGGACACGGCTACGAGGCATGGCCCCCGGCCGAGGCCCGCCCGGTGGACCTCGCGGACTTCTACCCGCGGCTGGCCGACCGGGGATACGACTACGGCCCGGCGTTCACGGGGCTGCGCGCCGCCTGGACGCGGGGCCGGGAGGTCTTCGCCGAGGTGGAGCTGCCGGCCGCCGAGGCGTCCGCAGAGCCCCCCGGCGCGTACGGTCTGCACCCCGCGCTGCTGGACGCCGCCCTGCAGGCGACGAACCTCGGCGCGGTGCCCGCAGCCGAGGAGGGGCACGTCCTGCTGCCCTTCGCCTGGAGCGGCATCCGTCGCTTCTCCCCGGGCGTGACGGCCCTGCGCGTGCACGCCACGCCGAGTGATCTCGCCGCCGCCCCCGGGTCGCACGGGGTGAGCGTCCGGATGTCCGACCGCGGCGGCGCGCCCGTCGCCGAGATCGGCTCCCTGGTGCTGCGCGCGACGCCGCTGGCGCAGCTCGACCGGCTCGACCGTTCGGCCGGCAGCGGTGGGGCGGGGACCGCCGAGGCGCTGTTCCGGGTGGAATGGGTCGGCGTACCGACCGGCCCGGTCGGTACGCCGCTCGGAAGACCCGCGGCGTTCCCGGCGGCGGGCGCGGAGCCGCCGGAGGTGGACGTTCTCGACGTCACCGGCCGCGCGAGCGTTGACCCGACCGCCGTCCGCGCGCTGGTCGCCGACGTCCTGGAGGCCCTCCAGAAGCGGCTCGCGCCGGCCGGGGGTGCGCCAGCCGTGACCGCCCCCGGCCACGACTGGCGGGTCCCGGACGGGCCCCTGGTGATCCTCACCGACGATCCCGCGGGTGAGCCCGCCTCGGCTGCGGTGTGGGGCCTGGTCCGCTCGGCGCAGGCCGAGCATCCAGGGCGGTTCGTCCTGCTCGGCGGTGCGCCGGAGGAGTCCCGGGCCGTGCTGCCCACCGTGCTGGCGAGCGGCGAGCCGCAGGCGGTCGTGCGGGATGGGCAGGTGCTGGTGCCCCGCCTGACTCGCGCGGCGCGGCCCTCGGCCGACACGTCCGCTCCGGACGGTGCCTCGCCGCTCAGCGGCATGTCGCCGGTGGACGGCACCACGCTGGTCACGGGTGGCACGGGAACCCTGGGAGCGATCGTCGCGCGAGAGCTGGTGCGTACGCACGGTGTCCGGCACCTGGTGTTGCTCAGCCGCACCGGCGCGGCCACACCGGGCGCCCCCGAGCTGGTCGCGGAGCTCCGCGACGCCGGTGCCGCGGTCGAGGTGGTCGCCGCCGACGCGGCGGACCGCGAGGCGGTGCGGGCCCTGCTGGCGGACATCCCGCCCGCGCACCCACTGACCGCGGTCGTCCATGTGGCCGGGGTGGTCGACGACGGCCTGGTCACCTCACTGGACCGGGGACGGCTCGACTCCGTCTTCCGGCCGAAGGCCGACGCCGCCTGGAACCTGCACGAGCTGACCGCGGAGCTCGGTCTCGCCGCCTTCGTGCTCTTCTCCTCCGCCGCCGGCGCCTTCGGCGGCGCGGGGCAGGGCAACTACGCCGCGGCGAACGGCTACCTCGACGCGCTCGCCGAGTACCGCGCCGGCCTCGGACTGCCCGCGGTGTCGGTGGCCTGGGGCCTGTGGGAGCGGGCGAGCGGCCTGACGGCGAGTCTGACACCGGCCGACCGCGACCGGATGGCGCGGGGCGGTGTCCGCGGCCTGTCCGACGCCGAGGGTGCCGCGTTCTTCGGCGCGGCGCTGCGGTCACCGGACGCGGTGGTGGTCGCCGCCGCGGTCGACGTGCCGGCGTTGCGGCGGCGCGCGTCGGCCGGCGGGCTGCCACCGCTGCTGCGCGGACTGGTTCCCGCGCCGGTACCGGCCGCGGACTCGGCGGCCCCGGACAGCCCCGGCGGTATCACCGGTACCGGCAGCGCCGGCGCCGCCTCAGCCTCGGGTCAGCCGGGGCGGGCGTTGGCCCGGCGACTCGCCGGCCAGGCGGAGCCGGAGCGCCGGCGCGTCCTGCTCGATGTCGTCCGTGCCCACACCGCGACGGTCCTCGCGCACCGGTCGGGGGACGCGGTGGGTGTCGGCCAGACGTTCCAGGAGCTCGGGTTCGACTCGTTGACCGGCGTCGAACTGCGCAACCGGCTCGCCGCGGCGGTGGGGGTGCGGCTGGCCGCGACGATGGTCTTCGACCATCCCACCCCCGCCGCGCTCGCCGAGCACCTGCTCCGCCTGCTCGACCTGGACGGTCCTGACGACCCTGACAGCCATCACGGTCTGGACGGCCCCGGTACTCCGGCGGTGCGGAACTCCTCGGTGCTCGACCAGCTCGCCCGTCTGGAACGGGTCCTGACCGGGGCCACGGACGCCCGGATCGCCGTCCCGGACGAGGTGGCCACCCGGCTGCGGGCGCTCGCGGCATCGCTGGGCCCCCGGCGCGACGACGGCGCCGGTCTCGACCTGACCTCCGCGACGGACGACGAGATGTTCGAGCTGCTCGACCGCGGACTCGGTTCCTGAGGTCCGTCCTTCCCGATCGCTCCGTACGCCCCCGTAAGTCCCGAGCAAGCCCTTCCACCCGAGGGAGGAGTCACCATGCCCGCCGACAGCACCCGCACGGTCGACACCCGCACGGCCAGCAGCAACTCCGCCGACAACTCCGCCGAGAACCGCGGTGCCGAACTCCGCAACGGAACAGCGAGTGACGACCGGCTGCGCGAATACCTGCGCCGGGCCCTCGCCGAACTGCAGCAGAGCCGGCGCCAGCTGCTCGACCTGGAGAACGCCCGGCACGAGCCGGTGGCGATCGTGGGTATGGCGTGTCGGTTGCCGGGTGGGGTGGTGTCGGCGGAGGGGTTGTGGGATGTGGTGGCGGGTGGGGTGGAT
>NZ_MAXA01000076.1 GCF_001854695.1 Parafrankia soli
TTATCAGTTAG
This sequence comes from Parafrankia soli, assembly GCF_001854695.1. GTDB lineage: Bacteria > Actinomycetota > Actinomycetes > Frankiales > Frankiaceae > Parafrankia > Parafrankia soli. The sequence goes on from NZ_MAXA01000076.1 coordinate 12, forward strand.
GATCATGTGTCCAATTTACCCACACTTTTTCCAGCCTAACAGTGGCACTGGAACGGGCATTTGTTTACGCCGCACTAGTTACTGTAGCCCCGTTCCTCCTCCCAGTGGAGCGCATCTGGTGCTGGGTGTAGTGCTGATCTCCGAGGATTCGATCGCGAAGAGACCTTTATGTCCTGTCGCGTACCCTGATCAGATGATGACGATCGGCGTGGACCTGGCGGCGGAGCCGAAGAAGACCGCACTCGCCCGGATCGACTGGTCGCCCGGTTCAGCGGCGGTGAGGGAGGTCCTACTCGGTACGTCGGACACCGCGATCGTCATGTCGATCAAGAAAGCGGACAAGGTCGGTATCGATTGCCCGTTCGGTTGGCCGGAGTCCTTCGTCGCCTTCATCGCGGCCCACCAGGCCGGTAACGTCGTCGTCTCACCGGGGGTCACTGGTCTGGAGTGGCGACGTGCCCTGGCGTACCGAGCCACTGATCGGCGGGTCCAGGCAGAGACGGGGCTACGGCCGCTCAGCGTCGCCGCCGATCGGATCGCGCATACGGCGATGCGCTGCGCGGGACTACTGGCAACACTCGCAGGCGACGGCATGCCCGTGGACCGCGCCGGAGGTGGCGTCGTCGTTGAGGTGTACCCAGCCGCGTCGCTTGCCCGGTGGGGGCTACCGCACCGCGGTTACAAGACCAGGGACAACATTTCCGTCCTCGGCACGCTGGTCGACGCTCTCCTCGATGCGGCTGGATGGCTGGATCTCGGCACCCATGAAGATCTCTGCCGCCGTTCTGACGACRCCTTCGATGCCGTGATCGCCGCGATGACCGCCCGTGCCGCGACACTGGGCCACACCRCCGCCCCCGGACCGGACGACGCCACCGCCGCGGAACGGGAGGGGTGGATAGCACTGCCGACCAGCCCACTGTCCTCCCTCGTGCCAGACGGCCACCCGAGACCGGCCGAGCACCTACCTCCAGGACGGTGACTCCGAAGATCGCACCATGGGAGTGGCCTTGTTCTTCTACGCTGATAGCAGTCACGGGCAGCGCCAGCCGAACATGATCGAATATGCGATCGGTGTTGTCTTTGCACGGCGATGCGCGGTGTTCACGAACGATCGGGCTGTGGCGTGGCCCTGATGTCGTCCCGGTGACCGATTCTGAAGGCCGATCATCCTCGGCGGGGCTGTTGCATTGCGAGGATGCGGCGCACGCCAGGGGCCGGGCAGTCACGGTCAGACGGCTTGGGTGAGCTCGGTGAACGCGGCGGCCAGCCGCAGCTGTGGGCCGGTATGGGTGGCGAGTTCGTAGTGGCCGCGTCGGATGTTCTGAACCAAGGCGTTCCCGGCGCTGATCGTCTGGACCGAGCGGAGGCGTTTGAGTTCGCGCATCGGCCGTAGCCGGGCTTTGAGCCGGCTGTGGTTGGCTTCCATTCGGTTGTTCTCTCTGGCGGCGTCGACATGGCAGGCCTCGGGAGCGGCTCGTCGAGGATCCTCGGGTAGACGGGTGCCTTGTCGGTGGTGACCTCGACCGGCTGGCGGCCATGCGCCGGCGCCTGGATGAAGAACCGGCGGGCTACGGCCGAGCAATGGTTGAGATCTGTGGTCGGCTGGGGAGGGGCGTGCCTTCCCGGTGATCGAGGTTGAGGTCTCAGGCAGGCCGACGTTGGCGCGTCGGTCGGGAAGGCGTGCCGGTGCTCACGGTAGTACCCGAGGACAGCACGCCCGGGGACGGTTCGATGGTCAGGCCGTCGCTGATCGATGAGATCGTCCGGGAAGGTGCGCGGCGGATGCTCGCGGCCGCCCGCGTTGGAAGCCGAGGTCGACGCCTACGTCGCCGAGCTCGCCGACGAGCGCGACGAGGGTGGCCGCCGGCTGGTGGTCTGTAACGGCCACGCCCAGCCCGGGCAGGTGATGACCGCCGCCGGTGCGGTCGAGGTCACCGCGCCGCGGGTCAACGACCGCAGGGTCGACCCGGACGCCGGCGAACGGCAGCGGTTCTCCTCTTCTACTCGCCGGAGTATCGATTTGGGTCCGGCAAGGCTGGAAGGGTCGGGCAGGCTCCGAGACAACCGCCCCATGAGTATCATCTTTATTTTTGCAGGGTCGATAGCAAACAGCGGCACTGTTGCGTTCCGAGATAGCGGCGAATGCGCCGGGTTCTGGCCGGCCGGCGGCCAGATGGCGTGGGTGAGTTCGGTAAACGCGGCTGCCAGCAGCGCCGGCCGGTCGCCCATCTGACTGGATGGGGCGTCCGACAGACGACTTCGGAGTCGCCGTGCGGCGAACATGATGGTCGAATGCTCGATTCGTCGGTGACCGCGTCCGAAGTGACCGTCGTGCTGCCGCGCTCGTCGCGTCCGTCGTGTCCAGACCCGACACTGCCGTCTGTGACGTACCTGTCCCAGTCCAGAGCGAGGGCGGACGGGTCCGCGGGTACCCGACCTCGTCGCGGCTGGCATCGCTGCTGTCGACAGCGGGGCAGGAGAGCACCACCACCGTCCTCCCTGCGTTCGTCACCGGCCTGGCCGGGGGTGTCCCGCTCGCCATCGCCGGAATGGAGGCCGTCGGGCACGCGGGTGGGATGGCGGCCCGGTTTGGTGGCGCCGAGATAGCGCTGCGCCGCCGCGGTGGCGTGGCCTGGTCAGCCTCGTCGGGCACGCCGGCATGGGGCTGGCGTCGGCACTGCTTGCGCTCAGCGGCGTGGCATGGCAGGCGGCCACGGTAAGGGTCGGCTCGTGGGCGGCCCGCGGGCTGCGCACGCCCCTGCGGCCGGCGCAGGCGAGCGAGGTCACCACCGTGGACCGGATGGGACGCCGCCTCGGGGTGGAACGTTCGATCGACGCGGTGGGCGCAGCCCTCGGCCCGGTGTTGGCGCTGCTGTTCCTGACCTTCCTGGAGGTCCGGACGGTCATCCTGCTGGCGGTGCTGCCGGCCGTTGCGGCGGTGGCCGTCAGCGCCCGCGCGAACCGGCGACGGGCAGCGCAGCCGGGCGGGAATCCGACACGCCCGGACCTGGACGTCCTCCAGCCGGACGCCGTGTGGCAGCTGCCATCGCTGCGTAGCAGAATCGACCAGCTCCGGCGCGGTCGCCTGGGTCGGTTCCTCCTCGGCGTCGCGATCTACGAGACCGCGAACATCGCCGCGGTGCTACCGCTGCTTCGCGCGACGAAGCTACTGCCCGCTGGAGCCGGACCGTTCAGTCAGCTCCAGCTCGTGGCGCTGCTGTACATCGGCTACCAGCTCAGCGCGGCCGTCTGCGCCAGCTGGGCGGGTGCGCTGGCGGACCGGATCGGTACTGGCCCGATCATCGCCGGTGGCGCTACGTGCCTGCTGACCGCCTATGTCGGATTCGCTCTGGCCGGGACGAACGAGTTGCTTCTGCTCGCCGTCTGCTTTGTGTTGGCAGGGCTGCCGCCGGTGCCGTGGACGCGGCCGAGTACACCGGCGTCGGCCGGCTGGCCTCGCCGGAGATCCGCTGGACGGCGTTCGGCACCCTCGCCGCTTTGYAGAGTGGCGGTCGGGCGATCGCAACGTTGACCGCTGGTGCGCTGTGGACATTCGTCGCGCCCGAGGCAGGGCTGCTGTTCTGCGCGCCGCTGCTCGTGGTCGCGACGATCCTGTTCACCGTCAGGGCGGACCGCCCGCCTGCGCCGGTCACCGCATGACAGGCACGCCCGCGCGCAGCAAGGTCCCCTCTCGGCGTGTGGGGCTCCCAAAACCGGATTTCGGCCTGTGAACTGGCCTTTTGCGGTTGACGCGATCTTCCGCGGAGGTGCCGGGCTGCGTTGCGATTCGTTGATCAACCCCCCGAGGGCGACTGTGGCGGGGTATCGACCACGTCGATGCCGGCTTCGGTAAACCCAGCGTCGAACGAAGCCGTGAACTTCGCATCTCGGTCACGGATGAGAAACCGGAACCGGTGGGTAYGCTCCTCGAGATCCATCAGCAGGTTCCGTGCCCGCTGGGTGACCCACGCCGCGGTCGGGTGTCTCGTGACCCCGAGGACATGGATACGACGGGTGGCGTGCTTGACGACGAAGAACACGTAGATCCGTTGGAGGAACACGGTGTCCACCGTGAAGAAATCGCAGGCCAGCATGCCGGAGGCCTGGGCACGCAGGAACTTACGCCAGGAGGAGTCGGTCCGGCGGGGCGCTGGATCRACACCGGTGCGGTGCAGGATCCGTCAGACGGTGGCGACCCCGACCGGGTAGCCCGGCCCGGCGAGTTCTCCCTGGACCCTGCGGTGGCCCCAAGTCGGATTCTCCGTGCGGGGCGCAGGACCAGCTCGCGGATCTCCCGGCAGATCGGTGGCCGCCCGGGCGACATCCGCGATGGCGGATCTCGCCGACGCAACAGCGCCGGTTCGAGTCCCTGACGGCCCGCCAGTGATCACACTGACGGTACATGCCCCGCCAGGGCCTCGCCGGTCACGACTGGATGCAACAGACCCCACTGACCGCGCGAACCGCAGGTACCAGCGGACCGCCAGCACGATCACCTCCGGAGGGAACCGGAACCCAGCGAACTTCCACATCGGGACCGAAGGACGGACCACACCTCGCCTCATCGCCTGATCATTACCTGCCGCCACACGGGGCCCGTCGAGTGGAGGCAACAGTGCCGTCTGCCTGTCAGGGGGTCTCGGCGGGTGGCGGCTGGTCGGTTGCTGGTTGGCGTGATTGCTGGTTGAGCCGCTGGGCTTCGGCGAGTTGGTCTTCGAGGATGACGATGCGGCAGGCGGCGTCGATCGCGGTGCCCTGATCG
>NZ_MAXA01000077.1 GCF_001854695.1 Parafrankia soli
CTCTGGCGGCGTCGACATGGCAGGCCTCGGGGAGCAGCTCGTCGAGGATCCTCGGGTAGACGGGTGCCTTGTCGGTGGTGACCTCGACCGGGCGGCGGCCATGCGCCAGCGCCTGGATGAAGAACCGGCGGGCAGCGGCCTGGTCGCCGCGGGTGCTGACGAGGACGTCGATGACCTGGCCGTGCTGGTCGACGGCACGGTAGAGGTAGGCCCACCGGCCGGCGACCTTGACGTAGGTCTCGTCGAGGAACCACCTGTCGCCGGGCCGATGCCAGCAGGGCCGGGCTGCCCCGGCGAGTAGAGGCGTGAAGCGCTGCACCCACCGGTAGACCGTGACGTGATCGACCTCGAGGCCGCGTTCGGCGAGCAGCTCCTCGACGTCCCGGTAGGACAGCGCGAACCGCAGGTACCAGCGGACCGCCAGAACGATCACTTCGGGTGGGAACCGGAACCCAGCGAACTCCGGCACCGGCACCGGCACCGGCGGACAACACTGTACCTGCCGAAAATTACGTCCGGGCTGGTCAGGCGGCATGTTCGTACTCGTGGAGGATGCCGCCGAGGTGGTCGTGTCGGTGGATGTCGAGACGTGCCAGCCGGTGCGGATCGGTGATCGGTTCGGGGAGCGGCTGGAGCGGTCTGGCGTTGGCGATGCCCTGGTGGGGGCGGTGCGAGTTGTAGAACGCCTCGTATGCGCGGAGGGCGTGCAGGAGGTGCCGCTGGTTGTAGATCAAGGTTCGGTCGAGAAGCTCGCGGCGGCAGGTCCGCACCCACCGCTCCATGATCGCGTTCATCCGTGGGACGCGGATACCGCTGCGTACGACCGTGATTCCGGCGTCGGCGAGGATCGCGTCAAACAGCGCTGGGTGTTTGCCGTCGCGGTCGCGGATGAGGTAGCGGGCGGTCGAGCCGGCGTCGTGGAGGTCCATGGTGAGGTTGCGGGCGGTCTGGGTGACCCAGGCGGCGGTGGGGTGTGCGGTGGCGCCCAGGACCCGGATGCGGCGGGTGGCGTGCTCAATGACCGTGAGGATGTACAGACGCGCTCCGGTCAGGGTCACCGTTTCGAAGAAGTCGGCGGCGAGGATCGCTGTGGCCTGGGAGCGGAGGAAGTCGGCCCAGGTGGTCGCGGTCCGCTCGGGTGCGGGGTCGATGCCAGCGTCGCGCAGGATCTCCCAGGCCGTGGACGGGGCGATCTTGACGCCGAGGGTCAGGAGTTCGCCGTGTATCCGCCGGTAGCCCCATCCGCTGTTCTCCCGCGCCAGCCGCAGCACCAGGGCGCGGATTGATCGTAGGGTGCGGGGCCGGCCGCGCTGCTTCGGCCGGGAGGCGGCACCGTGGTGGCGGGCGATCAGGGTGCGGTGCCAGCGCAGGACGGTCTCGGGGCGCACGAGTAGCCGCAGCCCACGCAGCGTTGGCCGCGGCAGCGCATGCAGGAGCGCCGCCAGCAGGGCGCGGTCGGCGGGCTGGAACCGGATCCGTTGACCGTCGAGTTGGCGGTGTAGGACGGCGATCTGTTGTCGCAGGGTGAGGATCTCGATGTCCTTGTCGCGATCACTGCGCGGTAGCAGGCGCAGCAGCGCGAACGCGTTCACGACGCCGAGGTAGGTCAGCCGAAGCACCACGAACTGCCATCCTCGCGCAGCCGCCGGCCCGACGGGCAAGGGCGGGGCGCGGGGAGGGCCACGGTCGGCAGCCACGGCTGCGATCGTGCTGAGCAGGGCGGATGGCATTTTCGGCAGCCACACCGCCCTCAACGCCCTCGCGATCACCTTCGAGGGTCGCCTGACCCCGACCACCACCAACTAACCCATCACCGAACGCCACGACCGATCCACCGATAGTCGGACACTCCCTCGCCTTCATGAACAGTGGCTACCGAGCCGGGCGACCACAGACGACAGCTCGCGGGAAGCCCGAGGTTAAAGATCAAGTTAGAGCGTGGCGCCGTCGAAGAGCTGGTGGCGGTCTCGGCCCTGCCGTTTGGCTGTGTACATGGCGACGTCCGCGGCGCGTACGAGCTCGTCGGGAGTGGAGGTCGTGGGACCGGACAGGGCGATGCCGATACTTGCGGTCACAGTCCTCGCCTGTGGCTCGTGGGAGCTGAATGTCGAGACAGCCACGAGAACTCGGTCGGCGACCGCCTCGATCTCGTCTGTGGAGGTGATGTTCTGGCAGAGGACGGCGAACTCGTCACCGGCGAGCCTGGCGACGAAGTCGCCGGGACGGACGGCCCGGCGGATCCGATTCGCGACGGCGCACAGCAGATCATCGCCGGCCTGATGACCTAGCGAGTCGTTCACGGTCTTGAATCCGTCGAGGTCGACGAAGAGGAAACCGAGGCGCTGTGCGTGTTCCTGGGCTTCGACGATGACCTGTCCGAGGTGATCGAACAGTGCGGCCCTGTTCGGTAGTCCGGTCAGTGTGTCGTGCAGAGCCTGATAGCGGGCCTCGGCGGTGCTGTGGGCCATCGACGCGGCGCTGGAGATCTGGGTGGCGGCCAACGTGAGGAAGGTGCGGTAGTCACCGTCCAGAGGAAGACGATCACTGATACCGGCCACGAGGAGCCCGATGGGAGGATCGTCCCCTCCTGCTGTGAGGGGGACGACGAGCGCGCGGTTAGCGGACGGGACGTCGGTGATGGGCTGGAGCTCGAGCCGGTCGAGGAGCCGTCTGGAGATCAGCATCCGGCCGGAGATCAGCGAGTCCCCGAACTCGGGCAGAAGGCCGTCGGGGTCGAGCGTGCCCGGGCGGGAGAACACGTCCGGCACCGTGGCCAGTCCGGCCGTCGCCACAGGCCGCAGCACCAGCCGAGGGGTACGGGGATCCCGTAGGAGGATCACACAGTACGGGACGTCCGCCGAGGTATGGCTCAGCGCGCCGACCGCGTCTGTGAACACTTCCCCGGAGGTTTGTGCGTGGACGGTGACACCCGCGATCTCGCGCAGGCAGGAGAGTCGCCGCAGCCCCACGACGTGCCGTGTCGTTTCGTGGGACGCCACGAACACCCCCAATACTTCGGCGGTCGGGATTCGCCGAATGGGGCTGAAGGAGAAGGTGAAGTAACCCTCCTCCAGGTACCCGTGCCGGTCGAGCAGGACCGGCAGATCTTGCGACCAGGTGGCCCCGCCGCCGGACATCACCTGACTGAGTAGCGGCCCGACGCTGGGCATGGCCTCCGGAAAGACCTCACGATAGGGCCGACCGATACATTCCGGGTATTTTTCCCCTATATGCACAGCAAGTCCATCATTTTGAATAATGATGAGATCTGGCCCCCATAGGACCTGCATCGGAAAATGGGACTCAAGGCAGATACTCACTGCCATCCGCAGCTCGGTGCACCAGCCGCGCAGCGGTCCGAGCGGCGTGGCGGACCAGTCCATGGCCGACATCAGTTGGCCCACCTCGCCGCCAGCGGCGAAAACCTGAGCCATCCCACGCGCACCACGCCCGGGGTCTGCCTCGGCCCGCCAGATATCGCGAGGCTCCGGGAAGACTCTGGCGCCGCCCTGCGGGTCCTCTTTGTCCATTTCGCACTTCGTTCATCGGCCCGCCGGACCGGCGGGCACTGTCGGATATACACAGTTCGGCATATTGCCGCCAGTACTGCCGTTCCCTACCAAGCTGTCGATGAAACGGCCACCGGGCCGAGCGCACCATCGGTGAGATCACCGCGCCTTCGGTATCTCTTGCCCGACGATGTACCGCCACCTGGCCGCCCACATGGACGGCCGCGACTGCATCCTGGTCGTCTACCGCACGCCCGCCCCGGCAGGCTCTGTCGCACAGGTGAGGTCTGACTGTCTGGACGTCTGGCCCGTCATGATCGGGGCATGCGTCGAGGTGTACAGACCAAGTCGCAGATCGTTCAGCTTTGCCATATAAAAAGTGTAGTTTGCAGGACTGTTGCACCCACCGATACACAGTTACGTGATCAACGTCGATGCCGCGCTCAGTCAGCAGCTCCTCGACGTCCCGGTACGACAGCACGAACCGCAGGTACCAGCGGACCATGTGTACCAGCATCCGAACCGATTGATCTTGGTTGCTGGCCCTGAAATCACTGTCCGACCGGTCGCTACCCGGGCCCTGACCAGGGGCGATACCCAGTGACCGCGCCGACCGTAACATCATCTACCGAATCGAACAGACGTTCCGTGGACCTGGCGGTCCCGGACGCTTCGACCCGTCTGGTGACCGTGATTGTCGGCGTGGTGGTCGCGTTGAGGTTCCTCTTCGGGTTCGGAAATGTTCTCGCGCTCGGACTCCGTCTCGGTGTGCCGATGTGGGTGGCGCCACTGAATCCCCGTGGGTTCACGCGATCTGAAGGCTTTTCAGCGCGAACTCGCGGGTCGGTCGGTGCTTGGACCGGTGGTTGACCCTTGGGTTCCTGCTGAACCGTCGGGAGTGTGYCGCTCGGCGAGCGACTCGAGGAGGTGGCGGGCGGCGTTGGCGTAGCGCATGGCGGTGTTCTGGTCGAGGCCGAAGACGGCGGCGAGGTGGAGGGGGTCGGGGCCGTGGGTGAGGGCCTCGTCGAGCTGTCTGTCGACGCGTAGTTGTTCGAGGGTGACGGGCAGGCCTCGGACGATCAGGGATAGCCAGCTGTCGCTGACGGGACCGTGTCCCAGCGCGGTCTGTCCATTGACTATCAGATGGGGATTGGCGGTGTTGGGCCATCGGGTGCGGCGGTAGGCGAGCCAGTCCAGGACGGCATGGTAGGTGAGGTCGTCGAGTGGTCGGTTTATGTCGGCGATGACGAGG
>NZ_MAXA01000078.1 GCF_001854695.1 Parafrankia soli
CATGATCAAGGCGGCCGTCCTCATGCTTGCAGCCACCCCCTCAAGCCGCCGAACAGCAGCGACGAGCACCGCCAGACCTATCTACAGCTGCCGTATATGAAGGCCGGTATCAACGGCGAGTTTCGCGAGTTCGTGCTTCCAGAGCCAGGGGCGGTTCCCGTTGGAACCTCCGCAATCCGCGGTGATGAGCAGCCGGCGCGCGTTCGGGTACTTGCCCCGGCCCATCTCCTCCCACCACTTCCTGATGGTGGCGACCGCGAACGCGGAGGTGTCGTGGTCGACACCGACAGAGATCCAGGCAGAATTGTCCGCGAGATCGTAGACGCCGTACGGGATGGCCTTCCCGTCGGCGAGCTGCGGGAAGTCGTGGGTGTTGACCTGCTCCGGCTCGCCGGTGCGGTGCCACTCCCGGCCGGCCTGACCGAAGCGCCCGACCAGCTCCTTCTTCTTCGTGTCGACGCTGATCACCGGGTCGCCGGCAGCAAGGARCTCCGCGGCGGTGGCGTTGAGGTAGCCGAACTGGGCGTCGCGATCCGGCCGCTGCGTGCCTTCCAACGTCTTACGCGTCGACTGCAGGCTGTAGCCCTGGGCGCGCAGGATCGTGGCGACCGCGGAATGACTGACCGTATGTCCCATCCGGGTCAGCTCACGGGCCAGGTGCCGGGTCGACTTCGTCGTCCACCGCAGTGGCGATTCCGGATCCCCCCGGGTTTCGGGCTCGACCAGGCTGTCGAGCGCCTCGGACAGACCCGGGTTGGCGATCTCTGCCCGCTTCCGGCCGCCACCGGTGGCCCGCACCCGTGTCGGTTCTTCAGGGTCGGCGTCCACCTCCGCACGACCTCTGGCGATCGTCCCCTTCGCGACGCCGGTCGCCCGCGCGACCGCGGCAATGCCCCCATACCCCCAGGAACGCGCCTCCGCCCCCAACGCCAGCCGCCGGTCCCGCTCGTTCAACCGCGGCAACAGCACCTCAAGGCGTGCGGCCATCGCCGCGAACTCCATCGACCGGTCAACCGCCACAGCCCGGACTGTATCCAGGCAATCACACAAGCCGATCACCAACCGAACAAGAAAATCAAGTTATTTCATTACAGTTCCATACCGTCTCCGTGAGGTGCAACTTGCAGGCCGGACGCGGGATCATTATTGACCCTCGCTCTCAATCCCGAGAACGGCACGGAGGCGCGCCGCCTGCGGGCTTCCCACCGTTTGGTAGAGGTCGAGTGCGTCGCGTTGATGTCGGCGTTCGGTGGCGGTGTCACCCATGAGGTGGGCCAGCGCGGCGAGCACCTCGAGCGCTTGGCCGATCTGGAAGGGCACGCCGCGCCGTCGCATGATACCGATGGAGCGGTCCAGTGCTTCTTTGGCGTCCTCGTATGCGCCTCGATCCCGCTGGGCCTCGCCCAGACTGATCAGTATGCGGCCTTGGTTGTGTTCGTCGGCGAGTTCCTCGAAGACCGCCAGTGCCTGCCCGAGGGAGGAGACGGAGTCGTCGAACCGGCCCTGCTGTCGATAGGCGCGGCCGAGATGATGCAGGGAGATGGCGGCGCCCCGTCGGTTACCGATGTCGGTGTTGAGCTCGATCGCGGCCGTGAAAGCTGCTTCGGCCGCGGCGAGGTCCGTGCCCTGCTCGAGCAGCACGCGGCCGGTGAATTCGAGCACGGAGGCCTCAAGCCGCCGGTTCCCCGCCGTGACCGCGGCTTCAGCGGCAGCGGCCAGTTCGAGGCGTGCGTCGTGGTACTGCTCCAGCTCCATCTGCGCGCGTGCAAGCTGACTGCGCATCCGCGCCTCGGCAGCGCGATCACCGAGCCGCAGCGTCGCAGCGACTGCCAGCTCGTGGGACTCTACCCATTCCGCGTAGTGTTTCCGGTTGAGATAGAGCGCCCATAAGGCTTCGCACATCCACCACACGATGCTGTCCCAGTGGCGTTGCGCAGCCTCCTGGACGACGCCGAGCAGGTTTCGCCGTTCGGTCTCGAGCCAGTTCAACGCCTCTGCCGCGGTGGTGAACAGGGACTGCTCGGGGGCAAACCACGCATGGTGCGCGAGACGAAGGCGCGGGCCCATGACGGCGTGGTCGGCGTACACCGCTTGGCGCAGGTACGCCATGGCCAGGCGGCGAAAGGCGGTGTCGCGCACGTCCACGTCGTCGAGGAGCTCACTGCGTCGTCTGGCGTGTGCCCAGAGCAGTTCGTGGCAGCGGTAACGCTGGTCGTCGCCGACCTCTGCGAGGAGGTTCGCCGTGACGAGGATGTCGAGCAGACGGTCGACATCGCCGCGGGAGATGCCCGTGGCGGCCGCGACCAGGTCGGCGCTGACCTCGCTTCCCGGATGCAGACCGAGCCAGCGGTAGAGAGCGCGTGCGTCGTCCAGCAAACCGTCGTAGGCGACCGCGAACGCTGCTTCGATCGCCTGCTCGTCGTCGGCGGGCATGGTCGGCCGCCCTCGTTCGTCCGCCATCATGCGGGACACCTCGGCCATCCTCAAGCCGGGTCGGGTCTTGAGCCGGCCGCCGATCATGCGCAGTGCGAGCGGCAGCCCGCCGCAGTAGCGGACGATCGCCCGCGCTGCGTCCCGCTCGGCGTCGAGGCGGGAGCGGCCGACCATCCGCTCCAGGAGGTCCACGCCGTGCTCGTCGGACAAAGGCCCGAGAGGCAGCAGTTCCGCGCCGTCATGCAGGAGTCCGCGGAGCCGATACTGGCTTGTCACGAGGACGACGCTGTTCTCGGACGCCGGCAGCAGGGGTATGACCTGTGCGGGAGATGCCGCGTCCTCGATCAGGATCAGCAGACGGCGGCCCGAGGTGCGGTCCCGGAACACCGCGGTGAGTTCCTCAAGCGTGAGTGGTACGCCGTCGATATCCACACCGAGCGCTCTGACGAACAGCCGCAGCACGTCACCGGTCTCGACAGCGCCCCGGTGGGCCAACGTGCCGAGCTCCGCGTAAAGCTGGCCATCCCCGAACCTGTGCCTGATCTCGTGTGCCCATCGCACGGCGGCCGCCGACTTACCGACCCCCCGCATGCCGCTCACCAGCACGACCGTCGGCCGCGCCAGGTCGGGATCCCGTCTCATGATCGCGTCCAGATGGTCCCGCTCCAGCCGTCGGTCGACGAAGCCACCCACGGCTGCCGGAAGCTGTGTGGGAACCCGTACCACCGGCTGCGGGGCGGGATGGACATGCACCGCGTCGATGCGCCCGGCCTGGACGACATTCCCGGCGTGCCCGGAGATCGTGTTGTGCATCGACGAATGCCAGCCGCTGTCGAGACGACCGGCGGCATCGTCTTCCGAGGATGGCTCGCCGCTGACCAAACCGTGTCACTCCCACCGTGCGGCTCGATGATCGGCACCGCTGCCATCCGCTCATCTCGAAGCTCACCCTCGCCACCTGACATCATCACGGTACGACACCTCGGACGCATAGCAGCCCATCGATGTACGAAGCGAGACCACCTGGCACCGGCTGTGCGGCCTTGCAGGCAAGGCCTRGTACAGCGTCTCGCCAGGGTTTGCCATCCGGCAGTGCGCGTGGGGCCGTCCGGGTACCCTGAATGTATGGATCTCGATCCGTTGAGCGTTCCGGCACTGGTCGCGGCGCTCACAGCAGTCCTCGCGGGAACGGCGGGAGAAGCCGGCGCGCAGGTGTGGCAGTCCCTGGTGGGTCTGATCCGTCGGACGTTCGGTTCCGGYTCGCCTGCCCGGGATCTCGTCGAACGGGAGCCCTCCGATCTGGAGGCCGACACGAATGCGGTCCAAACTCTGTCTCTGTTCCTCGCCGCCCAAGCACTCCATGATCCCGCTTTCGCCGAAGCTCTGCGTTCCTGGACAGCTAACGTGACACCTGACGAGGGCACTGCCGGTTCAGTCACGAACATTGTCGGTGACCATGCCCGTGTCGACGGCGGTCTCGTTCAGACTCGCACCGTCTATGGCAACATCACTCTTGGCGGGGCCGGCCACGGCAACTGACCACCACGTGTCGCACCAACCGTGGGCCAGGGTCCCCATCGGATCTGACGCCGAGGGCTGGGTCACGCTCCACCAACAGCGCACCGTTCTCGCTGTCGTCCACAACGTCACGGCGATGACCCGGCTCCTTGACGCGCTGGCGACCTTCGACTCCGACCCTCGCATCCAGGTTGTCTTCACCTGGACTCAGTCCTCGCCGTTCACGCATGGTGTCCGCCAGTTTCTCGCCGAAAATGGCGCTCTGACAATTCCCTGGACACAGGCGATCGCGACCACCTTCGATCTCGCCATTGCCGCCAGCTACGGCGGCGACCTCCACCGCATCCACGCCCCACTCATAGTGGTTTCCCACGGCGTTGGATACAATAAGAGGGAACCAGGGAACCAGGGAACCAGGGAACCAGGGAACCAGGGAACCAG
>NZ_MAXA01000079.1 GCF_001854695.1 Parafrankia soli
GTCCACCAACCGGTCCTCGGGCTTCTCCTTGACCTGACCACGTCTCGGCACCCACCGAACCTACACGATCAGACACTAAGTTCCTGGTATTGGGCCCGGCACCCGCCAGCGCTCGACGTGGAGAGCCCCGCGCCGCAGCTGTGGAAGTTCGCCGGCGGCGGGCGCTACGACTCGGTGGTCGGTGGGTTAGGGCCCCACCGAAGTCGCGCTCTCGATCGCCGGCCTATCCAGCACCCGCTTCGCCCGAACGGTCATTGTCCGGAGTAGAGCAGCGGTCCACCGCTGAACGATGCGCACGCCCCACCGTCGATCAGTACGTCGGTCCCGTTCACAAAGCTTGCCTCGTCGGAGATCAGGAAGGCCACCACCGCGGCAACCTCCTCGGGCCTACCCCTACGGCGAAGGGGCGTGCGTTGGACCAGCGCGTCGGCCGCGGCGTCTGCGGCGAGTTCTTCGGCCACCATCGGGGTGTCGATGGTGCCGGGCGACACCGAACAGACCCGGACACCCAACGGTCCCAAACGAACAGCCTCTCGTTTGACCAGGCGGACGATGCCCAGCTTCGACCAGGCGTAGGCGAGACCCGCATTCTCGATGGCGGGCCCGAGCGCGTCACGGATACGCTCGAGAAAATCCTCGTCGAGTGCCGCGTCGAGTGCCGCGTCGGCCTCGGGCCCGGATGCAATGCCAATCCACGGAATCAGCGAAGCGAAGTGCACGAACACTGTGCTCGCCGTGGCGCGTCCGCTCAGTACTCGGTTGATCTGCGCGCCGGCTACGAGGTTGACGTCGAGCACCCGCTTCCAGTCGCCCATCGTCGGCGATATCCCTGCCGCGGACACGACGGCTCGGAGTTCACCGAGCTCCGCCACGCGCGCAGCCAACCGCTCCAGTCCCTCGACGTCGGTGACGTCGAGCAGGAACGGCTCGACGACACTGCGCCCGCGGGTAGACAGCTCCCTCGCCGCGGTCCTCAGGCTCTGCTCGTCGAGGTCGACGAGCACCAGTAAGTCGACCATGTGCGTCAAACGCTCGGCACACGCCAATCCGATACCCCGGCCGGCTCCGGTCACAACTCCTACGGTTCTTCTCATCGTTGCGTGCTCCCTTTCGCCGTAGTCATGTCGAGCATGCGAATGTGGCCCGACCGGGGCATGGGCGGGCGACCCAGATGGCAGGGCGAATCGTTTCCAGGCGCCGCAGCGGGGAGGCGAACGGAGCCGAGATGTGATCTAAATGTTTTGGCAGAACCGGTCCGAGGTTCTCGACAACCGCGGCCGCCGAGGTGCGGCTGAATGGGCCGGCCGCCGGTTTGGCCCCGGTCGGCCTCGGCAGGCGATGGGTAATTCGACCGACGGTCGATAGTTTGCGGAGCCTATCCCCCGCCATGAACCTCGCCGGACGCCGGGACGTCGGATTTACCCTGTCAGGCGTTGCCCGAACTAGCGGTGTCGGCATACGCCTTCTCCGGTAGCGGGAACCGGAACAGCTCGGCCGCCCGCTTCCAGGCCACCTGCTCGCGGGTCTCGTCGTCGAGGTGAGCGGTGCCAGTGGCGAAGTCGGCCTGCGTGTTGGGCCACACCGATTCGATGTGCGGGTAGTCGTCTTCGAAAAGCCAACGGGAGATGCCGAATTCTGCCGAGTACGGGCCGATCAGATCGTACTCCTGGGTACTGAATGCGAACGAACGTTGCAGCAGCTCGAGTGGAGCCGCATTCTGGTCGGGCCAGTCCGCGCGAGTGAGTGGTGAATGACCGAGATTCCAGTCGAGCCGACGGATCAGGTGTGGCAACCACGATCCCCCGGATTCGGAGACGAGGATCTTCAGGTTCGGGAACCGAGTGGTCACGCCACCCCAGAGGAGCTGCGCGCAAAAATCCGTCGCCCCCAATTGGTAGATGGTCAGCCCCATGCCGTACGGGTACATGTTCCCGGCCGGTCCACCGCGTTTCGGCCACCACGGCAGAGAGTCGGTGTGATGAACGATGACGGTGCCGGTTTCCTCGCAGGCCTGGAACAGGGGATCCCAGTGGCCGGTGCCGAACCATGGCTCGTCGAGATCGGCCGGGTTACGAATGGCGACGGCACGAAACCCACGCAGCGCATTGCGCCGAACCTCACCGGCGGCCCGTTCCGGGTCCCGGTACCAGGTATAGCCCACCGGCACCAGTCGATTGGGCGCGACCGAGATCCATTCCTCGTGGTACCAGTCGTTCCAGGCTTGCAAGGCGGCGAAGCCGGCCTCCGGATCCGTGCCCATGGCGAACAGGTCTCCGCCGAAGCCCATGCCCGCCGGGTCGGATGTGCTGGCCGTGACGGCGACGCCGTCTATGTCCATGTCCCCGAGCCGCTGTGCGGCGTCGTAGCAGCTGGGGCGGAGCTGATCATGCGTGGCGAGAGTGTTGAAGCCCTGCACGTCGGTGCGCCAGTTCTCACCGTCCTTGGCGCCTGCCATGCAACACGTGCGGTGCAGGAACGACATATGGTCCCCGAATTGCCATAATCCACCGAAGTCGGTGTTTTCGTATCGTGGTGCCTGGTCGGCGAACTTCGCCGGCATGCGTCCCTCGAACAAACCTGGTGGATCGATGATGTGGGAGTTGACCGAGAACAGCGGCTGCATGAATACCCCTTGTAACCTTGCGTGAGGTGGTCGGCTCAGCCGGCCAACATGGCGAGCGAGACCTTCCAGAGACGGGCGGCGTTCTCGGGATCGATGGCCCAGGAGCCGACGCCGGGGGCGTCGAACTCCGCTGGGGGGTTTTCGGTGTCGAAGCTGATTGCCTGGTTGCAGTTCTCGAAGTAGAGACCGCCGACACCGTCCAATAGCGGCGATGCCGCGAGCAGCACCTGCGTCGCCGCGCCCTGCTCGATGCTCCGCCAGGGCAGGTTGGCCATGCTGGCCTTGATTTCTTCGGGCAGGTCCAACGCTTCGACGTGGCGCTGCAGCTTGGTGTGGATCTGGCCGGGGTGCAGGGCGTTGGCGGTCACGCCGTCCTCAGCCCACCGGCGGTTCAGCTCGACGGTGAACAGCACATTGGCCGTCTTCGACTGGGCATAGGCCAGGCCGCCGTTGTATTCGCGACGGTCGAAGTTGATGTCATCGAAGTCGATGATGCCGCGGGCGTGGACGTGCGCATCGGAGCTGACGCTCACAACTCGGCCCCCACCAGCGGCGAGCGGAGCATAGAGGCCGAGTGTCAAGGCCATGTGGCCGAGGTGATTGGCGCCGAAGTGATATTCCACGTCCTCCCGCGTGACTTGTCGGGTTGGGAGCATCATCACGCCCGCGTTGTTGACGAGGATGTGGAGCGGGCCGTGCCAGCTGCTCGTGAACTCGTCGATGGTCGAGCGGTCGGCGAGATCCAGCGGTGCGACGTTCACCGTGGCGCCCCCGGCCGAGGCCGCGATCTCTGCGGCTATCTGCTTGCCGGCATCGAGGTTGCGCACGGCCACGGTTACTTCGGCGCCGGCCGCAGCCAGAGCCCGTGCGGTCTCGGTGCCGATTCCGGATGTCGCACCGGTGACGACCGCTTGACGACCGGATAGATCAACCCCGGCGAGGACGTCGTCGGCCGTGCTTTCACGGCTGAACGGTGTGGTGAAGCGCGAGTCGGCCATCGGAGGCTCCCAGGTGTCCAGCACGTCAGCCCACCCTGGGCGAGCAAACTGACATGTTCAGTTGAGTGACTGAAGTCTACGGTCAATCAGCTGAGACGTGAAGCCCTACGGGTCTCCCACCTCGCGGGACGGGTAACGCCACTGGTACTACATTCCTAGTGCGGCGTAAACAAATGCCCGTTCCAGTGCCACTGTTAGGCTGGAAAAAGTGTGGGTAAATTGGACACATGATCCTAACTGATAATCAACGCGATATTCTCGAGTCCTTGGCTGGAGGCGGTRGGTACGACAGGTCTGCGGCTGCCCGCGCCCGTATGGTGCTATGGCGGGACGAAGGATTCTCAGTGCGGGAAATAGCCGAGAAGGCGGGCGCGTCGAAGCCTACCGTGCGGCTGTGGCTGTCGCGCTATGACGAGGAGGGGCCGGACGGCTTGGTGAGCCGGGTGTCCCCGGGGCGGCCACGGGAGGTCCCGGGTCGGGTACGGGCGCGGATCCTGGCGTTGACCAGGGCCACCCCTCCGCCGGAGACCGGACTGAGCCACTGGACGAGCACCGAGATGGCGCGGTACCTGAAGCGCCGCGAGGGAGTGTCGGTCTCGCACGCCTTCGTGGCCCAGCTGTGGCGGGAGAACAATCTCCAGCCGCACCGGCACCGAGTCTTCAAGCTCTCGGCGGACCCGGATTTCGAGGCCAAGGTGGAGGACGTCGTCGGCCTCTACCTTGATCCCCCCGAGGGTGCCGAGGTGC
>NZ_MAXA01000080.1 GCF_001854695.1 Parafrankia soli
CCCTTGGGGCCGAGCGTGACCTTGACCGCGTCGGCCAGCTGGTTCATGCCGCGCTCCAGGCCGCGCCGTGCCTCTTCATCGAAGGCAATGATCTTCGGCATGGTGTCTGGGTCCTCCCAGGGGGATGGCAGTTCGATGGCCTGGCCACAACGACGCCCGCGACGGACGGCTCCGACCCGGCCCCCGTGCGAACGGAAGGATGACCAGGAAGCCTCGTCGTTTCAGCCCTTGGCACTCCCATGGGGAGAGTGCCAAGTCCTGTTTAGCACTCGGCATGGGTGAGTGCAAGCTCGCCCCCCGTGTCCCATCGGCGTGGCGGCAGGCCGCCGAGGCCTCCCCGCCTGCGGCGACATCCACGGGAAATCGGTGTGGCCCCAGGCGGAATCGGTGTCGAACAACGCCATCCTGACCAGCCGCGCACAACTCCCCGCCCGGCTACGCGCACACGACGCCGACCGACCACCACCGGGCTCGGTTCGGCCCGCGACCGGCCCACCACCGGTTCGGGCTGGTCCACCACTGGGTTCGGCCGGGCCATCGCCCGGTGCGCCCGGGCCCCACTGGCCCGTTCCGCGGGAGGCCCCGCCACCGCTGCGCGAGAGCACCCGGGCGCTGCCGCTCCGTGGGCCCGGGTGTCACCGTTCTGCGGGCGCCCGGGAGCCGCGGTTTCGCGCGGGTCCGGGCGCCGACGCTTCGTCGGGGAGAGCGGGAGGCTAGTCGTCGCCGAGGCCGGCGGCCTCGAACGCGGAGAGTGAGGGCGGGATCGTGGCGGTGGGGCCACCTGTGGAGACCAGGGGGTCGAGGGTCTTCAGCCCGTCGCCGGTGTTGTAGATCACCGTCTCGACGTCCGGGTCGAGGAGGCCCTCGTTCAGCAGGCGGCGCAGGCAGGCGACGGTGACGCCGCCGGCGGTCTCCCCGAAGATCCCCTCGGTGCGGGCCAGGAGGCGGATGCCGTCCACGATCTCGTCGTCGGTGACGTCGGTGATGGCGCCGCCGGTGCGGCGGGCGACGTCGAGGGCGTAGGGGCCGTCCGCCGGGTTGCCGATCGACAGCGACTTGGCGATCGTCGACGGCTTCACCGGGGCGACCGTGTCGGCGCCGCGGGCGTAGGCGGCGGCGACGGGGTTGCAGCCGGCGGCCTGGGCGCCGAAGACCTTGTACGGGGTGGGCTCGACGAGCCCGAGGCGGCCGAGCTCGCCGAACGCCTTGTCGACCTTGGTCAGCAGGGAGCCGGAGGCGATCGGCACCACGACCTGGCCGGGGATGCGCCAGCCGAGCTGCTCGGCGACCTCGTAGCCGAGGGTCTTCGAGCCCTCCGCGTAGAACGGCCGGACGTTGACGTTGACGAACGCCCACTCGTACTCGCCGGCCAGCTCGCTGCACAGCCGGTTGACGTCGTCGTAGTTGCCCTTGATCGCGACGAGGGTGCCGCCGTACACGGCCGTCGACACGGTCTTGCCGGCTTCCAGGTCGTGCGGGACGAGCACGACCGAGCGCAGGCCGGCGGACGCGGCGTGGGCGGCGACGGACTGGGCGAGGTTCCCGGTGGACGCGCAGGCGACGGTGTGGAAGCCGAGCTCGCGGGCGGCGGTGAGGGCCACCGAGACGACCCGGTCCTTGAACGAGTGGGTCGGGTTCGCGCTGTCGTCCTTGACCCACAGGGTGCGCATGCCGAGCTCGGCGGCGAGGCGCTGGGCGGGTCGCAGCGGGGTCCAGCCGGCGTCGAGGGAGACGCGCCGTTCGGCGACGTGCCCGGCGGGCAGCAGGCCGACGTACCGCCACAGGTTGGACGGCCCGGCCTCGATCGACGCCCGGGTGACCTTGCGCAGCCGGTCCTCGTCGTAGGCGATCTCGAGCGGCGCGAAACACTCGACACAGACGTGGGTGGCCGACAGCGGGTAGGTGGCACCGCAGTGACGACAGGACAGCGAGACGGCGGGGTTGGCGGCGTCCGGGCTCGGGAGAGTGGCGCGCTCGGGCGCGAGAGTCATGCGGAACTCCTCATCTTTCCCGGGAGCCGGCTGCGTCCCGGGTCGGAATTAGCACCTGCCGCGCATGGATGCGACGGTGGTTGCCGGGGCTTCGCTGGGCCGTTCCCTCTGCCCCTCTGGATGAGCCAGATGAAGTTGTCTGTCCGTACTGTAGACCGCGTGCGGACAGGCGTGCACCGGAGTTCCAGCGGTTTGCCGTGTGCCACAGGTGCTTCGATGACACGTCCTGAGGTGGGCCGCGGTCGGGTCGAGGGGCCGTGTGCCCGCGTCACCTGGGCCGCTTGCCGCCGGCCGCGATCTCGCCGGACCGACACCAGGGAGCCCGAAGCGTGAGCGTTCGCGTGGTCTACACCGATCTCGACGGAACGATGGTCGGCCCGCGGGGCTGCTTCTTCCGGGCCGAGGGCGGCGACACCACCCTTGACCCCGCCCGCGCACTCGTCGACCTGCACGACGCGGACATCGCGCTGGTGCTGGTCTCCGGGCGGACGAGGCCGCAGCTCGTGGAGGCCGCCGGGATCTTCGGCGCCGACGGGTTCATCGGCGAGCTGGGCGCGATCATCGGATGGAACGCCGGGCTCGACACCGAGATCCTGCGCGGCGCGATGCCCGACTCGTTCGAGCGGGTGCCGGAGAGCCTGCTCGACGAGCTGATCCGGTTGCACCCCGGCCGCCTGGAGCTGCACACCCCCTGGCACACCGGCCGCGAGGTGGACGTCATGCTGCGTGGCCGGATCGACGTCGCCGAGGTGGACGGCTGGCTGGCCGAGTCCGGTTTCGGCTGGCTGAGCATGCGCGACAACGGGCTCATCTCACCGGCGCACATGCCCGATCTCGGCGTGCACCCGCACGTCTACCACCTGGTGCCGGACGGCGTCAGCAAGGGCGACGCCGTCGCGCACGACCTCAAGCGGCGCGGGGTGGACCCGGCCGAGGCGATCGCCATCGGCGACTCCGCCAGTGATCTCGCGATGGCCCGTTCGGTGGGGCGGATGCACCTGGTGGCCAACGCGGTGCGCCACCCGGACATCGCCGCGCTGCTCCCGGCCTACGACAACGTGGTGGTCGAGGACGGCCCGCTCGGTGCAGGTTGGGCCACCGCGGTGCGCGCCGCGCTCGGCGCCGGCTGACCGCGGGCCCCGTCGCGGCGGCCATGCCGGGCGGCATTCCGGCGGCGCGCACCCGCGGTGCTTGCGGGTGGCGCCCCGACAGGGCACTCGATGGCCTACGCTCCGCTGTGTGCGTCACATGCCGGGCATCGGGGAGTTCACGGCGCCCGGGAGCGAGTACCCGGCCCAGGCCGATCTGCTGATCGCGTCGAACCGGGGGCCGGTGTCGTTCGTCGTCGGCGACGACGGCCTGCTGCATCCCCGGCGCGGCGGCGGCGGTCTGGTCAGCGGCCTGGCCCAGGTCGTCCAGGACACGCCCGAGGACGGCCGGGAGATCGTCTGGGTCTGCGCGGCCCTCAGCGACGCCGACCGGCGGGCCGCCCGCTCCGCTCCGGGCGGCCGCATCGACCGCAGCGGCTACGACACCGGCGGCGCCTCGGTGCGGATGCTGGACCTCGACCGCGTGCTGTTCGACCGCGCCTACAACGCGGTCGCCAACCGGACGCTCTGGTTCGTCCTGCACCTGTTGCACGCGCCGGCGACGGAGCCGAGCTTCGGCGCGTCCTTCCGCAAGGACTGGGCCGCCTACGAGGCGTACAACGCGGCGTTCGCGGACGCGCTGGCCGAGCTGGCGGCGCCGGGGGCGTGCGTGCTCGTCCAGGACTACCACCTGACGCTGGTCCCCGCCCGGCTGCGCCAGATGCGGCCGGACCTGCGGATAGCCCATTTCAGCCATACGCCGTGGTCCCCGCCGGAGTACTTCCGGATGCTGCCCGACGACGTGTCCGCGGCGATCCTGCACGGCATGCTCGGGGCGGACCGGCTCGGCTTCCTCGCCCCGGCGTGGGCGGCGGCCTTCCGCGACTGCTGCGCCGAGATCCTCGGCGCCGAGGTGGTGGGCGACACCGTCACCGCCGGCGGGCGCACCGTGCGCACCAGCCTGTACCCCCTTGGAGTGGACGCCGCCGAGCTGCGGGACCGCGCCGCCCGCCCCGACGTCCGTGCCCGCGCGGCCGAGCTGCGCGAGCTGGCGGGGGGCTGCCGCCTGGTGGTCCGGGTCGACCGCACCGAGCTGTCCAAGAACATCGTCCGCGGCCTGGACGCCTACCGCGAGCTGCTCCGCTCGCACCCGGAGTGGCACGGTCGGGTCATGCACCTGGTGTGCGCCTACCCGTCCCGCCACGACCTGCCCGAGTACCGCGAGTACACGGCGGCCGTCCAGCACCTCGCCGCCGAGATCGAGGACGAGTTCGGGACGGACACCTGGCTGCCGGTGCACCTGGAGATCAACGACGACTTCCCACGCTCGCTGGCCGCCATGACGCTCGCGGACGTCCTCGTGGTGAACCCGATCCGGGACGGGATGAACCTCGTCGCCAAGGAGGGGATGGTGGTCTCGGCCGACGGCGGGGTCCTCGTCCTCTCCCGGGAGGCGGGGGCGTGCTCGCAGATGGGCGCCGACGCGGTCGTGGTGAACCCGTTCGACGTGACGGCCACCGCGGAGGCGATGCACACCGCGCTGGTCATGCCGGCGGCCGAGCGGCGCGAGCGGGCCCGGCGGCTGGCCGCCGTCGCCGGTGAGCTGCCGCCGCGGGCCTGGTTCCGGGCGCAGCTGGACGAGATCCGCGGCCACGCGCCGGCGGAACCGGACCGCGCCGGCTGATCCGGTTCCCCGGGCCGGGCCGGCCCCCGAGCCCGGTTCCCGGGTCAGGCCCCGAGCGGCCGTCCCGGGTCATGCCTCGAGTCGACGTCGCGGGTCAGGCGCCGAGGCGGTCGGCGAGTACCTCCAGCAGGGTGACCATGCCGGTCGGGCCGCTGACGACCAGATCCGCCCGCTCGCGCAGCACGTCGGGCACCTCCGGGCTGTCGCTGCACACGGTGATCGCGCCCAGGCCGCCGGCCCGCAGCTCGTCGACCGCCTCGAAGGCGGGGAGATCCCCGTAGTCGTCGCCGGCGACGAGGACGGACCGGGCCGCCCGCTCGGCGACGAGCCCGCGCAGGGCACGGCCCTTGTCGTGACCGGGCGGGCGCAGCTCCAGGACCCGCTTGCCCGGCGCCGCCTCGAGCCCGTGCTCCTCGGCGAGCCTGGTCAGCGCCGGGGTGAGCGCCGCCAGCGCGGCGTCGGGGTCGGCGGTCCGCCGCACGTGGACGACCAGCGCGTGCCGCTTGTCCTCGACCGACGTCCCGGCCGGGGCGTCGTGCAGTGCGTCTGGCAGGGCCGAGCGCAGCGCCTCCACCCCGGGCAGTGGTTCCGGGGCGGTGGTCTGCCGGGTCTCGGCGTCCCACCGCTGCAGCCCGTACTGGCCGAGGACGAGCAGGTGCCCGAGATCGGTGAACCGCTCCACCCCGGTGAGCTCGAGGACAGCGTCCACCGGCCGGCCGGTGATGATCGCGACGGTGCCGACGCGGCGGGAGATCCGCCCCAGCGCGGCCATCGCGCCGGGCGCGGGCACCGCGTCGGAGGGCCGGGAGACGATCGGGGCGAGGGTGCCGTCGTAGTCGAGGGCGACGAGCGCCTTGTCCGGCGTCGTCAGCAGGGCGGCCAGGCCGGCGCCGCCGGCCAGGGTGCGCGGGGCGGGGGCAGGCTCGGCGGTGGCGTGGGCACCCGCGGGAGCGGGCGGCGAGGGCGCGGAGGAGTCGGTCACGATCCCTTCCCGGTCACGTCGTTTGTGAGGGATGGTGGCTGCTGGTGGGYCGTTGTCAGGGCTGGTCGTCGGTCGGGAAGTCACGGGTGACGACCAGGATCAGGGTGTCGGTCTCGATGATCCTCGTTTCTGCGCGGGGCACCATGCGCTCGACGCCGGGAACCGTCTCGAGCAGGGTGCGCGCGGCGTCGGCGTCCTCGGGATCGTAGAAGACGGTCGAAACCGGCACGTTGTACTGGCCCAGGTAGTTGCCGACCCGTTCGACCCGGAAGCCGGCCGCCTCCACCCGGTTGGCGGCGCTGTCCGCGAGACCCGCGATCCGGGAGTTGTTCAGCACGACGACGGGCGCGAAGACCTTCGGCGCCCCGGTGGCCGGGGCCGCGGGTGGCTGCGCCGGGGCGGATTGCGGCGTCGGCGACGGCCGCGGGCCGGGTGTCGGGCTGGGCGACCGGCTCGGGGTCGCCCGCTCCGACGGCGTCGGGCTGGAGGAGTCCTCGGGGCGGTCTGCGCCCTGCGCCGGCTCGCCCGAGGGGGCGGCGGGCCCGCCGGTCACCGCAGGGGCGGCGCCGTCGTCGGAGTCGCCGGACCCGTTGAACAGGTTCACCAGCAGAATTCCGGCCAGTACGGCCAGCACGGCCACCAGGGCGGCACCTGCCATGCGCAGGCGGTCACCACCCGGGTGCCGGGAGAAGTCGTGGGAGCCTCTGGGCACGGGCTCTCCTCAGGCGTCGTCGGAACCGTCGTCGCCGGGCTCACCGGCGTCGTCCACATGACCGGCGCGGGCGCGCCGGCGTTGCTCGCGCAGCCGCCGCAGTCGGCGGACGAGCATCGGGTCGGCGGCCAGCGCGGCCGGCGAGTCGATCAGAACGTTCAGGATCTGGTAGTAACGGGTTGACGACAGGCCGAACTCCGCCCGGATGGCGGCCTCCTTGGCGCCGGGATAGCGCCACCACTGGCTTTCGAAGGCGAGGACCCGGGCTTCCCGTTCCGTCAGCCCGTTGGCGCCGCGCCCGTTCTCGCCGGAGCCACCCTCGCCGCCGCCGGTCGCGCTCCCGCCTGCCGCCGCCTGGCTGGGCCCGGAGTTTTCCGGCCCTGAACCGGTTGGCCTGGAACCTGCGGGCCCTGGATCCGCGGGCCTGGATCCGGTGGGCCCGTGACCTACGGGTCCGGCGCTGGTGGGCCTGGAGTTCGCAGGCCCGGAACCCGCGGGCCTGGTGCCGGCGGGGCCGGAGCCGCCCGGGCCGGTGTGGCCGCCGGGGCCCGTGTCCGCGGAGCCGCTCCGCCCCGGGCGCGGCGACGAGGCCGGGCCCGGGACACTTCGGCGCCGGGCCTCGGCATGGGCGGCGTCCACGCTGGGACCTCCTTGTGGGCAGCCTCGCTACGGAGGCGCTCAAGCGGGCGTACGCGCACCACGGTCGCGTGGTCGCCGCCCACTATTTCACCCTGGGCGTCCGACATCCCCGTTCGTTCCCGGGACACACCCTGGCGCGTCGGTCACGCTGCCCCCGCACGGACCCGTCCGGTGGCACGGAGCCCGTCCGGTGGCACGGAGCCCGTCCGGTGGCGCCCGGGCCGGGCGGCCCGGGCGCGCCCTGCCCTACCGTTGAACTGTGCAACCGCCTGAGGACGGGCCCGGTGCCGCCCGGGGCGCCGACGACGGCCGCCGGTTCGCCCGGACGCCGGAGGACTTCGCGTGCCTGGTGTGCGGCGCCACCGTGCGCGGCGACGGGTACACGAACCACTGCCCGGCCTGCCTCTGGTCGCGGCATGTCGACGTCAACCCCGGCGACCGCGCGGCGCCGTGCCGCGGGCTGATGCGTCCTGTCGGGGTGGAGATGCGTGCGCGCGAGACCGTCCTGACTCACCGCTGCGAGAGCTGCGGGCACCTGCGGCGCAACCGGACCTCGCCCGCCGACGCCGAGTCCGCGCTGTTCGCGCTGGCCGCCCGGGTCGCGGACGAGGTGAGCCTGCGGGGCCCGGGCGACACCGGCCTCAGGGGTGGGGCGGCCGTCAGGGGTACAGGCCGCGGGTCCGGTGCGCCTCGGCGACGCGGGCGACCCCGATGATGTGGGCGGCCGTCCGCAGGCTCACCCGCCGTTCGCGGGCCAGCGCCGACACCTCCTGGTAGGACCGCTGCATGAGAGCGCGCAGCCGGTCGTTGACCTGGTCCTCGGTCCAGAAGTACGCCTGGATGTCCTGCACCCACTCGAAGTAGGAGACGGCGACCCCGCCGCCGTTGGCGAGGATGTCGGGGACGATCACCGTCCCCTTGCCCGTCAGGACGTGGTCCGCCTCGGCGGTGACCGGCCCGTTCGCGCCCTCGACGATCAGCGGTGCCCGGACGCGGTCCGCGTTGCCGATGTTGATGACCCCCTCCAAGGCGGCGGGGACGAGCATGTCGACGTTCAGCTCGAGCAGCTCGGTGTTGGTGATCGTGTCGGTGCCCGGGTAGCCGACGACGGTGTCGGCCCCGCGGGCCAGGTGGCGGATCAGCGCGGACGGGTTCAGCCCCGCCCGGTTGTGGATGCCGCCCTTCACGTCCGACACCGCGACCAGCCGGCAGCCGGCGTCGTGCAGGTACTGGGCGGCCAGGGCGCCCACCTTGCCGAACCCCTGGACGGCGACCGTGGTCTCCCGAGGGTCCCGGCCGAGCTCGCGCAGCGCGGCGAACGCGGCGAGCTGGACCCCGCGGCTGGTCGCCCCGGCACGCCCGGCGGACCCCCCGATGGACAGCGGCTTGCCCGTGACGACTCCCGGGGCGGTGTGGCCGGTGTGCGTCGAGTAGGTGTCCATGATCCAGGCCATGGTCTGCTCGTCGGTGCCGACGTCCGGGGCCGGGATGTCCTTGTCCGGCCCGATCAGGGGGACGAGCTCGGCGGCGTACCGGCGGGTCATCCGCTCCCGCTCCTGCCGGGAGAGCAGCCCGGGCTCGACCGCGATGCCGCCCTTCGCGCCGCCGTAGGGGATCCCCATCAGCGCGCACTTCCACGTCATCCACATGGCCAGCGCCTTGACCTCGTCCAGGTCGCAGGCCGGGTGGTAGCGCAGCCCGCCCTTGGCCGGCCCGCGGGCGAGGTTGTGCTGAACGCGGTAGCCGGACAGGACGAGCAGCTGCCCGTCGTCCCGCAGCAGCGGGACGGAGACGGTGATCGACCGCCGCGGCGTGCGCAGCAGGTCGTGCATGCCGTCGTCGAGACCCAGGTGCTGGGCCGCGTCGGCGAGCTGCACGCACGCCGTGTCCCAGGCGGAGCCGGTCCCGAGGATCACAGAACACCTCCGCGGCGCGTCCGGCCACCCGTAACGCGCGGAGCGCGCCGTCGGGCTCCGCGCTCACGGGCGCAAATGCGCACCGTGGAGTGACTCCTGCTGTCGGTAGCAGGTACGTGGGCTCGAGGCACGTAACCGCTCGTGTGACGCTAGGTTGCGCAGCGTACTCGCATGGCTACGACTGTCCCACGTCGGTACCGCGCTCGCCGCCGCGACCGGTACCTTCCGGGGATCGTGAACAGCGCGGGAGTAGCAGGTCCGGCAGGACGGGCGCGCGGCCCGGCACGCTGGTACGCGGCCCTGCGAGGACGGCCGCTGGTCGTCCGGTGGGTCGTCAGCCGGGCCCTGCTGCTCACCCTGGCGCTGGCCGGCCAGGTGTTCGGCGCGCAGCAGAGCGTTCTCGGTGATGTCGATCTCTACCGGGAGTGGGGCCACACGCTCGTCGGTGACGGGACGGTGCCCGGGGACGAGAAATGGCAGTACCCGCCGGGCGCGGCGGTCGTCCTGGCGCTGCCCGCGGTGCCGCGCGAGCTGGCCGGCGTCCCGTATGAGGTGTCCTTCTACCTGCTGATGCTCGTCGTGGACGCGGTGCTCACCCGGGCGCTGGCCCGCCGCTCACCCGCGGCAGCCCGGTACTGGCTGCTGGCCACGCTCGCCCTCGGCCCGGTGATGCTGACCCGGTTCGACCTGGTGCCGGCGGCCGCGGCGCTGGCCGCGGTCCTCGCCCTGGACGGCTCCGCGCCCGGTGGCACCCATGGCTCCGGTGACGCTGAGCCTTCTGATGGCGCTGGTCGGCCGGGGCACTCCCGGCGCCTCCGCCCGTTCAGTTTTTTCGGTGCGCTTGGTCCACTCGGTCGTTTCGGTGGCTGGGTGGCGCTGGGCGTGGCGGTGAAGGTGTGGCCCGGGTTGCTCCTGGTGGCCCTGGGACGACGCGGGCTGACGCGCCCGGGCTCGCCGGTGCTGGGCCGGGTGGCGCGGATCGTGGCGGGTGCGGGTGTGACGGCGGCCGTCCTGGCCGCCGTCCTCGTGCTCGCCGGTTGGTGGCGGGGCGCGCTGGGGTTCCTGGACGCGCAGAGCGCCCGCGGCCTGCAGATCGAGGCGGTTCCGGCCACCCCGTTCGTCGTGGCGCGGATGCTCGGGATCGGCTCCGCCCCGGAGTACTCCTACGGGTCACTCCAGTTCGACGGCGGGCTCGCCAGGGCGGTGGCGACGGCCTGTTCGCTCGCCGAGGTGATCGTGATCGCCGCCGCGGTCCTGTGGTGGTGGGCGCGGCGGTCCCCTGGTCGGGCCGTGGACGCCTCCCCCCGGCCGGGCGGGGACGGTCCGATGGACGCGGAGGGCACATCGCCGGTTGCCGGGCGTGGCCTCGCGCTGGTCCTGCTGATTGTGATCACCTCGCGGGTGCTCAGCCCGCAGTACCTGGTCTGGCTGCTCGTCCTCGCCGCCGCCGCCGTCCGCCCGTCCGCCGCCGGCGCCGAGCGTGTGCGGGCCGAGTCATCGGACCACTCCGAGAGCACAGGCGGCCGGCTCGGGTGGTCCGGGTGGCGTGGGCGGAAGGTCGACGCGGCGGGGCTGCTCGCCGTCTGCGCCGTGCTGTCGCAGGTCGTCTACCCGTGGCGCTACAACGACGTCGTGCAGGGGCGGGTCGTCGGCGGGCTGCTGCTGGTCGCGCGCAACGCCGTGCTCGTCACCGCGGCCTGGTACGCGCTTCGGGCTGCGGCGCGGGAATCGTCCGGCGACGGACAGTCGTCCGGCGACGGACCGCCGGCACAGTCGCCGCCGACACCACTGCCGCCAACACCACCACCAGAGCAGCGCCGAGCAGCGGGTCGGCCCGGCCGAGCAGTCGCCAGGTGGCGGCGAGCGGCGACAGCGTCGCGAGGCACAGCCAAACCGACGTGACGGCGATCAGCCCGACGGCCGCGCGGGTCTGCCGTCCGGGCGGGGATGGGGCGAGTGCGACCAGCGCGGCCAGGAACGGCACGCTCAGAGCGAGATACCACGGGTAGACCACGGGGGAGCCGAGCACCAGGGCCATCCCCCCGAAACCCACGACAACCAGGTCGTCCCGGCGGCCGGGCTCCGGCCCGGTCGGCCTGACGGCGTCGGGCGTGAGCGGCCGGGTGGCCTGCGCCGCCGGTCGCGCCGTCGCTCGCGCCGGCCAGGTCCGCAGCGCGAGCCAGGCTACGGTCAGGCCGACAACGGCCAGCACGAGGGCGCGGGTGGCGCCGAGCACGGCGTCGGAGTCTCCGGGCCACTCGAGGCCGACGATCCGCGGCGCCAGGTCGACGAGGGTCGCGAAGACCGAGGCGGGCGCGATGCCGGTCTCGAGCTTGCCCGAGGTGGCCAACGCGCCTATCCAGGTCGGCCCGAATCCGCCTGCGGCCATCCCGGCCAGCAGCGCCAGGGCCGCCGCCACGGTGTTCGCGGCGAGCGCCGTCCCGATCGTCGCCGTGCGCCGGCCGGGCCGCCCGGTGGCCGCGGCCGGTCCGGAGTGCCAGGCATCGCGGACGTGGACGAAGACCAGCCAGCCGGCGCCGAGGAACGCGGTGGCCTTCACGCTGCCCGCCAGACACGCGAAGGCCACCGCGGTGGCGCCGAGAGCCCAGCTGGGAGCGCGACCGGTCCCGCGGCCACGGTCGATCACCAGCGCCGCGACGAGCAGCGCGGCGGCGAGGGCGTCCAGGTGCGCGCCGCCGACCAGATGAATGATCACAAACGGGTTCGCCGCCAGCAGCGCGAGCACGATCGCCACCGTTCGACCAGAACGGCACCGACCAGAACGGCCACCCTGGTCCGCTCGGCGCGGGCCGCCGGGCAGCCTCAGGGCCAGGGCGACCAGGAGCACGGTCGAGATCAGGGCGACCACCCGCAGCGCGGCGACCGTCCCGGCCGCGCCGGTCCCGAGCAGGTCACCGAGCGCCGCGCACGCGCGTTCGACACCCACCCCCAACCCCCCGTAGGGGGCGTGTGTGTCGCGCCACCGCGGATCGACCGCGGCGATGAACAGACCCCCGCCTGCCTCCCGCGAGAGCAGGCTGTTGATGCCGTGCGTCGCCGGGTCGAGACCGTGCCGGGCGAGCTCGCCCTGGGCGGCGTAGGCGTAGACGTCCCGGCTGAACAGCGGCGGTCCCACCGCGAACGGGACGGCCCACGCGAGCGCGGCGGCGCCGGCCGCCCGCGGCGAGATCGTCCCGCGGCGCGCGCGTGCCAGCAGGAGCAGCCAGCTCAGGCAGAGCCCGATCACGGCCAGCCCGGCTGTGGCGGCAAGCACGCCCCTGGCCGTGTCCGCGGGCTGTCCGGATGGGAGAATTCCCCACCAGGACGACGGGTCGGCCACTTCAGGATCTCGCGGCCCGAGCCGAGCCTCACTGATCATGGCGAGCGCGGCGGCGATCGCGCCGGCCAGGATCAGCCGCCACGCGGGCCGGTCGCCGGCCCCTCGGTCGACGCGGCCGTGCCGCTCGGGATGGGATGGTCCCACGAGCTCGGCGGGGCCGTCCGCCCGAACGGCCGCGCCCCGACGGGCGGCCCGTGGGTCGCCCTGGGTGGTCACGGCGCCGGACGGACCGGCGGCGGAAGGTGGGGAGGTGGCGGGTGGGTCTGCTCGCGACGCCCGAACCACCGGTCGGAACCACCGTGGACGCCCCGGCCGCGTCGGGGATCCCCCGGCCGGGCGGAACCGGGCGTCGCCACGACTCACTCGCACAGATCTCCTGCCTCGCCGTGGGACCCCGTCGCCGTAACAGGCTGGTCGAGGGGGCCGTGACCCTGGGTACGGCGGTGCGGCGGCGCCCCTGGCTGCTGACCGCCGTCCTGTGCCTGATCTGCGTGTGCCTCGATGTGACCGGCCCCGACACCCCTGCCCAGGAGTATCGGGTGTGGCTGTTCGAGCACGGCGGCGCGGTGCTGTGGGACGACGGCTGGTACGGCGGCCATACGATACCGGGCTACAGCGTCCTGTTCCCCCCACTGGGCGCCCTCCTGGGTGTGCAGGCGGTGGGGGCGCTCGCGTGCGTCGCGTCGACCGTCGCCGTCACCAGGCTGTTGCGCGGGCCGGGGGTGCGCCGCGGTCAGGACCTGCCGCTGCTGTGGTTCGCGGTGGCCACCGTGGCCAATCTGGTGGTCGGCCGGATGCCCTTCGCGCTCGGGATGGCCTTCGGCGCGGTCGCGCTGGTCGGGGCACGCGAGCGCCGGGTGTGGCTGGTGTGGGCCGGGGCGGTGCTGGCCTCGCTGGCCTCGCCGTTGGCCGCCGGGTTCGTGCTCATGGTGGGGCTGGCGCTGGCGCTGACCGGGTCGCTGCCCCGCCGCGTGATCCTCGCCTTCGGCGGGGCCGGAGCCGGGATCATCGTCGCCCTCGCCTTCCCGGAGGAGGGCTACCAGCCCTTCCCGGCTGTGACCTTCCTGTCGTTGCTCGCCCTGATCGGTGGCGGGCTGCTCCTTGTTCCGAAGGAGCACCGGGCGGTCCGCAACGGGCTGTTGCTGTGGGCGGGCGCGGCGATCGTGTTCTTCTTCGTGCCCACCCAGGTCGGGGGGAACATCACCCGTCCGGCGACGCTTCTCGCCGGTCCCGCCGCCGCGGTGTTCCTGGCCACCCGGCCGCGGGCGCTCGCGCTGGTCGCCATCCCGTTGATCGGATGGCAGATCGGGCCCATCCACGGCGCGTTCGTGACTCATGGTGATCCGTCCGCCGCTCCCGGGTACTACACCGACCTGCTGGGCTACCTTGACAACGGCGGGCCGGTACCGGCCGGGCGGGTCGAGATCCCCTTCACCCAGGCGCACTGGGAGGCCCGGTACGTCGCCCCGAAGCTGCCCATGGCCCGGGGCTGGCTTCGCCAGCTCGACAGCAAGTACAACGCCCTGTTCTACGACGGGACGCTCACCGCCGAGACCTACCACGAGTGGCTGCTGGCCCGCGGCGTCACGTATGTCGCGCTGCCCAACGTCGACCTCGACCCGTCCGCGGTCGCCGAGGCCAAGCTGCTCCGGTCCGGCCTGCCCTACCTGGAGCTGGCCTGGCAGAACGCCGACTGGAAGGTCTGGCTGGTCCGGGATTCGTCCGGCCTCGTGCGGGGCCCGGCGACCCTCACCGAGCTGGGCGTCAGCTCCGTCGCGGTGTCGTTCGCCAGCCCGGGGGTCGCCACGGTCCTGGTGCACTACACGCCGTACTGGCAACTGACTGAGGGTGACGCCTGCGTGTTCCGGGCCGCTGGGGGCTGGACGGGCATCCTCACCCAGTCGGCCGGCGCCGTGCGCCTGTCCGCCCGGCTCTCCGTGGACGGCCTGACCCGGGCCAGCGCCCTTGACTGCCCGGCCGACCACCGCCTGCACTGACGCGGCGGGTCCAGCCAGGCGAGCGGTCAGCCGGGTGGGCGGTCAGTCGGGTGGGCGCGGTGTCATCCGCACGATGCGCAGGCCGGCTGTGGCCAGCACCTGGGGCATGTTGCGCACCACGTCGCGGTCGCGGTCCTGGTCCGCCGGGGAGAGCTGCTCCCAGTCGACGAGGGACGGGTGACGCGGATCGGAGCCGCCCCGCTCCACCGGCCCGTACCGCACCCCGCGGCTCTCCCGCTCGCGCCGCCAGCGGGCATGCTCCGCCTGGGCGAGCTCCTCCAGCTCCTCCGGCGTGAAGACGAACTCCKGGTCGTGCTCCCCGGCCGGCATCAGCATCCAGTTCCGCCGGCGCAGGACGTCGCTGTACCCGATCGCCTGCGCCAGGTTGGCGGCCCGCAGATCGTCGTCCAGCTCGTCCCAGGGGCGCAAACTCCGCCGCGAACGCAGGACCGCGCCGCCGGTCATCTCCTTGAACAGGTACTTCTCGTGGATGATCCGCGCGAAGCGCTCGATGAGGTCATTCGCCCCGGGATCGAGGGGCAGCGCCTCGTCGTTGACCGCGAAGAACCGCAACCCGCCCTGGACGTCGTCCAGCAGCGCACCGCCGCCACGCCGCCCCGGGCCGGGCGGCGGCGGGACGGGCGCGTCCGGGTCGTCGTCGGGGCCGTCCGGGTCGGGCGCCTCGCGCGGGCCGAAGACGTCCTCGAAGCTGCGCTGCCGGCCGGTGCGCACGACGACCCGGGTGCCATGCTCGCCGAGGCTGGCGGCGCCCAGCGTGCGCGCCACCTCCAGCCCGCGCAGCAGCGCCTCCTCCTCGTCGCCGTGGCAGACGTAGACGAACTCCGGCGGGACGGTCCGGGTGCCCTCGACCGGGTCGTCGAGCTCGAGGACCGCCACGGGCAGCTCCCCGGACGGACTGTCGTTGGCCAACAGCTCGACCCGGGCCAGCGCCGGCTCCCGCGAGCGCATGGCCGCGGCCTCGACGGTCGCGTTCCGCCCCGACAGGACGATCCGCAGCGGTGGCGAGCCGGGCGAGCTGTAGTCGCGCCAGCGCCGCGCCAGCTCCATCACCACGGCCTGGCCCAGGTCGGACATCCCGAGAACGACGACCGGCGCCGGGCGCGCCCGCAGGTCGGGAAACTCGTCCGGCCGGGCCCAGGCAGGCGCGTTGCCGTTCAGCATGGCGTGCGCGCCGAGCACCTCCACCGCGAAGAAGTCGAGGCGGAAGCCAGGGTCGTTCTCCAGGCCGATGCGGCGGGCCCGCAGGTGCGGCAGCAGCGAGAGGTCGCCCACCTGGGCCAGGCAGCGCAGCGGATGGTCCAGCCGGGCGGAGGAGATCCGGCGGCTGCCGGCCCGGCTGGTCCGCACGACGCCACGGGCGGTGAGCGCGACGGCGAGGTTGGAGGCGGTGTCGTCCAGGCAGCTGTAGACGACGTCGGCCCGCATGATCCCCGCGCTGGCCAGGACGAGCCGCTCCACCGGGTCACCGATGACCCTCAGCAGGTTCGGGGGCCGCTCCGCGTCGGGATACTCCCGCTCGGCGTCCTCGGCGACGAGCACGACCCGGCTGTTCCCGACGAGCTTGTCCACGAGCGCGGAGGCGGTCGGCCCGGTGCCGCAGACGATGACGTGCCGGTGCGCGTGCCGGGCGCGGAACCGTTCGAACCGGTGCGCGAACAGGGCGCTGGCGGCGTCGGCGACACCGACGGCCGTCGCCAGCGGGGCGAGGAAACGGGCGATCTCCAGCGCTGGGGGGAACTGCCCGCCGTTCTCGAACATCGTGCCGTCGGCGAGGAAGAGCGTCGAGGCGAAGAAGATCACGTTCGCCCAGGTGAACGTCTCGGGCTCCGCGGAGAAGTGCTGGTACGAGCCGATGAGGCTCAGCACGAGGGCGATCAGCCCGAGCACGAGGAACGTGCCGAGCAGGTGGCGGCGCAGCCATCGGCCGATCCGCCCCATCCGGCCGAACAGCAGCGTCGCGTAGAGCCGCGCCGCCCGCGCCACCACCCCCCCCAGCAGGTGGCGCGGGTCCAGTACCCGGGCGAGCCGGCCTAACCGGCCCGGTCTGCCGGACGGACCGGGAGGACCCGGACCGCCCGACGGACCTCGGGAACCGCCGGCGGTCACTCCGGGCGGTGAGCCGTCATCGCGCCGACGGCTCCGAGACCAGGTCGGCGACGACGATGGTCGTGTCGTCGCGGGCGCCGGCCAGCAGCGCCGCCTCGACCAGGGCGTCCGCGGCCCGCTCCGGTGGTTCCGGGCCGAGCTCGGTCATCAGCCCCAGCAGCTGCTCCGGGGTCATCACCTTCGTGATGCCGTCACTGGCGAGGATCACCCGGTCACCGGCCCGCACCGCCTCGCGCAGGATGTCGGCCTCGATCCGGTCGGCCAGGCCGATGGCGTTGAGCAGCGGGCCGTTCTTGATGGCGTGCGGCGTCGTGACCTGGCGCGGTCGGCCCTTCTGCGGCTGCAGCCAGACGGAGCTGTCGCCGACGTGGGCGATGAACAGCGTCTCGCCCGTCGACTGCTGGCGGCCGAGGATGACCACGTCGAGGGTGCAGGCCATACCTCGCCAGGACGGCTCCTGCCGGGGCTTCTCCCGCACGACCTGGTTCGCCCGGGCGACCGCCTGGCGCAGCCCGTCGGCCGGGTCCTCGGCGTACTGGGGACGGAACCCGGCCACCGTCGTGACCGTCAGCGTCGAGGCGATCTGGCCGGCGGCCTCCCCGCCCACGCCGTCGGCGACGGCGAGCAGGCCGTCGGACACGACGTAGGCGTCCTCGTTGGGGCCGCCGCGCTTGCCGCGCCGGGTGCGGCCGGCCGCGGCCAGCCGCAGGGCGGGAGCCGTGGTCTGGGCCGGCTCGGCCGCGACCAGGCCGGGCGCGGAGGGGTCGGGGGTGGGCACGGTCGGCGCGGTCATCGCAGGTGAGGCCGCCGCGGGCGGCGCGCCCCAGACCGTCTCGCCACCCACCGGGGCCGCCCCGTACCCGCCGGCGCCGGGCCCGGTCGGCGCGGTCGAGCCGATCCGCATCGTCTCGCCGGCCGTCGGGTCGGGGTAGGAGGCCGGTCCGGAGTACCCCGACGACCCCTGGTGCGGGAAGCCACCGGCGAGCGGGTCGTGGTCGTCGACCGCGAGCCGGTAGGCGGCGTCGTCCGTCTCGCCATGGTGCGGGCGCCCGCTGGGGGGCGGAGTCCACCCGGTGGCGTCCGGGTCTCGGCTGTCGTTCATGTAGGTGTCCCTGCCGCCTGAGTCGAGTCCACTCACGTCGATACCCCCCGTGCCGTGGGCACCGGCGTGGGGCCCGCCGGGCTGTGCGGCTCCGGCGAAGTACGCCCCCGCATGGGACGGATCCGCCGGCGCCGCGCCGGTATCGGCGCGTGACGTGTACGCGCCACCGATATTGTGACCTCCGGTCCCGCCGCTTTCCGTAGCGGACGCGACCGTGTCGGTGTCATTCGCTGTACTTCCCCCCGTGCCGGGAGGCCCGTGGCCGGGATCGCGCAGACTGTCGATGCGGGTGGCGTCGGCGTCGCCCCACCCGCTGTCGTCCCAGGCGGAACCGTCACTCCAGGCGGAGCCGGTGTCCGGGCCAGGATCGGCCGCGCTGTCGGTGCCGCGACTCGTGCCGTCCGCGGCCTGCGCCACCTCCACCGCGGCGGGAGCGCTCGCGGGCGCGGTGAAGCCGGGCACGACGCCGTCTGGTGACTGCGGGTCCGGCGCGCGCGTGTCCGGCGCGGCCGGAGCCGACGGCTCCGGGGCGTCGCGCAGCGGGATGCTGCCGGGCCGCGAGCGTCTCGTCTCCAGCGAGCGCTTGCGCCCGGATCCGTAGCCGGTGCGTGGTGCGCGACTGGACAGGACGACGAAAACCACCGCGCCCACCAGAAGCACCACGATGAGCATGATCGGTACCAGTGAGCTACCCATGGCCTCCGTCCCCGCCACGACAACCCGATCACGCTATAGGACGTGTCGGCAGCCGTCTCCATACATAACCAAAGGCAACAACTCGGCGAAGACCGGGCCGGTGTCAGGACTGCGACAGAAAGCTGCTGATTCCACCGGTGCCGCGTCAGGGGCCTGCCGGCCACCGGCAGCAGGTGTCGGGTTCCCGTCCGTATCACCCAAAGGTCAGTATCGCCGGAAGTGCGGCGTCACCGGAAGGGCCTGTCGATCCCGAAAACGGGTCGGGATGTGGCGCCGAGCGGGCGCGGCGGATGAGGTCGCGTCGGCGGGCGGGTACGGGGAGGTCGCCTGGCGCGCGGCGGATCAGGTCGCGTCGGCGCGCGGGCGGGCGAGGGTGAAGGTGTCGAAGGGCACGGGCACGGCGTCCGCCGAGTCGTAGACGGTGACCTGGATGCGGGTCGTCCCGCCCGGCTCGCCCGGATCGACCGTGAGCGCGGCGAACGCGTACGGATGCTCGGGGAAGCGGGCCGCCAGCCACGGGGCCGGCTCGACCGCACGGATCGAGGAGCGCTGCCGCTGCCCTGGCTCCCGTTCCCGCACCCCGACGACCACCCGGCAGGCCGGCGGGTCGAACAGCTGCCCGGCCGACGGCGTGGACGAGCCGCCGGTGCCGATCAGCATGTGCACCGTCCCGGCGGACGTGTCGAGCGTGGCAGTACCGCCCCCGCCGCCCCCCGCGACGGACACCGAGCCCGGGACCGGCCGCGGGGTCAGCGTCGCGCTGCCGTCCACAACCCCCCGTAGCGGGTGTGTGCGCTCGTAGTGGTGTTCGTGCCCGGAGATCACCAGGTCGACGCCGTACTGGTCGAACAACGGCAGCCAGGCCTCGCGCAGGCCGAGGTCCGCACCGTTGTGGAACTCCGCTGTGGAGACTGCTGCCTGGTGCAGGACCACGATGATCCAGTCGACCGCCTGGTCCGCCCGGGCCTCGGCCAACTGCCGCTCGAGCCAGGCGGTCTGCCGACCCGAGCTGTAGCCGTGCAGGTAGACGCGGCCGGCGTCCTGGTAGCAGACGTCGTCGCCGCTGAGCACGACGAACCGTACGCCACCCACTGTGAAGGCGTACCAGAGGCCGGCCAGGTACGGCTCCTCGCCGTTGTCCGGCGGCTGGAAGTAGGTCTGGTAAGCGGCGAGGCCCAGCGCTCCGTTTCCCCGCTCGGTCTCGTGATTGCCGACACTCGGCATCCACGGGCGGCGCGCGGCCGAGGTGCTGATCATCGCGAACCAGTCCGCCCAGGCCCGCGGCGGGACGTCGCTGACGTTCGAATAGGCCAGATCGCCGTCGACCAGGGTGAACAGCGGGTCCACCCGCTCGACGCCGGCGACGAGCGCGCTGGAGGCCGGCGTGCCGAACGGGTTGTCGGACGCGTCGGTGCCGTGATCGCCGAAGCAGGCGAAGGTGAAGGCGGCCCGGCCGCGGGGGGCCGTCCGGAACGACGCCCGGCCCACCTCGCGGACGACCCCGGCCGCCGTGGTCTGGTACGTGATCTCGTAGGTGTACTCGGTGTCCGGCGCCAGCTCGTCCAGCAGCGCGTGGTGCGCGTAGATCTCCCACCCGGTAACCGCGTCCGTGTACGACCTGGTGCCGGCCCCGACCTCGCGGACTGCCTCGGCGGTGCCCGTGACCACCCGGGCCAGCGGCCGGACGACGGGCTCCCTGGTGATCCAGGAGACCACCATCGACGTCGCCGGATCCGCGCCGAAGGCGAGGTGCA
Source organism: Parafrankia soli (assembly GCF_001854695.1). GTDB lineage: Bacteria > Actinomycetota > Actinomycetes > Frankiales > Frankiaceae > Parafrankia > Parafrankia soli. Next base: position 20,029 of record NZ_MAXA01000080.1, read on the forward strand.
CCCCGTGCTCGGCGTGCGACGGCCCTCCGCCGGGCCGCGGCGGGGCGTCTAGTGGTGCGGCGTCTCGTGGTGCGGAGGCCGGCGACTCGGAGGATCGTGACCGGGAACGTCGTGGACCGCGAAGGCTGTGAGGCATGACTTCCGGTGGCTACGGCTGGCTACGGGGCTGGCTGCGAATGGCTACGGCTGGTTGCTGATGGCCGCTCACGCCGAAGGGCGGCTGCGCTGGCGCGCAACCGCCCTTCGGATGGGTCTGGCCCGGGTGGGCGACGGCCCGCTCCAAGGCGGAACCGGCCGTCACCTCACGCGCTGGGCGTCCTGCGGCCCGATGTCACTCGCTGGACTTGGCGAGGTCGATCGGCGGGGAGTCCGGCACCGAGTTCGGCTTCGGCTCGCCGCGGAAGACGAACTTCGCCTCCTCGCCCTCACCCTCGACGTCGCCGACCACGATCTCGCCGGGACGCAGCGTCCCGTACAGGATCTTCTCGGACAGGATGTCCTCGATCTCCCGCTGGATCGTCCGGCGCAGTGGCCGGGCGCCGAGCACCGGGTCGTAGCCACGCTTGGCGAGCAGGGCCTTGGCGGCCGGCGTGAGCTCCAGCGCCATGTCCTTGTTCTTCAGCTGGCTGTCGACCCGGGCGAGCATGAGATCCACGATCTGGATGATCTCGTTCTCGGAGAGCTGGTGGAAGACGATGATGTCGTCGATCCGGTTGAGGAACTCAGGCCGGAAGTGCTGCTTGAGCTCGTCCTGGACCTTCGCCTTCATCCGCTCGTAGTCGACCGCGCCCTGGCCGGTGGCGAACCCGATGCCGGGGCCCTTGGAGATGTCCCGGGTGCCCAGGTTCGACGTCATGATCAGGACGGTGTTCTTGAAGTCGACCAGCCGGCCCTGGGAGTCGGTCAGGCGACCGTCCTCCAGGATCTGCAGGAGCGTGTTGAAGACGTCCGGGTGGGCCTTCTCGACCTCGTCGAAGAGGACCACGGAGAACGGCTTGCGTCGCACCCGCTCGGTGAGCTGGCCGCCCTCCTCGTACCCGACGTAGCCGGGCGGGGAGCCCACCAGCCGCGAGACGGTGTGCTTCTCCATGTACTCGGACATGTCGAGCTGGATGAGCGAGTCCTCGTCGCCGAAGAGGAACTCCGCCAGCGTCTTCGACAGCTCCGTCTTACCGACACCGGACGGGCCGGCGAAGATGAACGAGCCGCCGGGGCGCTTCGGGTCCTTCAGGCCGGCGCGGGTGCGCCGGATCGCCTGGGAGACGGCCTTGATGGCCTGCTCCTGGCCGATGACCCGGCGGTGGAGCTCGTCCTCCATGCGGAGCAGACGCGCGGTCTCCTCCTCGGTGAGCTTGAAGACCGGGATGCCGGTCCAGATCGCGAGGACCTCCGCGATCTCCTCGTCGCCGACCTCGGCGACGACGTCCATGTCGCCGGCCTTCCACTCCTTCTCCCGCTTGGCCTTCTCGGCCAGCAGGGTCTTCTCCTTGTCGCGCAGCGACGCGGCCTTCTCGAAGTCCTGCGCGTCGATCGCGGACTCCTTGTCCCGGCGGACGTTCGCGATGCGCTCGTCGAACTCCCGCAGGTCCGGCGGAGCGGTCATCCGGCGGATGCGCATCCGGGAGCCGGCCTCGTCGATCAGGTCGATGGCCTTGTCCGGCAGGAACCGGTCGGAGATGTAGCGGTCGGCCAGGGAGGCCGCGGCCACCAGGGCGGCGTCGGTGATCGAGACGCGGTGGTGCGCCTCGTACCGGTCGCGCAGACCCTTGAGGATCTCGATGGTGTGCGCCACCGACGGCTCCGCGACCTGGATCGGCTGGAACCGCCGCTCGAGAGCGGCGTCCTTCTCCAGGTGCTTGCGGTACTCGTCCAGTGTGGTCGCGCCGATCGTCTGCAGCTCCCCGCGCGCCAGCATCGGCTTGAGGATGGAGGCGGCGTCGATCGCGCCCTCGGCGGCACCCGCACCGACGAGCGTGTGGAGCTCGTCGATGAACAGGATGATGTCGCCGCGGGTGCGGATCTCCTTGAGGACCTTCTTCAGCCGCTCCTCGAAGTCACCGCGGTAGCGGGACCCGGCGACGAGCGCGCCGAGGTCGAGGGTGTAGAGCTGCTTGTCCTTCAGGGTCTCGGGGACCTCGCCCTTGACGATCGCCTGCGCGAGCCCCTCGACGACGGCGGTCTTGCCGACGCCGGGCTCGCCGATCAGGACGGGGTTGTTCTTCGTCCGGCGCGACAGCACCTGCATGACGCGCTCGATCTCCTTCTCGCGCCCGATGACCGGGTCGAGCTTGGACTCACGAGCGGCCGCGGTGAGGTTGCGGCCGAACTGGTCGAGGACCAGCGAGGTCGACGGCGTTCCCTCGGCCGGGGCGCCGGCGGTCGCCGGGTCGCCCTTGCCCTGGTAGCCGGACAGGAGCTGGATGACCTGCTGACGGACCCGGTTGAGGTCCGCGCCGAGCTTGACCAGCACCTGGGCGGCGACGCCCTCGCCCTCGCGGATCAGGCCGAGCAGGATGTGCTCGGTGCCGATGTAGTTGTGGCCGAGCTGGAGAGCCTCACGCAGGGACAGCTCGAGGACCTTCTTGGCCCGGGGCGTGAACGGGATGTGCCCGCTCGGCGCCTGCTGACCCTGCCCGATGATCTCCTCGACCTGTGACCGCACACCCTCGAGCGAGATCCCGAGCGACTCGAGGGCCTTAGCGGCGACGCCCTCGCCCTCGTGGATCAGGCCGAGCAGGATGTGCTCGGTCCCGATGTAGTTGTGGTTGAGCATCCTGGCCTCTTCTTGGGCCAGGACGACGACCCGACGTGCCCGGTCGGTGAACCTCTCGAACATGTGCGCTCCTTCGAGCTGCGACCGACCACACGACAGCCGGTATCCGCATGCTAGCTCCGCCGAGGCATGTCCTCACGCATCGAACAGAAACCTACCCGCCGGAACCGTCCCCCTCGTCGGGGACGGCGTCGCGGCCGGATTGCCGGCCGACCAGCGGAGACGTTCATCGCAACCGTGGCCGACCAGGCATGATTCCGTCACGTGGTTCCGCCAAGAGCGGAACGACATGGTGACCCCGACAGTTCGTGGCCGGGGCTCGACGGGCAGATGATCAGAACTTGTAACCGGAGCCGCGATGCTCCGGGAACGGTGGCGGGAACGGGTGTCTGGGGCCCTGGCCACCGGCTGGACCCGAATCCAGCACTACCGACGGTAACCGATACTCAGGTGGCCCTTCGGTGTGATTCAGGCCACGTTGAGATCACGTCTGACCAGGTCGGGTGCGCCCAGGCCCAGATCCGACCAGAGCGCATCCCACTGGAGCGCGCGCGGTCAGACCACGTCCGGCCAGACCACGCCCGGCCTCGTTCGAGCCTGCCCCGTGGATGTCGGCTCACACCGCCAGACCGCCGGGACCCTGGGTGTCGATCCACTCCCGGAGCCGGTTCTCGCGCTCCTCGGCGGCCACGAACGGACACGCCGTGCAGAACTCGGCGGTGACCCGGTGCGCCAGGCAGCACGAGCCGCGCCGCATGCCCGTGTACGGCCGGCCGCGATGGACGAACTGCTGCCAGGTCGGTCTCGCCCGCAGCGGCGGTGACGCGCTCGCGAAGAAGGCGTCCGCCTCCAGGCGGCCGGCGTGGGGATCACCACTCACCCGTTCGGTGAGAAGAAAGGCACGGCCGCACTGCGCGGCGACGGCGCCCCACAGCGCCGCGTGGCCGAGACGGGCCCGCGGGCGCAGGTCGGCGAGCACGGGCTCGAGGTGGCCGACGATCTGGCTCACCAGCCGCGCGCGCAGCGTCTCGACGTCGGCCACGGCCTCCACGACCTCGATCGGGTCGTCCGCTGTGATGCCCTCGGGGTAGCCGACGCTGTCCGGGTAACTGGCGCTGTCCGGGGGGCCGACGCTGTCCGGGTAGCGGTCGTAGGCGCTGGCCGGGAACACCTGTTCGGTGACGGGGCCGCCGGCCTGGGTGATCAGTTCTGATGCGATCCGCGCCGGCACCGGCGCCGTCAGGACGGGATCCGAGTGCATGATCGTCATCCGCCGCGTTCGGAACGCGGTGGCGTCGAACCAGCCGCCTTCGCGACAGCGCACCGAGATCCCGGCCGGGTCGAGGTCGGGGACCCGGCGGGTGAGGACGAACGCGGTGACGGCCGGCCCGACGATGGTCGCCGCATACCAGGCGGTGAGGTAGCTGACGGCGACCTCGGCGCTGGCCTGGTGATGATCGCGGATGACGCCGAGCGCCGCGTCCAGCCCCGCGGGGCTGCGCAGGTCGGTGGCGTCGATCCAGCCGTCGGCCGGCTCGGGCGACCCGGCGATCGCGTGGCGGTGGTCGAGGGCCGGGGCCACCGCTCGCAGGGTGGAGCCGAAACCCGCCAGGCCGACGGGCCGGGTCGCGCAGTTCTGGGCCGGAATCATCTGCGTGGTCCGGCAGTCGATCGCGCCGCCACCGTCCCGCTGGGCGGGCGGGCCGGGCACGGCGTCGGGGACAGGGTCCTCGTCGGGAGGACTGCCACCGGGAAGGCCGCCGCTGGCCCTGGGTGCGACCGGAGAGGCGTTGCGGAAGACATGGTGTTAGGTAAGCCTAACTTGACCGTCTCCGTCAACTCGGCGTCGCCCACCCGCCACCGCGCCGAGAACATCGCGGCTGGTCCCGGGCTCGCCGGTCGGCAAGACGGATTCGTCACAGTCCGCCGAAGGTTTGGCGCGCGTGATGTCCGGGTTCACCCGGAAACGTCCGCTACCCAGCCGCGTCCGCCCTGGTGGACCCGGCCCGACCGCCGACGGCTCGGCGGACGGGCCCGCCGGGTGCCACCTTCTATCTTCTTTGCCTGCCCCGCGCGCAGGACCACTGAACCGACCGCGGACGGATTCGCCGTGGCCGACCTACGCGACTGGGCAACTCGGCGACCTGTGACCGATCTGACCTGTGACCCAACTGACCTGTGACGCGCCTGACCCGAGACTGACCCGAGCCAGGGCCATGTCCACGAGATCAGCAAGTGAGGTTGACCTTATACCCCGCGCCCTCGGCGGTCCGGCATCACAGTGGGAGGCCGGGGTGGCGCCGACGCGACCTGCGCCACGGTTCCCTGATCCGGAGTTGGCCGAGTCAGCCGGCGCGGCCGGGGCGGGGGCGGTCGGGACGCACCCGGGGCATGGCGACGGTGGGTGGCAGCCCCGGCGGCAGGGGAGCGGCCATCGAGACCGGGCCGACGGAGTCCGGGCTGGTGGAGACGCTCGCGGCCGGGCCGGCGGCGAGCGCCGCGCGCGGAGCGGTCTCGCTCCGGGCGAGAGGAACCCGGCTCAGGGCCACCTCGGCGTCGGGGCCGAGGGCCGGGCGCGGACCGCCTCCCGCCCCGAGACCTACCGTGAGGCCTGCAGCGGGACCTGCCATGGGACCTGCCGCCGGACCTGCCGTGGGGCTCGTGCCCGGCGGCCGTCCACCCACGGGGCGGTGATCCACCCGAGGCGCCGGCTCCAGCTCCCGGGGACCGGGCCGCCGCTCGGCCTCGGCCATCCGGCGCGCGATCCGGACGGCCAGCGTGGAGAAGTCGCGGTAGGCGCGCTGTGTGGTCTGCAGGTGGCTTCCGACGATGCCGTCCGACGGGCGCAGCGCGAAGACCGGCCGCCGGGCGAGCTGCGCGAGCGGCATGAGGCTGCGGTAGTGCTGCACCTGGGCCAGGCAGTGCTGATCGACGGCGATGTCGACCGGCACCCGGGGAGCGACGCCGAGGACCTCCTGGGCGTAGACCGTCGGCATGCGGGAGATCCAGCGGCTGTGCGCGCGCGACGGCCGGTCGGAGCGCCCGTGCGGTGTCAGCATGACGTAACCGAGGGGGCGCATACCGCCACCTGGCAGGCCTGTGACGTCACGCGGGGCCCGGGCCAGCCGGTCGGCCCAGCCGTCGCGCCACGCCCGCAGGGCCGGGCCGAGGTTGCGCAGGCCCTGCATGCTGAACAGGTCCGGGGCGAGCGGGACGACGACATGGTCGCTGGCCACCAGGGCGGCCCGGTTGATCACGCCGAGATTCGGGCCGACGTCGATCACCACGATCTCGACGTCGTGCAGGTCGGCCACCGCGCGCACCAGCCGGCCCAGCGCGCTCATGACGCGGAAGGCCCGGGGGTTGCCGGGCCCCTCGAGGCAACGTGGCCAGGCCTGCGAGAGCTCGTCCTCGAAGCCGGAGAGCTCCAGGTCGCCGGGGAGCAGGACGAGGTTGTCGCCGACCAGCTGGCCGGGCGCGGGCGCGATGTCGCCGGTGCCCTCGATCAGCGGGCGCAGCATCCCGTGGATGGTTCGCGCCGGTGCGGCGGACCGCCGGGCCTCGGGGTGCCACAGGCGTTCGAGCGTGTCCTCGTCCAGGAAGGAGGCGGTCAGGTTCGCCTGTGGGTCGAGATCAGCCGCGAGGACGCGCCGGCCGAGGTCGGCGTACATGTTCGCCAGGTGGTAGACGAGGGACGTCTTGCCCACGCCGCCCTTGTTGTTGAAGAACGCGACCACTGCGGCGGACATGCGCCTCCCCGTCGTCGACCGGAGGATCCCGCGGCCCCGGTCGTTCATAGTGGCACGGACGAGACATTCTTCCCGCAGTCGGCGCGCTCGCGGTGCCGATTCGGCAAGTCCGCGGGACGAGACGGCGCGGCCACCGAGACTTGGCAGCCATGACGACCTCACCGCGAGTGCTCTACCACGTCGTGTGCGCGGCGCTGCCCGCGCTGGCCGCCGCGGACTTCGCCACCGAGGCCCGCCGGGACGGCTGGGACGTGTGCGTCGTGACGACGCCGCGGGCCGCCGCCTGGCTGGACCTGCCTGCCCTCGCCGCGGCCACGGGACATCCCGTGCGCACCGACTACAAGTTTCCGGGCCAGCCCGACGTCCTCCCGCCGCCGGCCGCCTTCGTGGTGGTCCCGGCGACCTTCAACACGATCAACAAGTGGGCGGCCGGCATCGCGGACACCCTCGTGCTGGGGCTGCTCACCGAGGCGCTCGGCCTCGGTCTCCCGGTCGTCGCGGCGCCCTGCCTGGCGGAGCCGCAGGCGGCCCATCCGGCCTTCGCAGCGTCGTGCCGCACGCTGCGCGGCGCCGGCGTGCGGCTGCTCGACCGCTGGACGGCGCGCGATCCCGGCCTGGCCGCCGGCGGCTGGGAGACGGCCGACACCCGCCGGGTGCTCGCCGAGCTCCGGTCCGCCGCGGGCTGACGCCAGCCGTCAGCGGTCGTCGAAGAGGGCCCTGTGGACGGTTTTCGCCAGGGCCTCCTGGCCGGCCCGGGTCGGATGGGCGCTGAGACTCCGGCTCGCGCCGAAAAGGCCGATCGGATTCACCCAGGAGTCCTTGGTGCACATTTCATGCCCGCGCAGAGACCGATCGGTCGATACGTACTCGACACCGGCGTCGGACGCCGCTCTGCGGATAGTCCGGTTGAGCGCGTTGTTCAGGCTGGCGAGCTGGCGGCGCTCACTCTTGTCGAGCCATCGGCAGGTGTTGTCGCTCTGGGACCGCGGAACGACGGTGGGATACCCGACGACCACGATCCGGGAGTGCGGCGCCGCGGCCTTCACCTCTTTGTAGGTGGCGACCAGGACGTCGGGAAGCACGTCCTCGACGTAGTCCCGCCGGCGGCGGTCGTCGCCGTCCCAGAAGCACTTCCATGCGACACAGCTGAACATGACCTGGCTGAACCCGGCGTCGTTGCCGCCGATGGTCAGCGTCACCACGTCCGGTGGGGTCGGCAGGGCGCGCAGCTGTTCGAGCTGGGGCGGAGAGCCCCGCTGAGGCTTGGTCATGGCCTCTGTCGTCGCGCCCCCGCACGCCGCGTGCAGGACGTTGGTGGCCGGCGGGTCGAGGGTGGCGAGCAGCCGTGGCCACGCCCCGGCGCTGCGGCGGCAGCTCGCGAAGGCCGCTTCGAACGGGGGCGTTCCCTCGCCGGAGGAGTACGAGTCGCCCAGCGCGGCCACGGTCAGCGTTCCCGGGGCCGCGGTCGCCGCCCCGGCCGTCCCCATCGGTGTCCCGAGGAGAACGAACAGTGCGGCCGAGACGAACAGTACCGTCCAGGTGAACGGCGCTGTTCGGTTGAACGTCGCTGTTCGGCTGAACAGTGCCGTCCGGTCGTGCCGGCCGTGCGGGCCGCCGAATCGTGAGGTCGCCCCCGTGCTGTGCCGCATGAGGGAAAGGCTAACCCGGGCACGCCGGTGCCGGACGGTTTCCTGCCCGGAACGGGGATGTAGCTGGCGGCGCGTCACCGGATTACCGCGGAGTCCGGCTGTTCCGTCCGGCGGCGCCCGGATGGTTGTCGGAAATCCGATAGAGACGGCGCGGACCGGGTCTTCCCGGACTTCGCCTCAGCGCGGTTCGGTGTTCTTCTCGAAGACAAGCCGCAGCCCGATCAGGGTCAGGTGCGGCTCGTGATTGTCGAGGGTCTCGCTCTCCTTGATCACCAGCGGGGCCAGGCCGCCGGTGGCGATCGTGGTGGCCGGTGTGCCCAGCTCGGCCCGGATGCGGCGGACCAGCGCGTCCACCTGGCCGACGACGCCGTAGATCATCCCGGACTGCAGTGCCTCGACGGTGCTCTTGCCGATCACCGAACGGGGGGTGGTCAGCTCGACGTTGCGCAGCTGTGCGGCACGGGAGGCCAACGCGTCCAGCGCGACCTCGATGCCCGGCGCGAACGCCCCGCCGAGGAACTCGCCCCGCGCGGACACCACGTCGATGTTCGTGGCCGTGCCGAAGTCGACCACGATCGCCGGGCCGCCGTAGAGGTGGTGGGCGGCCAGCGTGTTCATGATCCGGTCGGCGCCGGCCTCCTTCGGGTTGTCGATGAGGATCGGCACCCCGGTGCGGGTGCCGGGCTCGACGACGACGGTCGGCATCGCCGGGAACGTCCGGCTGACCATCCGGCGGATCTCCCGGAGGGCGGCCGGCACGGTGGAACACACCGAGACACCGCCGATCGGGTGGTCGCCGAGGAGGCCGCGGTAGAGCCAGCCCAGCTCGTCGGCGGTCGCTCTCGGGTCGGTGCGGACCCGCCACGAGTTGGCGAGCTGATCGCCGTCGAAAACACCCAGCACGGTGTTCGTGTTGCCTACGTCGATCGTCAGCAGCATGTTTCGGCCGTCCAGGGTCTGTCCGCTCGGGGGGTGGGGTGCGCGCGGTGCGCGGGCGTCAGCGGGGAGCCGGCACCGCGAGGTCGAAGCCGAGGTCCAGCGCGGGCGCCGAGTGGGTGAGCCCGCCGACGGCGAGGAAGTCGACCCCGGTGGCGGCCACCGCGGCGGCCACGTCGAGGGTGAGCCCGCCGCTCGCCTCCAACAGGACCCCGGCCGGCCGGGAGACGGCGACCGACGCGCGCAGCTCGTCCAGGGACATGTTGTCACAGAGGATCAGGTCGGCTCCGGCGCCGACCGCCTCGACGACCTGCTCGACGGTGTCGCACTCGACCTCGACGGGCAGGTTCGGGTACCGGGCGCGCACCGCGGTGAACGCCGCCGCCACGCCGCCGGCCGCGATCACGTGGTTGTCCTTGACCAGCGCGGCGTCGGCCAGCGACATCCGGTGGTTGCGCCCGCCGCCGCAGCGCACCGCGTACTTCTCCAGCGCGCGCAGCCCGGGCAGGGTCTTGCGGGTGTCGCGGACGGCCGCGCCGGTGCCGGCGACCGCGTCGGCCCACAGCCGGGTCACACTGGCCACCCCGGAGAGGTGGCAGAGCAGGTTGAGCGCGGTCCGCTCGGCGGTGAGAAGCCCACGGACGGGACCACGCACCCGGAGCACCTCCGTGCCCGGAACGACCCGGTCCCCGTCGGCGAGCGTCGGCGTCACGGTGACCGCGGCGCCGAGCAGCACCTCGAACACGGCCGCGGCGACCGGCACGCCCGCCACCACGCCGTCCGCCCGGGAGACCACGGAACCGGTACTGATCAGCGCCGCGTCCACGGTCGCCGCGGACGTCGCGTCGACCGCCCAGGCCGGCTCGCCCACCTGCGGGGCCGCCTCACCACCTGGCGGGGCTGCTTCGTCCGCCGGCCGGGGTGCCCCGCTGACCTGCGGGGACGTGGCCACGGGAAGATCCTCGGCGAGGGCCCGACCGATCACGTCGAGGACCGCCGCCGCCTCCAGCCCCGCGGACTTCAGCCCCGCGAGGACGGCGGCCGAAAGCTGGTCGGGGCCGAGCGGCGGCCCCGGCCGCCCGCCACTCACGCCGACCGCGCCTGGGACGCCGTCGACCGGCCCGACGGGGCTGACGGGGCTGACGGGGCCTGCGACCGGGCCGACGGGCCCTGCGCCGCGCGTGCCCCGTTCGACCGTTCCTCGGCCGGCGGTGCCTCGTAGGTCACGATCAGCTTCCCCTCCTGATCCAGCCTGGTCAGCACATGCCCGCGCCAGTGCTCGTCGTCGCGGGCGCCGAAGTCCTCGCGCCAGTGGCAGCCGCGGGTCTCGGTGCGCAGCTCCGCCGCCGCGACCAGCGCGGTCGCCACCGTGCGCAGGTTCGTCATCTCCCAGGCCGCCGGCCCGGCCTGCACGGTCGCCCCGCTGACCCGCAGGTCACCGAGGCCGGCGAGCATCTTGGACGTCGCCCGCAGGCTCTCGGCGCTGCGCAGGACGCCCGCCCCGTCGGTCATCACCCGGGCCAGGTCACCGCGCTCGGTCGGATCGGTCAGGCCCGATCCCCGCGCGCCCGTCGGCTCCCCGGTGGACGGCGTGCCGCCAGGTCCGTCCACCGGGCGGACCCCGGGCAGCCCGGCGATGTGCTCGGCGATCCGCGCCGCGAACACCAGCCCCTCCAGCAGGCTGTTGGACGCCAGCCGGTTCGCCCCGTGCACTCCCGTGCAGGCGACCTCCCCGCACGCGTACAGCCCGGGGACGCTCGTGCGCCCCCACACGTCGGTGCGGACCCCGCCACTGGCGTAGTGCGCCGCCGGGGCCACCGGGATCGGCGTGGTCACCGGGTCGATGCCCGCGGCCCGGCACCGGGCGGTGATGGTCGGGAACCGGCGCAGGAGCGTCTCGGTGCCCAGGTGGCGGGCATCGAGGAACAGGTGGCGCACCCCCTGCTCGGCCATCACCCGCGACATCCGCTTCGCGACGACGTCCCGGGGCGCCAGGTCGGCCAGCGGGTGGACGCCGGCCATCACCCGCCGGCCGGCCGCGTCCACCAGCAGCGCGCCCTCGCCGCGCATAGCCTCGCTGACCAGCGGCTGCTGGCCCGACTCGTGCTCAGGCAGCCACAGTGCCGTCGGATGGAACTGGACGAACTCCAGGTCGGTCACGACCGCCCCGGCACGCAGGGCGAGCGCCACCCCGTCGCCGGTGGAGACCGCCGGATTGGTCGTCGACGCGAAGATCTGCCCCATGCCACCGGTGGCCAGGACGATCGCGCGTGCCGTCACGGCGCCGACGCCGTCCCGGCTGCCCTCGCCGAGCACGTGCAGCGTGGCTCCGACCGCCCGCCCGCCTCGGTCCGTGAGCAGGTCGAGGACGAGCGCGTGCTCGAGCACCTCGATGGACGGGTCGGCGCGCACGGCGGCGATCAGGGCGCGCTCCACCTCCAGCCCGGTGGCGTCGCCACCGGCGTGCGCGATGCGATCGCGCAGGTGGCCGCCCTCGCGGGTGAGTGAGAGCGCCCCGTCGGGCTCCCGGTCGAACCGGGCGCCGAGCGCCGCGAGCTCCCGCACCCGGGCGGGACCCTCGGTGACCAGGATGTCGACCGCCACCGGGTCGCACAGGCCGACCCCGGCCACGAGGGTGTCGCGGTGGTGCTCGGCCGGGGAGTCCCCGACGCCCAGGGCCGCGGCGATGCCGCCCTGGGCCCAGCGGGTCGATCCGGCGTCCAGCAGGGCCTTGGTGACCAGCAGGACGCGGCTGTCCGGGCTCGCCGCGCGCGCGTGCAGCACGGTGGTGAGCCCGGCGATTCCGGACCCGATGACCACGATGTCGGCGTGCCTGGTCCAGCCCGGACGGGGCGCGCCGAGTCGGTGCGGAAGAACAGGCACCTCGCTACGCCCCCCCGCCCAGGCCGCGAGCGCCGGCCGGGTCCAGGACGTCGCCCCGCAGGCTGGACGGATCGCCCGGCAGCGCCGCCGCCGGATCACCGCCCTGCCCGATGATCCGGTTCTCCGCGTCGACGAACAGGACCTTCGGGACGTGCCGGCGTGCCTCGGCGTCATCCATGATCCCGTAGGAGATGATGATGACGAGGTCGCCGGGGTGGACCAGCCGGGCGGCCGCCCCGTTGATCCCGATGATTCCGCTGCCGGCCGGGCCGCTGATCGCGTAGGTCTCCAGCCGGGCGCCGTTGTTGATGTCGACGATCGTCACCTGCTCGCCGGGCAGCAGGTCGGCGGCCGCCATCAGGTCGGCGTCGATCGTCACCGAGCCCACGTAGTGCAGGTCGGCCTGGGTGACCGTCGCCCGGTGGATCTTCGAGTTGAGCATGGTCCGGAACACCGGTCAGACCTCCTTGCCCTTGCCGGCGTCGTTGCGAGCCTCGTTGTGGTCTTTGCTGCGGGCTTCGTCGTCGACGGGGGCCGGCCCGGCCCCCGTCAGGACGAGTTCGACGTTGTCGATCAGCCGGGTGTTCCCGACCCGGGCGGCGACCAGCAGCAGCGCCGGCCCGACCTCGACCGGCCCGAGATCGGACGGGTCGGCCAGCGTCAGGTAGTCGACGCCCACACCCGGCTCGGCGGCCAGCACCGACCGGGCCGCGGACAGTACGGCCGCCGCGCCCGCTCCAGCCTGCCCGGTGCCGGCGGACAGTGCCCGGGAGAGCGCCAGCGCGCTGCGCCGCTGCTCCGGCCCAAGGTAGGCGTTTCGGCTCGACAGGGCGAGACCGTCGGTGTCCCGCACCGTCGGTACTCCGACGATCTCCACCGGGAACGCCAGGTCGGCGACCATCCGGCGGATGCAGACGAGCTGCTGGGCGTCCTTGCGGCCGAAGAAGGCCACATCAGGGCGCACGAGGTGCAGCATCGTGCCGACCAGGGTGAGCATCCCGTCGAAGTGGCCCGGCCGGGACGCCCCCTCGAGGACGTCGCCGAGCGGGCCGGCACTCAGGGTGACCAGCGGTGCGGGATCATGGACCTGGGCCGGGGCGTAGACGGCGTCGACACCCTCGCGCGCGCAGAGATCGAGGTCTGCCTCGAAGGCGCGGGGGTAGCGGTCGAGATCCTCACCCGGCCCGAACTGCAGCGGGTTTACGAAGATTGTGACCACCACCTGGTCGGCCCGGCGCCGGGCCGCTCTGATCAGCTCGGCGTGCCCGCGGTGCAGGGCGCCCATCGTCATCACGACGGCGCGCACCCCCCGCGCGGGGCCGTTCCCGACGGGGGACGCGGCGGGTTCGCTCAGCAGGGCGGCGAGCTCGGCGCGGGTGCGGGCGACGGTGGGCCGGCCCGTTCGGATCGGTGATCCGGAGGCGGTGGTCCCGCCCCCCGGTCCGGCTGACGCCGATGGCGAGGTCGGTGCGGCCGGCGAGGGCAGCGAGGTCGGTGCGGCCGGCCCGGAAATCGGGCGGGCGGGTGATTGGGCAGGCATGTGAACAGGCATCTGTCCGTTCCAGTCCTCGGATGGGGTACCGGACGTCGCCGGACACTGTAACCCGCATGCAACCTCCCCCGGCCCGGTCTGTGACCGGGCCGTCTTTCGCCGCGCAAGCCTGGCCGGGACGGCATCGGGCCGGCTCGCGCCGCGGCCGGAGACCCGAGAAGACACACCGCCCCCGGCCGCTACGGCGCGACCGGGGGCGGTGACTGGACGGAATCGGTGACTGGACCTGCGCGGTCAGTCCTGGCGGTGACGGGGGAAGTCGCCCATGCCGGAGAACGGGCCGTGGCCGGCGGGTGCGGGGGGCACGGCGGGCGCGGGGGCCTGCGCCGGGAGCTGCGGCCGGCGGTCACCCGCCGGCACCGGGACGGCCGTCCCCCGGTCGTCGTCGTCGGCGACGGGCCGGCGGCGCCACGCCCGCTCGCCGATCAGCGTCAGGACGGCGGGCATCAGGATCACCCTGATCACGGTCGCGTCCAGCAGGATCGCCGCGCCGAGCCCCACGCCGAGCTGCTTCATGCTCACCTGCGACAGGGTGGCGAAGATGCTGAACACCGCCACCATGATCACGGCCGCGCTGGTCACCACCCCCGCGCTACGCCGGACCCCGACCAGCACCGCGTCGCGCATCGGCAGGCCCGAGTCGTAGGCCTCCCGGACCCGGCTGAGCACGAACACCTGGTAGTCCATGGACAGGCCGAACAGGATCACGAAGAGCATCAGCGGCAGCCAGTTGGTGATGGCCCCGGTCGAGGTGTAGCCGAGCAGGCCGTCCGCCCAGTGATGCTGGAACACCACCACGAGCAGGCCGTACGCCGCGGCCACCGACAGCAGGTTCAGCGCGACGGCCGCCGCGGCGACGATGGCGCTGCGGAACGCGGCCAGCAGCAGCAGGAAGGCCAGGACCAGCACGAACCCGATCACCAGCGGGGTGCGCCCGTTGAGCTGGGCGTTGAAGTCGGCCGAACCGGCAGTCCACCCGGTGACGTCCGCCGACATCCCGGAGACCGGGTCGATCGTGCTGGGGATGATCTCCCCGCGCAGCGTGTCGAGCACCCGCAGCGAAGCGTTGTCGGTGCCCTCGCCGGCGATCGGGATCGAGATCTTGGCGACCTGGCCGTCCGCGCTGATCTCGGTGGTGATCGGTTCGTACATCATTCCGCTGGCCAGCGCCCGCTCGCGCAGCGCGTCGATGGCTCCCACCGCCTGCGGCGCCCGCACGTCGGCGGCCGAGACCACGACGACCGCGGCCGTCTGCTCGCCCGGGAAGGCCGCCTGGACCCGATCGTAGGTCTGCATGATCGGAAGATCGTCGGGGATGTCGTCCATGCCTGGTTCGACGGTCCGCAGCCCCAGGGCGGGCACTGCCAGCAGGATCAGCAGCCCGCCGGTGACCACCGCGACGATGCCGGGGCGGCGCAGCAGCCGTCCCGTCAGGCCGGGCCGGGTCAGATCGACGCCAGCGGTGCCGGCGACGCTCGTGGTGCTCGTGGTCTTCCTGTCCACGCCCGGGGCGCTGGCGGCGGCGGCGCGGGCGTCGGCGCGGCGGTGCCAGGGCAGCCGCAGGAGCTCGACCCGGTCACCCAGCCAGGACAGCACCGCCGGCAGCACCGTGAGCGAGCCGAGCACCGCGATCAGCACCACGATGACCGTGCCGCCGGCGATCCCGCTGAACACGCTCAGCCCGGTCAGCAGCAGGCCCGCCATCGAGACGGCGACCGTCAGCCCGGACACCAGAACGGCGTGACCCGAAGTGTCCGCGGCGATCTCCAGCGCGCGTTGCGGGCTGTGCCCGGCGGCTCGCTCCTCGCGCTCGCGGCGGATGTAGAACAGGGCGTAGTCGACGCCGACCGCCAGGCCGATGAGCAGCATGACCGAGGTCGCGGTCTCGTCCGTGGGCAGCAGCCGGCTGGTGAAGGCGACGACACCCAGCGCCCCGACGAACGCGGTCAGCGCGAGCGCGACCGGCACCAGCGCGGCGACGACCGCGCCGAAGACGGCCAGCAGAATGCCGAGGGTGAGCGGGATGGCGAGCAGCTCGGCCCGCTTGAAGTCCTTGCCGATCGTGTCGCCGAGCGCCTTGTCGGCACTCGCCTCGCCGACCTCCTCGACGAGCAGCCCCGGATGCTCGTCGGCCGCGGCCGCGACGGCGGCCAGCACCGGGTCGATCCGGTCGGTGGCGGTGTCCTCGTCACCGCGCATCTCGAAGGTCACCATGACCGAACGACGGTCGGTGGACACCAGCCCGGGGTTCGCCTCCACCCCGGGCAGCGCGATCGGCGCCCGCAGGTTGGTCACCTCACCGGTGCCGTCGAGCCGCGCGGCGACGTCCGCGAGGGCGGCCCGCAGCTCGGGGTCGGCGAGCAGCTCCTCGGGGCTGGCAGCCTGCGCCGGCCGCTGGATCAGCACGTTCTCGTTGGCGGGGGAGGTGAACCCGTGCGCGTCCAGGGTGCTCTGGGCCCGCCCGTCCTCACCGACGCTGTAGTCGTCGTCACCGAGGGTGCTGGTCCCGATCAGGCTCCCCAGCAGCGTGACGAGCACGACGCCGAGGATCCAGCCGCCGATGGCGAGGCGGCGGTGCCGCACGCTCCACCGGGCCGCGCGGGCGGCCAGGTGGGTGGCGTGCGTGGGGCCGCCGGGGGACGCGCCGGTCGGCGCGGCCCGGTGGGTGTGGCGTGGGCCGCGGCCGGCGGGCCCGTCCGAGGCGCCGGACCCCGACGGGGCGGGTGAGCGGCGCGGCGTCGATGCTGTCGGAGGTCTCGTGCGCATGGAACGACGATCTCGTGCCGGCCGTTCCTGGTCACTGCGGAGAGCTACCAGGTTTGAGGTGCCGAAACCCTCCGTGGCCCGGTGGGGTTCGCTCGCGGCCCCAGGTGGGGCTAACCCCCGGTCAGTTCCCGGCCGCGGTGGGCGGTCAAGCGGTGGACAGGTAGTCCTTGAACGAGATCCCGGTCAGCCGCTCGTAGGCCTCGACATAGCGGGCGCGCGTCGACTCGACGATGTCGTCGGGCAGCTCCGGCGCGGGCGGGTTGCGGTCCCACCCCGTGCTGACCAGGTAGTCGCGGATGAACTGCTTGTCATAGGACGGCTGCGTGCCGCCCGGCGTCCAGGCGTCCGCCGGCCAGAACCGGGACGAGTCCGGGGTGAGCACCTCGTCGGCGAGCCGCAGCACGCCGTCCGCGTCGTGGCCGAACTCGAACTTGGTGTCGGCGAGCAGGATCCCGCGCTCGGCGGCCAGATCACTGGCCCGCCCGAAGATCTGCAGGGTGAGCCGCTCAAGCTCGGCCGCCAGCTCCGTGCCGACCCGGCCGGCCGCGTCGTCCCGGCTGATGTTCTCGTCGTGCTCCCCGATCGGTGCCTTCGTCGACGGCGTGTAGATCGGGTTCGGCAGCCTGCTGCCATCCTCCAGGCCGGCGGGGAGCGGATGGCCGCTGACGGTGCCGGAGCGCCGGTAGTCCTTCAGACCGCTGCCGGTCAGGTAACCGCGGGCGACGCACTCGATCTGGACCATGTCGAGCCGGCGGCACAGCATCGAGCGCCCGCGCAGCTGCTCGGCGTAGGGCGCGAGTTCCGCCGGATACTCGTCCACACTCGAACTGATCACATGGCTCGGGACGAGATCACCAAGCTGGTCGAACCACCACAGGCTGAGCCCGGTGAGCACCGCGCCCTTGTCTGGGATCTCCGTGGGCAGCACGACGTCGAAGGCCGAGATCCGGTCGCTCGCCACGAGCAGCACCGCGTCATCCCCGACCGCGAACAGCTCACGCACCTTCCCCGAGCCGAGATGCGTCAGCCCGGCGAACTCCTCATGTGTCAGCGGCATGGTCCGACCGTACCGGTAGCCTCCTGCCCGGGACGCCCGCTCAACGTGCCTCTTCGTGATGCCCCCGCTCGGTTGCCCGGCGGCGGACCCGGGCCGGGGCGACCGGCCCGGGGTCCTGGTCGGGATGCGGATGCCGGCAGCCGCCGGCAGCATGTCGCCTTGTGGCGAGCGCCGGGGGCACCGCGGGCGGTTCAACGGCCGACGGCGTCTTCCGTGCCGCGGCCCGGGCCATCCTCTTCCCGCCAACCGGTCATCCCCGGCACGCCGTCTACGGGACGGTGCTGGCCGCCGGCCTGATCGCCGCCCAGGACCCTGATCAGGACTCGGCCGCCGAGATCATCGCCGCGGTCGCCACGACAATGGTCGTCTTCTGGCTGGCACACGGCTACGCCCACGCCATCGGCCACCGCGTCCGGCACGACACCGGTGACGGCATCGGGCGCGTAGCCGATCGCCGAGCCGACGCCGACGCCGGCTGGTCTGGCGCCCGGCGCGCGCTGGTCGAGAACTGGCCGATGGTCCGGGCCTCGTTCCTGCCGCTCGCCGTGCTGGCAGTCGCCCGTGCGGCCGGCGCGAGCGTCAGTGACGCGCAGGAGGCGGCACTGTGGACCTCGCTGCTGCTGCTCTGCGCATGGGGCCTGTTCTCCGGGCGCGCGGGAGGCCTACGCCGCTGGCGACTCGCCGGCTACACCGCGGGAATCGCCCTACTCGGCATCATTCTGATCGGCCTGGAGGTCGCCATCCACTGACCGTTGCCCAGAAGTAGCCGGCAACCGGCCAGGCGTGGCCGGTATTCGGGCATCCGCGAAGGTGCGGTGTGGGGGGCGGGTGGCTGGGATCCGGGTCGGTCCGGGCTGGTCCGGACCGATTCTGGCGCTCGACTACTCGCCTTTTCGTTTCTTTCTCGCCGTTTCGGGTGGCTTTTCCGGTGGAACCCTGCCTGAAAGAGCGAGAAGGCCGCCGGGCCGCCGGGCCGCCGGGTCCCCGGGCTGCCGGGCCCCAGGGGTCGCCGGGGTGTACGAGGCCCGGGGGCGAGACCTCCGGGGCTGCCCCCGGCCCTTCGTCCCGCCGGCGCCCGCCCGGGATCCCTACCCCTGAACCCGGAAGACAAAAATATTGGGAAATCGTATTCGTGCTTATATCTTTAGTGCGCCTGACGGTTGGCTATCGAAGAATTTTCAGCCAGATCATCGATCGAGGGCTGGATATCGGCGCACGGCTGGATTTGCTCCTGGCACCGTGGAAGGCATGAGTCGCCACGACCCCGCGCTTGCTCGGGCCCTGGCGGTCGCGTGCCGCCAGAAGGGTGCGCTCACGCGCGTACAGGCGCGTTGTGCCGGCCTTACCGACCATCGCCTACATCAGTTGGTCCAGAACGAGGACTGGCTCAATCCCGTCCAGGGCGGATATGTCGTCCCCACCTGCGACACTTATCTTGGGCGCTGTCAGGCGGCGCTGCTCGTCCTGCCGTGCGCCACCCTCTGCGGCCTGACGGCAGCGCGCCTGCACGAGTTCCCGACCCTGCCGCCGTGCTCGGACGACGAGCCGATCCACCTGCTCCTGCCACCCGGTTCCTCGCGGCGGCGGAACAAGGGCGTCGTGCTGTGGTACGACGCGATGTCCGCCGAACAGCAGGAGCAGGTGCACGGCCTGCGGGCGACGAGTGCGGCCCGCACGCTCGTCGACCTGCTGGCGTCGGGATCACGTGACACCGCGGCCAGCCTGCTCGACCATGCGGCCGAGGGCGGCCTCGTAGCGCCCGAGGAGCTCGACGAGCTGCGCGGCGCCCTTGACACCCAGCCCGAGGCGACTCGGCCGGACCCCGTCCGGCCCGACACCTGACCTCGGCTTTCACCCGTTGCCCCCGACCCGACCGGCCTGGGCCAGGCCGGGCTGGGCTGGGCCAGCCCGGCCGGACCGGGTTGGGTCAGGCCCTTCCGTCCGGTCCGGCCCCGGTACGTCCGCTTCGCCTAGCCCAGCGCGGCCAGTCGGTCGAAGACGGGGGTGAGCCGCTCGACATAGCGTTCCGGTCGGCTGACCTCGTCCAGGCGAGCCTCGTCGAGCGGCAGGCCGCGGTCGCCCGCGTGCTTGCGCAGCGTCTCGCGGAAGGGGACGCCCGTCTGCCAGGTTTCCATCGCCGCCGCCTGGGTGACGGCGTAGGCGTCCTCGCGCGACAGCCCGGTTTCCACCAGCTCCAGCAGTACCGCCGAGGTGTAGACGAGCCCGCCGGTGGCGTCGAGGTTCGCCCGCATCCGTTCCCGGTCGACGACGAGGCCGTCGACGAGCCGGGTGGTGAGGTGCAGCAGGTAGTCCACGCCGCAGGCGGCGTCCGGCAGGGCGATCCGTTCGGTGGAGGAGTGCGAGATGTCCCGCTCGTGCCACAGCGGGACACCTTCGAGGACGGGCACGTACTGGGCCCGGACGATCCGGGCGATCCCCGCGATGCGCTCCGACATGATCGGGTTCTTCTTGTGCGGCATCGCGGACGAGCCCTTCTGGCCCGACCCGAACGGCTCGGACAGCTCCCGGACCTCTGTGCGCTGCCCGTGCCGCACCTCGAGGGCGACCGCCTCGCAGACCGTCGCCAGGCCGGCGAGGGCCGCGACCCAGGAGGCGATCCCGTCCCGCAGGACGACCTGTGTCGCGACCGGCGCCGGGGTGAGGCCGAGCTTGTCCGCGACGTAGCCCTCCACGTCGGTGTCGATGTTCGAGTATGTGCCGACCGCTCCCGAGATCTTCGCGACGCCGACGTCCGCCCGCGCCGCGCGCAGCCGGTCACGGCAGCGGGCCATCCCGAAGGCCAGGTCGGCGACGCGGTGGCCGAACACCGTCGGCTCGCCGTGGATGCCGTGCGTGCGGCCGACCCGCAGGGTCCCGCGGTGCGCCAGCCCGAGGTCGCGCAGCGCGGCGACCAGCCGGTCGGCACGGGCGAGCAGCAGGTCGGTGGCCTCGACGAGCTGGCAGGCGAGCGCGGTGTCGAGCAGGTCCGACGAGGTCATGCCGAAGTGCACGTAGGCCGCGGCGGAACGCGGCTCGGTCTGGTCGGCCCAGGCGGTCAGGAAGGCGATCACGTCGTGCTGGGTGACGGCCTCGATCTCGGCGACGGCCTCCGGCGTCGGGGCCGCCGCGGCACGCACCGGGCCCACCGCGTCGGCCGGGACGCGCCCGGCCGCCGCGTGCGCCTCCAGGACCAGGACCTCGACCTTGCACCACAGCTCGTACTTGTTCGCCTCGGACCACACCCGACCCATGTCGGGCAGCGTGTAGCGACCGATCATGCGCGTGCCGCCGCGGTCGCCGCCGCCGCGACGTCAGCGAGAGAGTCGGCCGCTGCCTGCTCGAACTCGTCCTTGAACGTCGCGAGCTTCAGGCCGAGATCCGGGTCGCCCAGCGCCAGGATCTGGATCGCGAGGATCGCGGCGTTCGTCGAGTTGTTCAGCCCGACGGTGGCCACCGGCACGCCGGGCGGCATCTGCGCGATGGCGAGCATGGAGTCCATGCCGTCCAGCGCGCCACCGGAGATCGGCACGCCGATGACCGGCAGGGTCGTCAGGGCCGCGACGGCGCCCGGCAGCGCGGCGGCGAGCCCGGCGCCGGCGATCACCACCTGGATCTCCCGCGCGCGCAGCTTCCCGACGTACTCCGCGAGCGTGCGCGGGGCGCGGTGCGCCGAGAGGGAGACCTCCTCGTAGGCGACCCCGAAGCGCTCCAGGGTGGCGCCGGCCTTGCTCATGGTCTGGGTGTCCGACGGGGAGCCGTAGACGATCGCCACCCGCGGATCCGTCGAGCCGCCCCTTGCCCCGTTGCCCTGTGACGACTTGCCCTGCGACACGCTCACTCCTTCTTGTCCTGCTGGTCCTGCGACTGGTGAAGGTCGCCCACCCCGGAACCGGCGCGGTGGACGTCCACCGCGCCGCGCATCCGGGACGGGTCCCCGATGTCGGTGCGGTAGTGGGCACCGTCCAGCGAGATGCGGCTGATGGCCTCGTATGCCGATCCTCGCGCGGACTCGAGGTTCGAGCCGATGGCCGTGACGGACAGCACCCTGCCACCCGACGCGACCACCTGCCCCTGTTCGTCCCGGCGGGTCCCGGCGTGGAGCACGTCCACCCCCGCCAGCGCGCCGGCCGCGGCCAGACCACGGATGGGATCACCGAGCCGCGGGTTCGCCGGGTAGCCGGCGGCGGCGACGACCACGGTGATCGCGGCCCCCGACCGCCACACCGGCGGCCGCCGCCCGGAGAGCACGTCGGTCAGCGGCGTGTTGAGCAGTGCCAGGATCGCCTGTACCTCGGGGTCACCGAACCGAACGTTGAACTCGACCACACGAATGCCACGGGACGTCAGCGCCAGCCCGGCGTACAACAGACCGGTGAACGGGGTTCCCCGGCGGGCCATCTCGTCCACTGTCGGCCGGATCACCGTGCGGACCACCTCGGCGGTCAGGTTCCGCGGCGCCCACGGCAGCGGGGTGTAGGCCCCCATCCCGCCGGTGTTCGGGCCGGTGTCGCCGTCGCCGACCCGCTTGTGGTCCTGAGCGGGCAGCAGCGGCACCACCGAGCCGGACTCGGTGACGATCGCGAACAGCGAGACCTCGGGCCCGTCGAGGTACTCCTCGAGCACCACCCGGTCGTCCGGGCCACGCAGGCTCGCCCGGACGGCGTCGACGGCCGCGTCCCGGTCGGTGGTCACGGTGACGCCCTTGCCTGCGGCGAGACCGTCGTACTTCACGACGTACGGCGGGCCGAAACTATCCAGATCGGCCAGCGCCGAGGAGATCTCGGTGTGGTCCCGTGAATCGGCCGTGGGGACGCCCGCCGCTCGCATGATCTCCTTCGCGAACGCCTTGCTGCCCTCCAGTCGCGCGGCCGCGGCGGACGGGCCGAACGCCCGCAGCCCACGGGCCCTGATCTCGTCGGCCGCGCCGGCGACCAGCGGGACCTCGGGGCCGATCACCGTCAGATCGGCGCGCACCGACTCGGCGAGGGCGGCGACAGCATCCGGATCGTCGACCCGCAGCGGACGCGGCTCGGCCAGCTCCGCCGTCCCCGCGTTGCCCGGGGCGCACACGAGCGAGCCGACATTGGGATCCCGGGCCAGCGCGCGGCACAACGCGTGCTCACGCCCGCCGGAACCGACGACGAGGACCTTCACAGCTCGGGGGAGGCCGGGGTGGCGGCCGCGGAAGTCACGGGGTCCAGGTTAGCGTGCACGTTGATCATCCTTTGCCTTGTGGCCCTGTCGGCGATGCCGTCCCGAGTGTCCCGGGGATCGACTGGTGCCAGCAATGTCCGCTTGCTCATCAGCAAGAAGAGACCACGACAGGACCCGTGCCGCCTCCACCGACCACCGCCGTGTCGCATGGTCCAGGCCCCCGCCCGGCGCCCGGCTCGGGCCGCGGGGCTCCGGGGGGCGCGCGTCGGCGCCGTCGACGTCCTTTTATCCGTTTCGATGAAGCGCGGCGACTGAATGAGTGCATGGACTCACTCGATCACCACACTTCTCTGTGTACGCCGGAAACGGCGCCGGTGGTGGAGATGGAATTAGATGTGGCTAATAGATTAAGAAGGCGGAAGGGCTACAGGCCCACGCCGGCCTGCCAGAGCATGTGAGCCATTCCGTGCACCAGGTGAAGTGCGCAACGGCGGGCGTCCACCTCGGCCATGCCCTCGACTATCGACGGGGCGTCGACGGGCCACACCTGCACCTCACGGCCGAGCACCGTCAGCGGCGCGGGGGCGTCGCGGCCCTCGAAGGTGCGTCCGTCCGGTTCGACGAACAGGTGCAGGGAGCGTCCCGGGGCCGGGAAACTCTCGCAGCGCCAGTAGAGGAGCGGCCAGGCATGCAGCCGCTCGCGGCGAAGGAGCCGGCGGCGTGCCGGTGTGGTCCCCGACCGACGTCCGTGCTGGCCGGTGGGCGGCGGACTGGCGGTGTCGGGGTCCGCGTCGTCCTCGCCACGGCGACGGTCCTGTCTGGAGTCGTCATCCCCGGCCCGTGCGGCGGCGCGGTCCATGGTTGACGTCCGGAGTCGTGGCGTGCCGTCCCAGTCGGGGACATCGTCGTGGGACCGTTCGGCGCGGCGGCCGTTCGTGCGGACGATGACCGGTGGGGTGAGGCGCTCGGCCGCGCAGAAGCCCAGGAAGTCGTCGATCTGGGCTTGGACGTGCTCGGCGATCGCCGCCGCCCGCTCGAGGCGCTGGGCCTCGGCGCGCTTCGAGCTGCGGATGGCGTGACTGCCGCGCAGGAGAACGTCGGTCAGGGTCTCCGGCAGCGCCTCGCCGGTGGGGGAGAAACCGACCGGCCACGTCGCGGGGTCGATGCCGTGGCGTAGCGGATGGTCAGGATGGACGGTGGGTGACCAGCGTGCCGGGCCTGGCTGGCGTGGCGCCGTCGCCGGCTCGAGTTCGGTCGAGGGTCGCGCGGTGGCGAGTGTCTCGTTCGTGATCTCGGAGCCTGCGCCGTCGGCGCCGTCGGCGTGCTCGTCGTCCCAGGAGGCCTGCGACGGGTATCCCGCCATCGCCACCACCCCCGGTCGTCGCCTACTGTGACCGGCCAAGCGTCGACCGTAACGCTCCGTAGCGCAACTCCGGCCCGACCCGATCACCGCGCGAGACTGTTCACCGCACGGGGGACCGGTCACGGCTCGGGTCTGGGCACGGCACGGGTGAGACTCTCGCCCGCGCGCCGGGCTGGCCGGGACCGGGCACGGCAGGGTGGACGGCTGTGGGGGCCGTGCCCGGGTCAGATCAGTTCGTTGATCACCAGGGTCTGGGCGCGGCCGGGGCCCACCCCGACCGCCGACACCGGGGCGCCCGCCATCTCCTCGAGTGTCGCCACATACGCCTGGGCGGCCTCGGGGAGATCGGCGAACCGGGTGACACCCGAGATGTCCTCGTGCCACCCAGGCAGCTCGACGTAGATCGGTTTCGCGTGGTGGAACTCCGTCTGCGTCATCGGCATCTCATCGGTGCGCTGACCGTTGATCTCGTAGCCCACGCAGACCGGCACCGTGTCGAAGCCGGAAAGTACGTCGAGTTTGGTGAGGAAAAGGTCGGTGAGGCCGTTCACCCGGACTGCGTAGCGGGCGATGACCGCGTCGAACCAGCCGGTGCGCCGGGCCCGGCCGGTGGTGACCCCGAATTCTCCGCCGATGCGGCGCAGCTCCTCGCCGACCTTGTCGTCGAGCTCGGTCGGGAACGGGCCGGCGCCGACCCGGGTCGTGTACGCCTTGATGATCCCGATCACCCGGTTGATGCGGGTGGGGCCGATGCCGGCCCCGGTCGCGGCGTAGCCGGCGGTCGGGTTCGAGGAGGTCACAAACGGATACGTGCCGTGGTCGACGTCCAGGAGGGTGCCCTGGGAGCCCTCGAGGAGGACGACCTTGCCCTCGCGCAGGGCGGTGTCGAGGAGCAGGCCGGTGTCGGCGATGTGCGGGGTCAGCCGCTCGGCGTAGGCGGCGTACTCCTCGACGACCTCGTCGACCTCGATGCGCCGCCGGTTGTAGACCTTGGTCAGGACCTGGTTCTTCTCCCGCAGCGCCAGCTCCAGCTTCTGCCGGAAGATGCCGGGGTCGAGCAGGTCCTGCACCCGGATGCCGGTGCGGGCGACCTTGTCCCCGTACGCAGGGCCGATGCCCCGGCCCGTCGTGCCGATCCGGGCCTTGCCCAGGTACCGCTCGGTGACCCTGTCCAGGGCGCGGTGGTGCGGCATGATCAGATGGGCGTCCGCGCTGATGAGCAGAYGGGAGACGTCGACCCCGCGGGCCTGTAGGCCGTCCATCTCCGAGAGCARCACACCGGGGTCGATCACGACGCCGTTACCGATCACCGGAACGCAGTCGGTGCGGAGCACACCGGACGGAATCAGGTGCAGGGCGTAACTCTCCGCACCGATCACCACCGTGTGTCCGGCGTTGTTGCCACCCTGGTAGCGGACGACGTAGTCGACGGCGCCGCCCAGGAGGTCGGTCGCCTTTCCTTTTCCCTCGTCGCCCCACTGGGCGCCGATGAGGACTAGTGCGGGCACCGGGCGAGGTTACTAGGGATATGGGCCCGTCGTGGTCCGTCCGTCAGACCCTGCGGGCCGGCGGCGGCGTTCCGTGGCCGGATGGCGGCTATGCGAGACCGAGTTCCGCGGCCGCGGCCGGGTCGCTGTCCGTGAGGAACTGCCGGCACCGGGCCGCCTCCTCGCCATCGTTGATCTCCGCCGCGGCGCGGGAGAGCGCGGCCAGCGCGCGCAGGAAGCCGCGGTTCGGCTCGTGGGACCACGGGACCGGCCCGTGCCCCTTCCAGCCGGACCGGCGGAGCTGGTCCAGGCCCCGGTGGTACCCGGTCCGTGCGTAGGCGTACGCCTCCACCGGGCGCCCGGCGCGCAGCGCGTCCTCGGCGAGGACCGCCCAGCCGAGGCTGATGGCCGGGAACCGGGCGGCGACCGTGTCCGGCGTGTCGCCGGCCCGCAGCGCGTCCGCGGCCGCCGCGTCGGAGGGCAGCAGCGTGGGCGGCGGGCCCGACAGGAGGTTCTGGTTCGCGGGCGGTGTCGTCATGACCTCATCCTGCCCGACGCCGGAGCCGTTCCGGGGCCGAGCCGCCCGCGGACGGCCACTGAACGGCCACGGACGGCCGCGGGCCCCGCCGGCATCGCGTCGGCGCCCCGCCGGCGTCGTGCCGCCGCCGGCCCTGCTTCTCCTGTGTCAGTCGATTTCTTCCGTAGTCTGTCTGTTGGTTTTTAGATTTCTGCTTGACGGCAATCGAGGGCCGGGCGGACCACGGCACGGGCGCGGAGGCGAGATCGGGACCAGCCCGGGACCACAGCGCCCTCGTGGAACCTCGTGCCAACGAGGCATAGCCCGACCTGCCAGACGGTCATGAGGACCCGGCGCCCGTCATCCGGAGGTACGCGTGGCCGCCGCAGGTCCGGCGCCGTCCGCGGTCCTGGCGGGTGGCGACGGCGATGTCAGGGGCTGTGCTCCGCCGGGCACCGCGGTCCCGCCCGGCCTGGCCCCACGCCCGGCCTGGTCTCGCTGCGGGTGGGCGGGCGCGCACGACGCCCGGCCCGGCGACATCCAGGCCCCGAGGCGCCTTGACATGGACGCCGCGCGACGTCCCGACGTGGCACCGCAGGCCGTCAGCGCCGGCCGTGGCAGCCGCCAGCCGCTGACGGCGCTGTCAGCCGCTGGGAGCGGATGCGGGTGCCGGCCGTCGGGGTCGTGCCGCAAGCCGGCTGACGGCGCTGTCAGCCACCCTGGGGGTGCTGCCGACGGTGTGAGGGCGGCTGCCGGCCGTCTCAGGGCGTGCGACAGCTGTCGACGCTGTCAGCTGTCGGCAACGTCCGTTGGCGCCGCCGACGTCGGCCGTCGACGGTGGTGTCAGGTGAAGCCGGCGGTGCCGGGGTGCCTGGCGGTGCCGGGGTGCCTGGCGGTGCTGTGCGTCAGGCGGCGCTGGTGGTGTCAGCCGCTGACGGTGGCGTTCCACAGGTTCTGGCCGACCACGCCGGGCTGACCGTCACTCACTCGGGTGAGGTACGAGTAGAGCGCGGCGATGCCCTGCGATTCCGGGCCGAACTTGCCGTCGACGGTCAGGACGAACCGGCGGTCGCGCATCTCCGCCTGYCATATGAAGGCGTCCGCGCGCACGTCGTCGCCCATACCGACGTTCAGCGCCTCGCCGCCGAACTGGCCGCCGACCTCAGCCCGAGCGCGCTCGAGCGTCATGGGCGGCTCGGCCGGCGTCAGGGCCTGGGCGATCACGTCGCCGCCGGCACCGGACGACGCCGGCGCCGGGCCGTTCCTCGTGAGGCCGAGCTTGCTGGTGCAGCCGGGCCATGGTGACCAGCCGCGGCTGTTGTACAGCTTGTACGCGGCCTCGTCCTGCATCGCGGGAGGAGCCTGGTCGGGTCGGCCGGGGTAGCCCAGGCCCGTCCAGGTGCGCTGGTCGAACTGGTAGGCACCGTAGAAGCCGTTGCCGGTGTTGATGGCGTAGTTGCCGCCCGACTCGCACTTGCGGAGCTTCGCGAAGTCTTCGGCAGTCGCCGCTCCCGCGGGAGCGGCGGTCACCGCGAGCCCGGTGCCGACCAGCGCCGTCACGGCGCCGGTGGTGCGCAGGACCCGAGTCGCGGTGGACGGTCCCTGGGTCGCTCGGTGCCTTCCGCCACGGCCATTGGAACGGGCGGGAACACGATCATGCGATCGCATCAGAGTCCTTCCCGTCGCCTACGGGGTGAGCTGTCGGGTTCGGGCTGGAAGTTGCCCGGTCGGCGCCGCGGGCCCGGAGCCCGTCCTCGCGGATCGGTGTGCTCCCGGCCGCACGTTTCGCCGGCTTAACCCCTAGGACGCCGGGGGGCGTCCGGATGGTGGGTCCCCCGCTCCTGCCCGATGTTGTCCGTGCTCGTTCCGGCCATGGGGACGGGGGCAGGACTCGGCGTCCGTCCGCATGACCTCGCCCGGGGAGGCGAGTGGGCGGAACTGTAGCGAGATCTAGCTAGACGGCGCAAATTCGGGCGGCTAGTGGGGGATGCGAAAGGACCACATCGGAGCTACCCGAATGGGCTGATTGACGAGTGACGTAGCCGATTGTGACGAGACGCACTAATCCGGATGACGTTACCGCCAGGCCGCGGACGGCCGTCCGCCGGGGTGGGTCGGGCCGCGTGCCGTCGCGTCTGGACGGCTCCTCGAAAGTACGTTTGTCGTTCGTTTGTAGTTTTTTCCTAGATAATTACGTTTTGTATATCTAGCGTGGCTATATGTAGGTTGATGGGGTTGTGGGCCCGGGGGCACGGGGCGCGGCGGAGGGAGGACCTGCACGGGCGACGGGATCGGGCTGGCCGTCCGCGGCGGGCGTGTCCCGGCCTGTGTGGGACACGCCCGCCCGCCGGGATCACCGGCGTGGACGGCTCCTCCTGCGGCCTGGGCCGGAGGAGATCATGCGGCGGGCTCGACCTAGCAGAATCGGCGGCGGATCACGCGCCGCGGCGACTTGGCTGTCGGAGGGTTCGTCCGATCATCGGGTGGATCACGGATGAGAACACGGCCCCCGGCATCGGGACTTCGACGCCGGCTTGCCGCCTGAGTCCGTACCGCCTCCCGTGCCGCGCGGATCGTTGGGGCGATCCGCGCACCGCCCCCGCCCGCACGGCGGGGTCTGCCCCGTGCGGGCGGGTCATACGGTCCTGGCGCCGGCGGGTCTTCGCCGCGGACGAACCGGGGCGACGCAGAGTGCCGAGCTCGTGCTGGTGGGGGAATCGCGGTTGCGACAGCACGTGGTCGGCCGCGGGCGGGATGTCCGGAGACACACCGGCTGGGCGGAGTTGGAACACGGATGATTCGCCGGCGCCCGGTTCGAGGGCCTGAGTCCATGGAGGGATGGCTCACCGCGACGGGCGCGGGTGGGATGCCTCGTCCGGGGGAAGGACGCCTTGCGAAGGGGGCTCGACCGGTGCGTGGGGGCCACCGCGACCGGACGGCGGCGTGGGGGCGGCCGTCAGGAGGGTGCGGTGGGTCGGTTCAGGCCAGCGGGGGAGCGGGCGCCGCGTGCGGCGGTGGCCGTCAGACGGCCCGGCTGGTGACCGAGTGCGCCGGTCAGCAGACGTCAGCCGAAGGTGGCCGCCCAGGTCTGCGGACCCAGGACGCCGTCCACCACGAGGCCGCGTGTGGCCTGGAAGTCACGCGCCGCGGCCGCGGACCGTGGTCCGTAGCTGCCGTCGACCGTGAGGGGGTAGCCGAGGGAGGTCATCTTGGCCTGCCAGGAGCGGACTTCGTCGCTGACCTGGTTGACCATCGACGCGGTGTATGTCCGCGTCAGGTTCGGGACGCCCGCGGCTGCGGGCTGGGCGACCAGCGAGGTGCGCTCGGCCGCTCTGGACGCCTGGACCCCGGCGCCTGATGACGACGCGCCGGGCAGGAGCTGCTCGGAGCCCATTCCGCTCCCGCAGACCGGCCACTGGCCGAACCCGGAACGGAGTGCGAGTTGCAGTGCCGCTGCGTCCTGCACGGCGGGCGGAGCCGTGTGTGGCAGCCCCGAGTAGCCGAGGCTGCGCCAGGTGCCTGGCGAGAACTGGTAAGCGCCATAGTAGCCGTTACCGGTGTTCGTCGTGTAGTTACCGCCGGACTCGCATTGCCGTAGACCTTCCCAGGTCGTGGCGGCGTTGGCCGGCTGGCTCAGGGCGAGTGTTCCGCCGACCGCCGCGGCGATGACGGGGACGGAGACGAGAGTGCGGGCCCGGCTGCGGGTACTGCTGCGGCGTTGTCGGCCACTGGTACGTGCGTCGGACATGCGTGAGTTTTCCTTCCCCACGCCTGCGAGGTGAGCTGTCGGGTTCGGGCAGGGAAAAAGCCCGGCCGCCAAGTCAGGAACTCCGGAAATCCTGTGCCTTCGGCAACGGAGGACAAGCTTCCTCCTCGTGCCGTCGGCGTTAGCGGCTTCACCCCAAGGTCCCCAGAATCGGCGACCGGGTATTGGTTCCCCCGCTCCTGCCATCGGGTTTCTGTTTCCAACGGATGGGGGCAGGGATTCGGCGTGCCACCCGTCGGGTGCCCGGCCTGTCTCCGGGCACGGCGAAGACCATAACCACGCCGTCAGGTCGAATGACAAGCACTGAATGCCTCAGGTGAAAAAGAGCACACCGTCCGGTGGCTGCTTGAGGTTTGATCACGGTGCTGGTATCGCGCGCGCATGCGCGCTCATTAACTTGGCGACCGCGTCGTGGAGGGTGGTTCGTACCGACAGATCACACTGGTGAAAGATCATTACCATTGGGCGTGCTGTCGGCAATCAAGCCGAATATGCGAGAAGGCTACCCGCGGCCGGCCAGGCCGTCATCAAGCAGCTAGAAAATTCATATCGTCGTGCTGATGTCGGCCCGCATGCCGTGATGTGTGAGAAACGCAACTGTAACTATGAGTTAACTTGTTGGGGTGTTTCTGTGACTGCTTGCGGGGTGGTGGCGTCCCTCGGGGTCGGGTCGGTACGTCCCGTTCGCCCCTCGGATCGATCTTGGCTGAGGTGGGTCCGTGTGTGTCTCTCGCCCGTGATCGGGCGATCGCGTGGGCTGTCTGGTGCCTCTCTGCGTGCCCCGAAGTAGCCCCGTTCGGGCGGGAATCCGAGCTGTCCCGCGGGCCCACGGGCGGGGCGGCGCGCGGTTCGGCCACGGGCGTGCGTCTCGGGGTGGGCCGGAAGAGGTATCACCGGGGCGCACGAACGGGTGCGCTCGGGTCACCGCGGCAGCAGCGTTCGGCGCGCGGCCGCATGTGTCGGCATGTGTCGGGTAGGACGCATCGGGGCGGCTGAGACACATAGGAGCCCACGCGAACGCTGCGTCCGGTGTGGACTCCGATGGGTCGTGCGCGTGGTCTCAGCAGGCTTTACCCGATCCGCAACCCATGAGGGGCCTGTGATGGGCTGTGGGCTTCGGAGTGTCCTGGGTTGGTATGGGCGCCGATGTCGCGCCGACCGCCCGCACGATCTTCATGAGGCCTCGCCGGGCGGGTGACGCCTCGCGTCCACATCGAGGGTGCGCTTCCGCATGGATGGGAGCGGGTGCACACTCTGTTCCGAGTTGGCGCCGTGTGCTCCGCTGGGCACCGCACGTCCACGATAGCTTTGCGTGCCTATTTGGGCACTATGCATCCCGGGTGTCATTGGGTGTCCGGATGGCACTGAGCGTCCCGGGCGGCATCGGGCGGCACCGGGTGTCGGGCGGCACCGGGCGAGGGGCCCCGTCCTGGGTAAACGGTGCGTGTCCCGACAGGTACCTCATTGTTTCCGGGGAATGCGGTCCCCCGGGCGCGCGGCGCTCAGGGGGTTCCGGTGCCGCCCTCCGCGGCCGCGGACGCTCGGCCGACCGAAGAGCAATGAGGAGACACGGCGTCGAGACATAGGGAGAGCGGAGCCATGGGGAGAACAGTGCCATGTGCGGCCGAGGGCCACAGCCCGGGACACATGGACTCCGCGGGGCATAGATGTACTCCCGGGGACAGACGTCCCCGGGAGGGAGAGGAGCGGATCAGGTGACCGTCGGGCCGTGAACCGGACGAGGCTGGTCAGACCCCGATCGACCGGCCGGCGGACCGCAGGTCGTCACAGGCCTGGGCGACCCGGGCGGCCATGGCGGTTTCGGCGGCCTTGCCGTAGGTGCGCGGGTCGTAGGCCTTCTTGACCCCGACCTCACCGTCCACCTTGAGGACACCGTCGTAGTTGCGGAGCATGTGGTCGACGATCGGCCGGGTGAACGCGTACTGGGTGTCGGTGTCCACGTTCATCTTGATGACGCCGTAGTCGAGCGTTTCGCGGATCTCGGAGAGGTCCGACCCACTGCCGCCGTGGAAGACCAGGTTGAACGGCTTCGCGTCGGCGGCCAGGCCGAGCTTCTCGGCCACGTGCTGCTGACCCTCGCGCAGGATCGAGGGTCGGAGCTTGACGTTCCCTGGCTTGTAGACGCCGTGCACGTTGCCGAACGTCGCGGCCAGCATGTAGCTGCCCTTTTCTCCGGTGCCGAGAACCTCGGCGGTGCGGAACATGTCGCCGGGGGTGGTGTAGAGCTTCTCGTCGATGGCGCCTACGACGCCGTCCTCCTCACCACCGACGACACCGATTTCGACTTCCAGCACGATGCGCGCCGCGCGACAGTCGGCGAGCAGCTCGTCGGCAATCTTGAGGTTCTCCTCGAGCTCGACCGCCGAACCGTCCCACATGTGGGACTGGAAAAGCGGGTCGCGGCCCTGCGCCACGCGCTCCTTCGAGATGGCGATCAGCGGGCGGATGTAGGTGTCCAGCTTGTCGGCGGGGCAGTGGTCCGTGTGCAGCGCGATGTTCACCGGGTATGCCTTGGCGACGTGGTGCGCGTATTCGGCGAGCGCTTCCGCGCCCAGCACCATGTTCTTGATGGTCGTTCCCGAGAGGAACTCGGCGCCGCCGGTCGACACCTGGACGATTCCGTCGCTGCCGGCTTCCGCGAAACCCCGGAGCGCGGCATTGAGGGTCTGCGACGAGGTCACGTTGATGGCGGGGTAGGCGTAGGCGTTCGACTTCGCCCGGCTGAGCATCTCGGCGTAGACGTCTGGGCTGGCGATGGGCATCGGTGGAACTCCTCGAAAGGTGTAGGGGCGCCGCGGCCGGCTGGCGGCACGCACCGCCCGCGGGCCTTGGCGCCGGCCGCGCCGCCGAACCCGCCACCGGATCCCTGGATCCCCATGAGTCCGGTCGCGCCCGACGCGTGCCGACGGCAGGTGTAGGCCGAAGGGTATGCCGTCGCGCGCCTCGGACGGGTGTGGTTCCACGCGACATCGCCGGAAGGCGGCTGGATGTCTCCTCCCCGCCCGCCGCGCCCGGCAGACTGGCCGAGTGGACATCGAGAGCCTCTCCGGGATGACCCTCTACGTCATCCTCTTCGCGGTGATATTTGCGGAGAGCGGGATCCTGGTCGGCTTCTGGCTTCCAGGGGACACCATCCTGTTCGCGGCCGGTCTGGTCGCCGCGGATCCGGCCGCGGACGTGTCAATCGTCGTGGTCGCGGTCGGTGTCGCGGTGGTGGCCAGCGCCGGCGCCGTGGTGGGCTATGCCACCGGCAGCCACCTGGGCCGGCCCTACCTGGAACGCCGACACGCGCGGGCGCTCGGCCGAACCGAGGAGTTCTACCGCCGGTTCGGCGCGGTGACCCTGATCGCGGCCAGGTTCGTCCCCTGGGCGCGGACGTTCGCTCCGGTGCTGGCGGGCGCGGTGGCGATGCCGCGGCACCGGTTCGGTGTGGCCGTGGTCATCGGCGCCGTCGTCTGGGGGACGGGCCTGACCCTGCTGGGCTACGAGGCCGCCTCGATCCCGGGCCTGCGGGACGCGGCGCTGTGGATCGCGCTGGTGGTCATCGCCGTGTCCGTCCTGGCGGGGGCGGTCGGTGAGCTGCTCCGCCGGCGGGTAGCGCGGCCGCGGGGCCTGGCGGCTCCAGCGGGACCAGTGGGACCAGCCCGCACTGAGCGGGTCCCGGGAGATCCCGGCGACGGGACCACCTCGGACTGACCCCTTATATGCCTGGTCGGTGGGTTCGTCCTGGCCCGGCCGGACCCCTACGGCTACAGATCGCTAGTCTCTTCGGGTGAGCGAGCGGCCGGCAAGCCGATCACACAGAGGGTCCGAATGCACTCAGAGCGTCCTGAACGTGGCCGGGCTGCGCCGTCCGGTCCGGGCTTGCGTGTACGGCCGGGCTCGCATGCGCGACCGAGCTCGCGTGCGCGGCCGGGCCGGCGTGCGCGGCCGGCCCCGCGTGCGCGGAGTTCGCGCGCCGCGGACCCGGCCGGCCCCGCGGGCCCGGTCCAGGACGTGGTCCGTGGCCGGCGGCACCGAAGACGTCCCACGCCCGGGCGGGCGGGCGGGCTGCGCGCCGCCGCGGGGCTGGTGGCGCTGACGCTGGTCACGCTCGGGCTCGTGGCGGCCTCGGGCGAGGTCCCCTCGACGTCGAGCGCGGCGGGCCGTGGCCTCTCCGGGTTCAACAGGGTTGTCGCGGACGGGACCGGTGCGGGCACCGCGGATCACACCGCGGGCACGGATGCC
Organism: Parafrankia soli; assembly: GCF_001854695.1. Classification (GTDB taxonomy): domain Bacteria; phylum Actinomycetota; class Actinomycetes; order Frankiales; family Frankiaceae; genus Parafrankia; species Parafrankia soli. Next base: position 53,929 of record NZ_MAXA01000080.1, read on the forward strand.
GTCGGCGCACCGCCTGGCAGCGCGTCGCGGAGCGGGCGGGGCGCCCTGGCCGGGTACGGCGGGTCGCCCGCCGATCCGGTGTGGCCGGCCGACCGGGGGCCGGTGAGCGGTGTGCTGGTGCTGCGGGCCGATCCCGCGCTGCTCGCGATCATGGCCGCCGACGGGCAACCGGGCTCGGCACCGGGCGAGCCCTGGGTCCTCTACCTGCTCTCGGGCCCCGTGAACGTGACCCGGTGGGCGATGGGCGAGCCGTTCGAGGCAAGCATCGACACCCGGCAGCTGCCGAACGGCGACTACACCCTGTCCGAGGTGATCTTCCGCGCGACGCACGCCCCGCTGGTCCGCACCGGCCGGGTGCCCGTCGCGAACCCCCTCCCGCCCGGGGTGGACCAGACGGCTCCGGGCGGAGCCGCGCCGCGGTCAGCGGCGGCCGCCGCTGATCCGGGCGACGGCACGCCCCGGGGTACGCCGCCCGGCCCTGCCGGGTCGGCCTCCGCGGGAGTGTCGGGCTCCCCGACAGGCGCCGGTTCGCCGTCGGGCGCCGAGCCGGCGGCGGGCGCGAGCGCCGCGGTGGCCGGGCCGGCACCGGCCCCCGTCGCCTCCGGCGCCCGGCTCGCCGGGACCCCGACCGGCGCGGGCGGCGGTGCCGGGTCGGCGGCGACGGCCGCGCTGATCGAGGAGGTCGTCACGCGGACCAATGCCCAGCGCTCGGCCGCGGGCTGCCCGGCCCTCACGGTCGACGCCCGCCTGGCGGCTTCGGCCCAGGAGCACAGCGCGGACATGGCGGCCCGGAACTACTTCGACCACAGCGGCCGGGACGGGCGGTCGCCCTTCGACCGGATCGCGGCGGCGGGCTACGTCTTCTCGATCGCGGCGGAGAACATCGCGGCCGGCCAGCGGACCCCGGCCGACGTCGTCGCGGACTGGATGGCGAGCCCCGGCCACCGGGCGAACATCCTGAACTGTTCGCTCAGCCAGATCGGTGTCGGGTTCGCCACCGGAGGTGACTACGGCACCTACTGGGTCCAGGATTTCGGCTCGCCGTAACGGCACCAATCGGGCGGCCCATTCCCGCTGGTGGTCTTTTGTCGACCCTTTTCTGTGGCCTTCGGGTGGCGTCTCGAAACCGCTCCGGAGGGTCCCGGACGGCGCCCCGGACGGCGGCCCGCGCCGGCCCAGAACCAGGCGCCCTCATCGGGCCCGGTACTATCGCTCGCCATCATGCTCAGGCCGGCCGACTCCGCCGGCAGAGCGGACACCAAAAGATCACGTATCGTCTGGTCCGGAACAGGCCGGGTCGGGTAACCAGCCGCCGGTGTGCGTGGGTCGGCGCCGGCCGGCTGGCCGCGAAGCGGGTGAGGGAGGGCGAGCGTGGTGCGGTCGGTGGTCACCGGCGCGGCCGGATTCCTCGGCGGCGCCGTGGCGCATGAGCTCCGCCGGCGCGGTGACGAGGTCATCGGGCTCGACGTGCGGCGCGCGCCGGGCGTCACCCTGGCCGACGTCACGACGTCCGGGAGCTGGGAGAAGGCGCTCGAGGGCGCTGACCTGCTCGTGCACGCCGCCGCCGTGGGCATGGGCGGCGTCGGGGAGCTGGCGCCGGTGCGGGCCGGCCGGGCGACCCCGCCCAGCGGCATCACCACCGCGCAGATGCGCAAGGTGCTGCTCGGCGGGACCGCGACGGTGCTCGACGCGGCCCAGCGCGCTGGTGTCCGCCGCGTGGTCCACCTGTCCTGCGTGAGCGCGCTCGGCGACGACGCACCGCACGTGGCCGACGAGTCCGCGCCGGTCGGCCTCACCGGCGAGCCGCGCGCCGACGCGATCGCCGCCGCCGAGCAGACCGTCAGCGCGGCCGCCGCCCACGGGGCCCCCGTCACCGTGCTGCGGATCGCCGACGCCTACGGCCCGCGCGCCGGCCGCTGGACGCTGTGGCCCGTGCTGCTGATGCGGGCCGGCCGGTTCGTCCTCGTCGACGGCGGGCGCGGCATGCTGAGCCCCGTCCACGTCGACGACGTGGTGAGCGCGGTGATGGCCGTCGCGGCCGCCCCGGGCGAGGCGGTGACCGGCCAGGTGCTGCACGTGACCGGTCCGGGCACGGCGACGGTGGCCGAATTCTTCGGGCGGTACGCCGCGATGGCGCAGGTGCGGGCGCCCCGGTCCGTGCCTGCGCGGCTGTGCGAGGTCGTCGACGCCGTCGACCGGCTGCCGAGCCGGCAGTCGGCGTCCGCGGGCGGCCGTCCGGGCCTGCTACGCGGGATCGGCGCGGCCCTCATGGCCAACGTGGACCCGCGTGTCCGGGTCGACCTCGGCCCGCTGACGATCCAGGACGTCACCAGGCGCGGCACGGTCTCCGGGGACCGGATCGCCGCGCTCGTCGGCTGGCGGGGCGAGGTCGACCTCGACGAGGGCATGCGGCGGACCGGTTCCTGGCTGCGCGACCGGGGCCTGCTGGGGGTCCCGGAGCCGGCCCGCCGTGGGTGAGGGTCCCACCCTCACCACCGCGCGGCTGCGCGCACTCCCCCTCACCGTCTGGAACGCCGGGTTCGTCGCCGAGGAGCTCGCGCAGGCGATGGTCGCCGCCAACCACGGCGCGCCTGTCCGGCTGGCGGCCGGCGAGCTGTTCGGCGGCGCGGTCGACTCCGCGCCGGCCGATTCCACGCCGGCCGACTCGGTCGCCACGGACCCGACGGGTGTGCGCCGGGAGCTGCGGCGCAGGATCGGTGCCGGCCGGGGAATCCTGACCTGGGTGCTGCGTGCGGACGACGGCACGGCGCTCGGTCTGCTCGCCGCCGACATGCATGCCGCCCGGGCCGCGGTCGGCGTCCGGGTGAGCGCCGCCCACCGGCGCGACGGGTACGCCGCGGAGGCCGTCCGGGCCGTCGCAAGCTGGCTGGAGTACCGGGGGGTTCTGGTCGGGACGAGGGTCCGCGTCGGGGACACCGCCGCGAAGCGGCTCGCCCAGTCGACGGCGTTCGTGCCCACCGGCGTGCTGCTCACCGAACGCCGTCGGCTGTGGATCCGCCCGCCGCCCGGCTGACGCTGTCGGCTGCCCCGTCCCGGATGTCGCGGATGGTCGGCCAGTCACCTGAATGTCGCGGATGACCTGGCAGTGAGGGATATCCGGAATGGCCGGGCCTCGGCGGGGCAGTCCGGGATGGCCTGGCAGTGGTCTGACGATCGCCGCGTGACCCGGCATACATCGTTACTTAGAGTTAACGTTGTCGGCGTGTCGAGTGGCCTGGGTGTCCGCGGGCGCCGCGGCGCGAGCCGGTGGCGCGGCCCCGGGCGTCGACGCTCCAAGCGCCCGCTGTCCAGCGGCCGATTGCCCGAACGTGCCATCGGCCCTGGTCACCCTCTTTCCCTCACCCCCCGGGGGTGGTATTTCTGAGGGCCACCCGAGGCTGGGGTGTCGGCTATCCGACACAGGTTTTTCATGGTTCCGTGAGACGGCGGGGCCGGGCCGGACACGCCGATACCACGGCCCCCTGTTCAGATCGTGACGTCCTGGGGCACCATAGGAACCGATGTCGCAACCGGTAGCCGGGTCCGCCCGGCCCCGGCGGGGGCGTCTGCGACGGGCCGCGGGCGGCGCGTCGCAATGGGGAGGGAGCCCGCACGTCCGGCGTCACCTGCGCCCTGGGAGGTCTGCACGATGAGCGTGGATGCCCGTCGGGAAGTTCCTACCGGAACACGGTCGAGCGAGGTCACGTACGACCATCTGATCATTCCGCCGCACTGGCGGCGGCCGGCGGGGCCCGGGCCGGGGGAGCCGAACCCGCTGTTCCCCGCGGGCGAGCAGGCGACGGCACCGCCGCCCGGGCCCGCCGTGACCGGCGCGTCTCCGATCAATCCGATGACCGGCCCGATGACCGGTCCGCTGCTGGTCGGCACGACTGCCCGCGCCTTCGCCAAGCTGGACGACATGGTCCGGCTCGGTGACGACGACCGCGCGGTGATCGACGACCGGCGGGCGGAGGCGGAGCGGGCGCTGCGGTCGATCTTCCCGCCGCGCTGCGCGCTGCCCCTGGTGGGCGTGGCCACGATCGGGTCCGCCGGGCGCGACACGATGATCCGTCCGCTCGACGAGGTGGACATCTTCGTGGTCTTCAGCGCGGCGAACAGCGCGTGGAAGCGCTTCCGGTGGGATTCTCGCGACCTGCTCGTCTGCGTCCKCAACGCCATCGGTGGCGACCGGGTGCAGACGATCGGCACCCGCGGCCAGGCGCTGCGCATCGTCTACGACGCCGCGCCGGACGTCCACCTCGTGCCGGCCTTCGACCACCCCCGCGCCGGCTACGTCATCCCGGACAGGGTGGGCGGCTGGCTGCCGACCCGGCCGGAGCGGCACGCGAGCTGGACGATGGACCTCGGCCCGCGGGTCATCTCGGCGGTCCGGCTACTCAAGGCGTGGAACCGGGTGTGCGGCAGCCACCTGCGCTCGTTCCACATCGAGGCGCTCGCGGGGCAGGTGCTCGCGGGCCGCGGTCTCAACACGCGCCAGGGCCTCGCCGAGGTGTTCCGGCACATGGACGAGGTCGGCCTCGTGGTCGGCGATCCGTCCGACATCCGCGGTGACCTGTCCAGCTACCTTCGCCAGGACGACCTCGAGGATCTTGGCGCCTTCGTCCGCCAGGCGCGCACCTACTCGGCCAAGGCGGCCGCGGCCGAGCGCGCCGGAGACCACGAGGAGGCCGTCAGCCTGTGGGGCACCGTCTTCGGCCCGGAGTTCCCGACCTTCGGGTGACGTCGGCCCGCCGGGCCCGCTGATCACCGGCGGCGCCTGGCCGGTAGCCGGCCGGTGGCTCAGTGCACCGCGTCGGGGTCGCGTGCCCCGGACAGGGGGCGCAGCGGCGTCCAGGCCGGCGAGCCGGTCACGATCGGCACGGCGGCGACCCTGCTGAGCCGGGAGCGCTCGGCCTGCGCGGCCGCGATCGCGTGCGCCTGGCGGACGTCCAGCAGCCGGGCGTGGATCCGCACGGGGCCGCCCGCGCAGTCGAGGTGGACGTCCGCGAGGCGCAGCAGGCGATGGGCCGGGTGCTGCACGACCCTGATGCTCTGCACCTTGCCGTGCGGAATGATGTCGGTGCGCTGCCACAGCACTCCGCCGCGGACGACGAACACCCGGTCGTCCGCGCCACAGCGCATCCGGCGCCACCGGACCGGCGCGATCAGCCGGGCCCGGCCCGGCGGGCGCGGCAGCGCCATGCCGTCGACGTCCACGGCCGGCAGCAGCCGTTCGATCACGTTCACGGCCTGCCCGCGGGGGGCGACGGGCAGCAGCATGCTCCGGGCGTCGCCGGCGACGTTGATCTGGAGCTCCACCCAGCCGAGCCAGCGCCACAGCGGCGAGCCGCGCAGGCTCACCGCCTGGACCCGGCCGTGCGGCACGGTGTGATGGGCGCGGTCGAGCAGGCCGCCGCGGATGCGCAGGCCGTCCGGCGATTCCGACACCGTGAACCGGAAACCGGTCGCGAAGCGGTCGAAGGTCGTCCGCCACACTCCGACCAGCGCGGGCGCGACCGCGATGAACCCGGCGAAGGTGCCGGTGAGCAGGGCCGGGGTGACCAGGATGAAGGCCGCGCCGAGTGCCAGCCACGGTGCGGGGGAGAGCGTGATCGCGGCTGCCAGGCGTAGCGGCGGAACGTACGCGAGCGGGCGTTCGGGTGCCTCTCCGGCTCCGGGCGCCACGCCGGCTGCGCGGGCGAGCAGCTCCGCCCGCAACAGCCTCGCGCGTTCGAGCGAGAGGTAGCTGAGCCTCGTGCCGGATTCCTCCGCGTCCCCGTCGTGCGTGCCGGCGAGATCCAGCCGCAGCACGGCGAGCCCGGTCACCCGGGCGATCAGCGGCTGGGCGACGTCCACCGACTGGATGCGGTCGAGCCGCACATGCCGGACACGCTTGATCAGCAGGCCGGTCTCCAGCCGCAGATCCTCGGCTTCCACGCGGTAACGGGTGAACCGCCAGGCGCAGTAGCCGTATGCCGAGGCTGCGGGCAGCAGCGCGGAGAGGGTGAGCGTGACACTGCGAACCGTCAGTTCCTCGGCGAAGTTCTTCAGAATACTGACGGCGACCGCCACCACCAGCAGCCAACCGCGCAGCAGCGGCGTGAGCGGATGAAGATGGTGGTAGCCGTCGTCCGGCTCCGCACCGGCGGGCGGCGGCTGGAGCGACGGAGCCGCGTCCTCGACCGACGGCTCCGGCTCGGCTCTCGTCATAACGCGGCCCTGGTCGCTGGCCCTGCCGTGCCCGCGAGCCCTGCCCCGCTCACCGGACGTTCCCGGTCACAGGACGGCCGCCTGGGCCTCGCCGCGCTCGGTCAGCGAATCCCGCAGCCGGGCCGCCTCGACCGGTGACAGCCCAGGGATCACGGCGTCCGTGGTGGCCGCGGCGGTGTGCAGCCGCACCTGCGCGATGCCGAACCGCTGCGCCAGCGGTCCGGCGGTGACGTCCACCAGTTGCATGCGGCCGTAGGGGACGACGACCAGCCTCCGGACGAAGGTGCCGTGGCTGATCAGGAGGTCCTCCTCGCGCTCGGCGTAGCGCCAGGCGCTCCAGGCCCGGCCGATCGAGCGCCAGCCCCACACTGTGGCCGCGGTCGGCACGGCCCCCACCGCCAGTCCGGGCAGCCCCAGGAACGCCCCGCCGATCAGGCTGACCAGCACGATCACCGGGATGGCGCCGATCAGCAGCAGCAGCCGGCGCAGGCGGCGCAGCTGCGGCGACAGGCCCCGCCAGCTACCGGGGTCGATCCGCCAGGAATGGGAGCTCCACCCCGGGCCAGGGGTATCGGCCGGAGCTGTGTGCATCTCGCAACCATAAGGTCTTGCGCGTGGCACGCTGAGCCATTTCGCGGCGCGACGGCCACGGCGGAACCACCACCGGGCCGTTGCCCCGGCCCGGTGTCCGCACCGTCTGGGCTGTTGGCGGCCTGTTTATCGGTTCGCTTCGGTGCCTTCGTCCTCCTCGGCTCGGGCGCGTTCCTCGGCACTGTCGAGGGCCGCGGCCGCGGGCTCCATCGCGCTCAGGGGAACACCGAGCGCTCCGAAGTCAGCGAGCGTCTCGTGGCCGGTGAGCTGGCCGGTGAGCTGGCCGGTGACTGGGCCGGCGGGCCGGGCGTGTTCCGGGTGGCTGGGCCACCACACGACGGGGCCGACGTCCAGTGCGAGCGCCGGCACGAGCACCGAGCGGACCACAAGCGTGTCGAGCAGAACGCCGAACGCGACCAGGAAACCGACCTCGGCGAGCTGGACCAGCGGGAAGATGAGCAGCACGGCGAACGTGGCGGCGAGCACGACCCCGGCCGAGGTGATGACCCCGCCCGTCACCGCGAGGCCACGGCGGACACCGGCGGCGTGCCCGATGCGCTCGGTCTCCTCCTTCACCCGGGTCATCAGGAAGATGTTGTAGTCGACGCCGAGCGCCACCAGGAAGATGAAACCGATCAGAGGCAGTGCCGGATCGATGCCGGGGAAGTCGAAGACGTAGCGGTAGACCAGCGCGCTCGCGCCGAGGGCGGCGAAGAACGACAGCACGACCGTGCCCATGAGCAGCAGCGACGCGACGACGGAACGCAGCAGCAGCCCGAGGATGAGCAGCACCACGACGAGCACGACCGGAATGATCAGTTCGCGGTCCCGCACGGCCGCGTCCCGGATGTCCAGGTTGACGGCGGTGTTGCCGCCGACGAGGGCGTCGGCGCCGGGTAGCGCGTGCACGGTCGTGCGCAGCTTCTCCACCGTCCGGAACGACTCGGGACTGTCCGGCGGCGCGTCGAGCACGACCAGGAACTGGACGAGCTCGGACGTCCGCCCGCTCTCCGCCGCCGCGGCCACGCCGGGAGTCGCACGGACCGCCTCGGCCACGGCATCGGCGCGCGCGCTGTTCGCCACCACGAACGTGGGCGCGGTGACGCCCGGCGGGAAGCTCCGCTCGGCCAGGCGCTGGCCCTGGACCGACTCGACGTTGTCGCGGAAGGCCTGGTCCTGGCGCAGGACGCCGGGCAGGACGAGCATGCCGATGACGAGCGCGCCCAGCACGGCCACGGTGGTGACCCAGACCGTCCGCGGGCGGCGCCCGATCACGGCGCCGGCGCGCGCCCACGCGCCGGCCTCCACCGACCGCTCCGCCTGGCCCAGACGCGGCACGAACGGCCAGAACAGCCGTCGCCCGCCGACCACCATCGCCGCCGGCAGCAGCGTGAGCATGGTGACCAGCGCGACCGCGATCCCGATCGCGCAGACCGGGCCCAGCCCGCGGTGCGAGTTCAGCTCGCCCAGCAGCAGGCACAGCATGCCGATGATCACTGTGCCCGCCGACGCCAGGATCGCCGGGCCGGCGCGGCGCAGCGCGACCAGCATCGCGGTGGCCGGCTCGGCGTGCCGGGTCAGCTCCTCGCGGTAGCGGGAGATGAGCAGCAGCGCGTAGTCGGTGCCGGCGCCGAAGACGAGCACCCGCAGCATGCCGGCGCTCTGGCCGTTCACCGTGAGCCCGGCGTGCTCGGCGAGAAGGTAGATCAGTCCGGCCGCGGTCTGGTCGGCGATGCCGACGGACAGCAGCGGCACGACCCACAGGAACGGACTTCGGTAGACCGCGAGCAGGATCACGGCCACGATCGACGCGGTCACGAACAGCAGCGCGCCCTCGATCTTCACGAACACGTCGTAGGTGTCGGAGACCAGGCCCGCGGGCCCGGTGACCGCGGAATCCAGGCCTGGTTCCGCGGCGGCGGCCTGCCTGGCGATCGTCCGCATGCGCGCCACGTCGGCGGTGAAACGGTCGGCGTCCGTGGTCTGCGGCATCGGGACGGTGATGATCACCGCGCGATGATCCGGCGCGGGGATCACTCCCGGGATCGTCGTCGCCGCGAACCCGGCGAGCTCGGTGCGCAACGTCGTCGCGACGTCCAGGTCGGCCTTGGTCAGGCCGCCGTCACGGGCCAGGACGACCACCGCCGGCACGGCGTCACCGCCGGGGAGTTGCCGCTGGGCCTCCAGCAGACGGGTCGACTCGGCGCCCTCGGGGAGGAAGGCGGCCGCGTCGTTGGTCTCGGCGTCGGTGAGCATCAACGCGAGCGGGCTGACGGCGACGCCGATCAGCAGCCACACCAGGACGACCGCCCAGCGGAACCGCCGCGTGTGGAGCGTGGCACCGGGACGCGGCAGGCCCATCAGGCGTGTCCTCCTCCCGTGTCCCGCCGGTATCCCTCCTGATGCTGCCAGCTCAAAGCTTCGGACGCCCACCAAGCCACTACGTACACTGCCTGTCGCCCGCGGCCGAGACGCTCCGCGTCTGATCGGTCGCGTGTCCGATCGGTCGCGCGCCGCCTTTGACGGGGTGCGAACGGTTGATGCGGTGCGAATGGTGGAAACGCCCGGCCATGTCAAGGGGGGTACCAAGCTCCCCGATCGGCCGCCGGCTGTCCCTACGACGACAGAAATCATGGTGTCCGCAGTCGTACTTATGCGGCATCGTGGATGGGGCTGCCAATGCGGCGGGCAACCGCAATGACGCGGAATTCACGGTCCGACTACTCGACTCGGGCCGCCATTCTTGGGGGTTCAACGATGGACGTGCGGAATTCGGGATCGTGGAGGCCGTGGCGGTCGCGGCAGTCGCCGAGGTCGTCGCGGCCGTGGCGGAGCGGACCGGCGAGTGCCGGCCGCGGCGGGCTGGCGCTGGCCGCCGCCGCGCTGGTCGTGGCCTCGTGCCAGAGCGGCGGGAGCGGCGGGAGCGGCGCGGCGGGCATCGTGCCCGCGGCGACCTCCGCGCCGCCCGGCCCGTCGCAGGCACCGGTCGTCTCCCGGACCCCGGCCGAGCCCACGCTGCGAGCCGAGGACTACGTGCTCACCGAGGGCGCGATCACGGCCGGGTTCACCGCCTCTCCCGCGGACCCGCAGTCGAACTCCGACGACCTGACCATGGTCCAGGTGGCGCAGTGCCTCGGCGTACCCGCCGAGCAGTTCAGCGACGAGCACCTGGACACCGCCGACGGCCCGGACTTCACCAGCGACGTCGACGAGTTCGTGACGATGTCGTCCTCGGCGCAGATCGTGACCGAGGAAAAGGTCGCCGCCGACCTGGAGATCCTGAACAATCCGCGGTTCGCCGAATGCTTCGGCCAGACAATGCAGGCGGAGTTCGACGCCGACACCGGCAGCGGGGCCACGGTCGAGATCGTCGCCGCCGAGTCTCCGGCCCCGCCCGCGGGGGCGAGCGGGCTACTGCGCATTTCCATGGGTGTGACGGCCGGCGGCGAGACCGTGGGCCTGGTCCTGGACAACGTGTTCTTCTTCGAGGGGCAGGTCGAGGTTGTGGTCAACTACGCGAACGTCGACAACACCCCGCCGCAGGTCCATCTGCAGCGTATCGCCGACCAGATTTCCGGAAAGCTCCAGATCCAGTAATCCCGCGGCTGGCCCAGTGGTCAGCCGGCGGTCCAGGCGGTCGCGATCTCGGCCGCGACCGCCACATTGCTCCGTACTACGGCGACATTCACTTCCAGGCTCGCGCCGGCGGTCTCGGTGTGGAAGGTCTCCAGCAGGAACGGCGTGACGGCCTTCCCGCGCAGCCCACCCGCCTCGGCGCGGCGCAGCGCCTCGGCGAGCACCCGGTCATGGACGCCGGGGTCGAGCGCCTGCTCGCGCGGCACCGGGTTCGCGACCACGATCGCGGACGTCAGCCCGAGGCGGTCGCGGGCCGCCATGGTGCCAGCCACCTGCCGGGCGTCGTCCACCCGCCAGTCCAGACGGTGGCCGGAGCCCGGGAGGTAGAAACCCGGGAACTCCGAGGTGCGCCAGCCCAGCAGCGTGATCCCGAGGGTCTCCATCCGCTCGAGGGTCGCGCCGACGTCCAGGATCGACTTGACGCCGGCGCTGACGACGGTGATCGGGGTGCCGCCCAGCGTCGGCAGGTCGGCGGACTCGTCGAAGGACTCGCCCGCCCCGCGGTGCACGCCGCCGAGCCCACCCGTCGCGAACACCCGGATGCCCGCACGGGCGGCCAGCATCGACGTGGACGCGACCGTGGTTGCGCAGGTGCGCCTCAGTGCGGCGGCGGCGGGCAGGTCGCGCACGGACGCCTTGGCCACCGCCGGGTCGTCGGCGACGCGGCTGAGCGTGGCGTCGTCCAGGCCGATGGTGGGCACTCCGTCGATCACTGCGACCGTCGCGGGGGTGACGCCGCGTTCGCGCAGCATCTCCTCCAGTTCCACGGCGACCGCGCGGTTGCGCGGGCGCGGCAGGCCGTGGGCGATCAGCGTCGACTCCAGGGCGACCACCGGCCGGCCGGCAGTCAGCGCCGCCGAGACCTCGGCGGAGACGGCCAGGCCCGGACCGGGTGAAATCATCCGCCAACTCTAGGCGTAGTGCCGCGCACCACCGACCGCTCGGTGCCTGATGGTCACCGCTCGCGGTTCGCGGGGGTCGTCGCCGGTGGACGTCAACGCTGCACGATACGAAACTCTGTATACGGATAGCCATTCGTCGGCGGTCGGGGCAGGGTTTCTTGTCGTTGGACGGACAGTATTAACGGGTTATCCGCAGCGATGACCCGACGTACCCTTCTTGTTGTGAGAGCGATGAAATCAACGGAAATACCGCGTGCGGGAGCCCCCGGCCGGCGGCCGTGGATTCCCGGGATGTCGATGGCCCTGCGGGCCGGCGTCGGCCTGCTGGCGCTGCTCGTCGTCGCGACCGCCTGTACCGGCGGGAGCTCCACCCGGACCCGCGGGGCGGACCGGCGCAGCGACTCGACCGAGGCCGACGTCGGCGTCGAGGACGTCAACCGGGGCGGGACCAACGGCGCGGGCGGCCGGCGGACGCCGTCACCAGCGCCGTCGCCGCTGACGGCGGCGGACTTCGTGCTCACCGCCGGCCCGGAGACCGCGGGATTCAGCCAGGACCCGCCGCAGCCGGCGAGCGGCCCCAACTCGGTCGCCAGCGCACCGTCGTCGATGTTCGACGGCGCGGTGGCGACGTGCGCCGAGGCGACCGACGCGCAGATCGGCGCCTCGTCGACCGGTGACGCCGACGGCCCCGTCTTCACCCACGACACCAGCGGGGCGGATCTCCGCTCCTTCGCGTCGGTCTACGCGGACACCGCCACCGTCGCGGGGCATCGGGAGATCGTCCGGCTCGACCGCTTCGCCGGGTGTTACGGGCGGGCCCTCGTCGACGAGCTCGACTCCGACGAGCTCGGGGCCACCCTGATCGGCACGGAGACGGTACCGCCGCCGCCCGGGGCGACCGACCGGATCACGGTCACCATCGACATCGTCACCGCGCAGCAGCAGAGCTTCCGCACCTACGTCGACCTGATCATGATCTTCACCGGTCGGGCGGAGGGGACGATCAGCCTGGTCACCCCGTTCCAGCCGGCGGATCCGGCCCTGCTCGCCACGCTGACCGGCCAGGTGGAACGCAAGATCGCCGCCCAGTGACGGCCCCGCACCGGCCGGGGCCGACCGGTCCCGGCCAGCCCCGGCCGCGCGTGCTCAGATGGCCTGCGCGCGGGCCGTGGAGTGGACGCTCAGCGCCGAGCGCTGCCCGTCCACGTCGACCACGACCCCGTCGCCGTCCCTGATCTGGCCGGCCAGCAGCTCGCGGGCGAGCTGGTCGCCGATCGAGGTCTGCACCAGGCGGCGCAGCGGCCGCGCCCCGTACACCGGGTCGTAGCCGGCGTCCGCGAGCCAGACCTTGGCGGCGTCGGTCACCTCGAGGGAGATCCGGCGGTCGGCCAGCCGCCTGCGCAGCCGGTCGATCTGGATGTCGACGATCCTCGTCAGATCGTCCCGGCCGAGCTGCTCGAAGACCAGCACGTCGTCGAGCCGGTTCAGGAACTCCGGCTTGAAGGCGTCGCGCACGGCGACCATCACCGAATCGTGGCGGACCTGCGGGGGCAGGGTCGGGTCGGCGATGTAGACCGACCCCAGGTTCGAGGTCAGGATCAGGATGGTGTTCCGGAAGTCGACCGTGCGGCCCTGGCCGTCGGTCAGCCGGCCGTCGTCGAGCACGGCGAGCAGCACGTCGAAGACGTCCGGGTGCGCCTTCTCGACCTCGTCGAGCAGGATCACGCTGTACGGGCGGCGCCGGATCGCCTCGGTGAGCTGGCCGCCGGACTCGAAGCCGACGTAGCCGGGAGGCGCGCCGATCAGCCGCGCCACCGAGTGCTTCTCGGCGTACTCGCTCATGTCGATGCGCACTACCGCCCGCTCGTCGTCGAACAGGAAGTCGGCGAGCGCCTTGGCCAGCTCCGTCTTGCCCACACCCGTCGGCCCGAGGAAGAGGAACGAACCGGTCGGCCGGTCCGGGTCGGCGATGCCGGCCCGCGCGCGGCGGACGGCGTCCGCCACGGTGCGCACGGCCTCGTCCTGCCCGATCACGCGACGGTGCAGCTCCGTCTCCATGCGCAGGAGCTTGCTCGTCTCGCCCTCGAGCATGCGACCGGCGGGGATGCCCGTCCACGACGCGACGACCTCGGCGACGTCGTCGGGACCGACCTCCTCGCTGAGCATCGCCCCGCCGGGCGAGTCCGATCCGGCGAGCGCGCCGGTCGCCTCGGCGAGCCGCTTCTCCAGCGTCGGGATCGTTCCGTACCGCAGCTCACCGGCCTTGGCGAGGTCGAGGTCGCGCTCGGCCATCTCAGCGGCGCGGCGGGCGTTCTCCAGCTCCTCCTTGATCTTCTGGACCTCGGAGATGGAGTTCTTCTCCCGCTGCCACCGCGCGGTCAGCGCGGAGAGCTCCTCGCGCTTCTCCGCCAGCTCGCGCTGCAGCCGGTCGCGCCGTTCCCGGGACGCGTCGTCGTTCTCCTTCGAGAGTGCCATGTCCTCGATCTCGAGACGGCGCACGGCCCGCTCGAGCTCGTCGACGGCGACCGGCCGGCTGTCGATCTCCATCCGTAGCCGGGACGCCGCCTCATCCATCAGGTCGATCGCCTTGTCGGGGAGGAACCGGGCGGTGACGTACCGGTCGGACAGGGTGGCCGCGGCCACCAGCGCCGAGTCGGTGATCCGCACCCCGTGGTGGACCTCGTAACGCTCCTTGAGTCCGCGCAGGATGCCGATCGTGTCCTCCACGGACGGCTCCCCGACCATCACGGGCTGGAAGCGGCGCTCCAGTGCCGGGTCCTTCTCGATGCGGGTGCGGTACTCGTCCAGCGTCGTCGCGCCGATCATGCGCAGTTCACCGCGGGCGAGCATCGGCTTGAGCATGTTGCCGGCGTCCATCGCGCCCTCGGCCGCGCCGGCGCCGACGACGGTGTGCAGCTCGTCGATGAAGGTGATGATCTGGCCCTCGGCCTCGCGGATCTCGGTGAGCACCGAGGTCAGCCGCTCCTCGAACTCACCGCGCAGCTTGGAGCCGGCGACCATCGAGCCGAGGTCGAGCGAGACGATCCGCCGGCCGCGCAGCGACTCCGGGACGTCGCCCGCGGCCACCCGCAGCGCGAGCCCCTCGACGATCGCCGTCTTGCCGACGCCGGGGTCGCCGATCAGGACGGGGTTGTTCTTCGTGCGCCGGGAGAGCACCTGCACGACCCGGCGGATCTCGGTGTCGCGGCCGATCACCGGGTCGAGCTTGCCGTCGCGGGCCCGCGCGGTGAGGTCGATGGAGTACTTCTCGAGCGCCCGGTAGGCCCCCTCGGGATCCCTGCTGGTGACGCGGCGGGCGCCGCCGCGGACGCGGTCGAACGCGCCGCGCAGGGCGTCCGGGGTCGCGCCCGCCTCGGCGAGGATGCGGGACGCCTCCCCGCCCTCCTCCGCGAGCGCCACGACCAGGTGCTCGACCGAGGTGTACTCGTCGCCGAGTCGGGCGGCCTGGCGCTCGGCGTTGTTCAGGACGGCGACGAGCTGCCGGGACAGCTGCGGCGGCGCCACGTTGGCCCCGGCGGCGCGGGGGAGCCGGCCCACCGCGGCCTCCGCCCGGGAGCGGATGTCCGCCGCCGGGGCGCCGACGGCCTCCAGCAGGGCGGCACCGACACCGTCGGGCGCCTCGAGCAGGGCGGTCAGCAGATGCAGCGGGTCGACGAGCGGCGATCCGTCGCCGGTGGCACGGCTGATCGCGGAGGACAGAGCCTCCTGCGAGCGGGCGGTGAGACGGTCAGCGTTCATGGCGATCCCTGTGTCTCGAGGCGATCCGATGTCGTGCGGTCTTCAGTCACTGGTCCCACGCGATCTCGCGGTTCGGTGGTCGCGACATCGCGTGGAACTGCGTCCACCAGCTACAACGCTCAGTATACCTGAGTCATTCCCACTCAACTTGCTGGACATGCGTCGGTATGGCCGGCTTTCAGGTGCCGGGGTGTCGTTGTTGTGGAGACGCGGACGGGTCCGGGGCCCGCGCCCGGATGAGCTGCCCGGCGACCGCGGCGCCGGTCCGGGTACCGACGCCGCGTCGCTGCCCGGCCCGGCGCCCAATACCGGCACCCGGTACCGGCACCCGTGTCCGACTTGTCGTCGGCATCGGACCGGGCTTCGGACCTGGTCTTCGGACTCTGTGTCTGGTGGAGCCGGGGTCAGCGGCGATGGCCCGGTCGCCAGACGACGACCGCGCCTCGCTCGATGGGGACGAGGTCGCGCCGGTGGCTGGCGTGGGCCTCGGCCACCCGGCGGTCCGCGTCGGCCCGGGCCTCGGCGAGCTCCTCCGCCAGCTGACGGACCTGCGCCTGCAACGCGACCACCTGGGCACCAAGGTGCAGAATCTGCCGGATGCCCTCGAGGTTGACGCCCTCCTCCTGGGAGAGGCGCTGGACCTCGCGCAGCAGGGCGACGTCACGGGCGGAGTAGCGCCGGCCGCGGCCCGCCGTACGGCCGGGGGTCACCAGCCCGAGCCGGTCGTACGACCGCAGTGTCTGGGGATGCATCCCGGCGAGCTGCGCCGCGATGGAGATCACGTACACCGGGGCGTCGTCGTCGTGCGCCGGGCCGGCCGCGGGGCCGGGCGGCTGGTAATAGGTGGCACCGGGGTCGTGCACCGTGCCACTCCCGTTCATGGGGCTGTTTCTGCCGGGAGACGGCGGCACCATGCCGGCGGGGCCCCCGCCCGCCGCCGGCCCGGCAGCCCTCGTTCCGGGGCCTGCACCCGCGCCGCGCGGGGAGCGCGGCGGATCGGACGTACGGTTCGGACGCGCGTTCATGCCCGTCCCTCCATCTGGGCTATCAGGGATTCACGAGGGTCCTCGGGATGCGCCCGCGCGAACTCCTGGAGCGCGGTGCGCGCCTTCGGTGAGAGCTCGGACGGCTTGGGAACGGTCACCTCGAGCGTCACGATGAGGTCACCGTTCTCCCCGCCGGGGCGCGGGACGCCCCGGTTGCGGGCACGCAGCCGCCGTCCGCTCGAGGTGCCGGCCGGAACCTTGACCGTCAGCGGGGTGCCGTCGATCGTCGGTACCTTCACCGAGGCGCCCAGGGCCGCCTCGGTGATCGTCACCGGCAGGTTGATCGTCAGGTTGTGGCCCTCCCGCCCGAACACGGGATGGCTCTGCACGTGCACGGTGACCTCGAGGTCACCGGCCGCGCCGCCGCGCTCGCCGGGCGAGCCGCGCCCGCGTACCCGCAGGCGCTGACCGTCGCTGACCCCGGCCGGGATGCGGATGCGCTGCTCGCGCTCGCGGCGGCCGGTGCCGTGGCAGTCGGGGCAGGGGTGGTCGATCAGGCTGCCCTTGCCCAGGCAGTCGCGGCACGGCTCGGACAGCGCGAACCCGCCCTGCGACCGGGAGATCACGCCGAGGCCTCGGCAGACCGGGCACGTCCGGGGGGACGTCCCGGGGCGGGCCCCGATGCCGGCGCAGGTGGCGCAGGTGGCGGCCCCGGGCAGCCGCACCGTCGCCTCGAGGCCGGTCAGCGACTTCTCGAACGAGATGGTCACCTCCGCCGCGATGTCCGTGCCGCGACGCGGGGCGCGCCCGGTCGGTGACCGCTGGAAGAGGTTGTCGAAGATCCCGCCGAGCCCGCCGCCGTTGCCGTTGAGCAGGTCGTCGAGGTTCAGGTTCCCGGCACCCGGGCCGTAGCCGCCCGGCGTCCCGAACCCGCCCATGCCGCCGCCGCGCCCACCCGCACCCGGGTAGGAGCCGGAGGCGAACAGCGCCCGGGCCTCGTCGTACTCCCGCCGGCGGTTCTCGTCGGAGAGGACGTCGTAGGCCTCGGACACCTCCTTGAAGCGTGCCTCCGCCTTCACATCCCCGGGGTTCTTGTCCGGGTGCAGCTCCCGGGCGAGCTTGCGGTACGCCTTCTTGATGTCGGCCGCGGACGCGTCCTTGGGGACACCGAGAGCGGCGTAGTAGTCCTTCTCAACCATGTCGCGAACACTCACGGCGCCCCTCCTTCCGTCATGAAAGAGCCCGGCGCGCGGGCATCGGGAGCATCCGGGCGCCGAGGGCCAGCCGGCCGCCGGTCAGGTCGGAACGAGCCGTCCCGCCCGGCGCTGAGCACCGGGCGGGAGGCACGCGAACGGTCCATCGGCATGGTTCAGTAGGCCATCTCTTCAGTCGGCGCTGACGGTCGGTCCCCCGCGGTCCGGACCCGGAACACTGCCGGTGTCGTCCGGCAGGGGAGCGTTCTCCCTTCCGGGAGACGCGCCGGCGGCCGGCTGACCCTCGGCGGCGTCATGCCCGCCACCGAGGCCGACCTCGGTCACCCGGTCCGAGATGCCCTCGCCCGGCCCGTCGTCGTACGGCTGGTCACCGCTGTCGTCGGACGGTTCCGCGACCGCGACCTGCGCGGCCCGGAGCACGAAGTCCCCCCGGCGGTAACCCGCCCGGAAGATCTCCACGCAGGTCGTCTCGGCGACGTCCGACCGGTACGAGTGCATCAGGGCGTGGTGCAGGTGCGGGTCGAACACCTCGCCCGGCGCGCCGAACCGCTCCAGGCCCGTCGACTCCAGCGCGGTCTCCAGCGCCTCGGCGATGGCCTTGAACGGCCCCTCGAGATCACCGTGGTCGCGGGCGCGGCCGATGTCGTCGAGTACCCCGAGCAGCCCGCCGAGCAGCTTGGAGACGGCCTGGTCACCGGCGGCGTCGCGCTCGCGCGCGGCGCGCCGGCGGTAGTTGTCGAACTCGGCCTTGAGCCGCTGCAGGTCGGCGGTCCGCTCGCCCAGCTGGCCGCGCAGCGACGCGACCAGCTCGGAGTCGGCGTCGGCCGGGCCCGCCCCGGCCGGGCCCAGGGGCTCGGTGCCGGGGGCGGCCGCACCGGCGGCGGTCCCACGGACCTGGCCGGTCTCCGGGTCGATGCGCCGCCTGTCCTTGACGATGGGCTCCTCCGGGCCGCCGTCCCCGCCGGCCCGGCTGTCGTCCAGCCGGTGCTCGCCGTGGGCAGAGGTCACTTCTTGTCCTCCTCGTCGACGATCTCGGCGTCCACCACGTCGTCGTCGGCCTGGCCCGCCCCGGCTCCGGGAGCGCCCGGGGCACCCTGCGCGCCCGCGGCCTGGGCGTACATCGACTCGCCCATGGCCTGGCTGGCCTTGGTCAGCTCGTCCGCCGCCTCGCGGATCGCGGCGATGTCCRTGCCGCCGACCGCGCCGCGCAGCGTGCTGAGCTTCTCCTCGACGTCGGACTTCACGCCGGCTTCGATCTTGTCGCCGTTCTCGGCCAGGAACCGCTCCGTCGAGTACACGAGAGACTCGGCGCGGTTGCGGGTCTCGGCCTCCTCCCGGCGCTGGCGGTCCTCCTCGGCGTACTGCTCGGCGTCCTGCACCATGCGGTTGATGTCGTCCTTCGGCAGCGCCGAGCCGCCGGTGATCGTCATCGACTGCTCCTTGCCGGTGCCCAGGTCCTTCGCGGACACGTGCACGATGCCGTTGGCGTCGATGTCGAAGGTGACCTCGATCTGCGGCATGCCGCGGGGGGCCGGGGGCAGGCCGGTCAGCTCGAACATGCCGAGCTTCTTGTTGTAGGCCGCCATCTCGCGCTCGCCTTGGAAGACCTGGATCTGCACGGAGGGCTGGCTGTCCTCGGCGGTGGTGAAGATCTCCGAGCGCTTCGTCGGGATCGTCGTGTTCCGCTCGATCAGCTTGGTCATGATGCCGCCCTTGGTCTCGATACCCAGGGACAGCGGGGTGACGTCGAGCAGCAGGACGTCCTTGACCTCACCCTTGAGGACACCGGCCTGCAGGGACGCGCCRACCGCGACGACCTCGTCCGGGTTGACGCCCTTGTTCGGCTCCTTGCCGCCGGTCAGCTCGCGGAYGAGGTCCACGACGGCGGGCATCCGGGTCGAACCGCCGACGAGCACGACGTGGTCGACGTCGCTGATCTTGATGCCGGCGTCCTTGACGGCCTGCTGGAACGGGCCCTTGCAGCGGTCGATCAGGTCCTGCGTCATCCGCTGGAGCTCCGCCCGGGACAGCGAGACGTCCAGGTGCAACGGGCCCTCGGCCGACGCGGTGATGTACGGCAGGTTGATCGAGGTCTGGGTGGACTGCGACAGCTCGATCTTGGCCTTCTCGGCGGCCTCGCGCAGGCGCTGCAGCGCCATCTTGTCCTTGCCGAGGTCGACACCGTGCTGGCCGTTGAAGGTCTTGATCAGGTGGTCGGTGATGCGCTGGTCCCAGTCGTCACCACCGAGCTGGGTGTCGCCGGAGGTCGACTTGACCTCGACCACGCCGTCGCCGATCTCGAGCAGGGACACGTCGAACGTGCCGCCACCGAGGTCGAAGACCAGGATGGTCTGCTCCTTCTCACCCTTGTCCAGCCCGTAGGCCAGCGCCGCCGCGGTGGGCTCGTTGACGATGCGCAGGACGTTCAGACCGGCGATGGTGCCGGCCTCCGTGGTCGCCTGCCGCTGGGCGTCGTCGAAGTAGGCCGGGACGGTGATGACGGCGTCGGACACCGACTCACCCAGGTAGGCCTCGGCATCCCGCTTGAGCTTCTGCAGGATGCGGGCGCTGATCTCCTGGGGGGTGAACTCCTTGGAGTCCACCGTCATCTTCCAGTCGGTGCCCATGTGACGCTTGACCGACCGAATGGTCCGCTCGACGTTCGTCACGGCCTGCCGCTTGGCGACCTCGCCGACGAGCACCTCGCCGTTCTTCGCGAAGGCCACGACTGACGGAGTCGTCCGGGAACCCTCGGCATTGGCGATCACCGTGGGCTCTCCACCCTCGAGCACGCTCACGACGGAGTTCGTGGTGCCGAGGTCGATACCGACCGCTCGTGCCATGTCTGTATGCCTCTCGATCATGCTGGCCCGCCTGGTGGAGACCGGCGGGACGCCCTAGTTGGTGTGAGCCCCGGACTGCGTCCTGCGCCGAAGCGTCGGTCGTGTGCGCGGCTGCGTTGGTGCGGATGTTGGTGGTGCGACTGTGGCGGTGTGGCTGTGGCGCTGCTGTCTCTCGCTGCCACCCGGCTCCGGTCGCGCGCACCCGCGCCCGGAGCCGACTTGAGTACGGTCGACTCAGGATGGACGCTCTTAGGATAACCAGACGAACCTGAGTCCTGTCCACTCAATATTGCTCCGTCGGACGGACTTGCGGGGTCGGACACCTCAAGTATCACCTTATGTGGTCGAGGCGTCGCTCCTGATGCAGGGCTGGTGCCGCCGCGACTTCCGCCCGGTCGCGGGGCATCCGGCGTCACGGGTATGCCGGGGCCTTGGCGTCTCGGGGTTTTCGGGCATCCTGCGGCTTCGGACACCAGGGGCTTCGGGCTTCAGGCGCCTCGGGCTCCGGGGCGCGCGGCCTGAGGGCAGGCGCCGATCACCGCGAGGAGGCGCCAGGACAGCCCCGGAGCGCCCGGCGCAGCAAGATCCAGAAAAGCGCGGCGGCTCAGTGACAGCCAGGACTCACCCAACCGCCACGCTTTGCCCGGGAGGGGCTGTGGGGTGATCTTTGAGGATGGGAGTCCGGGCGTGAGCCGGTGGCGCTGATCAGGGCTGTGCGGCCGGTCGGGGGCGCGGGGCTGTCAGGTTCTTCGAGTCGCCGTGCTGCCCGAGACGCGCCGGCAGGACGGGCCTACGACCCGGATCCGGGCCCGGAGGGCGGGTGGGCGCGGTCGTCGCCGGGGGCGGGGGGCTGGTCGCCCTTTGCCGTCGTCGGGCCGTCGCCCCCGCGGGGCCGGCTCGACGTGCTGATGGACTCGCTGCCCCGTGGCTGGCGGACGGCGGCCAGGATGCGGCCGCGCCGGCCCTCGCCGGGGCGGGCTCGCGGGGGTCCCTCCAGGGACTTGGCGGTGCCTGTTCCGTCCACGTCCAGCAGGCCGATCGCGTCGGTCGCCGTGTCCGTCCCGGAAGCGGGCGGTGGGCTGTCGGTCGGGCCGTCGGGCTGGTCGGCGGCCCGGGCGAGGGGCATGCCGGCGCGGTCGATGAGATCGGCCTGGCGGCCGAGGTCGGCTTCGATCTGGGCGAGGCGCTCGAGCATCTCGGAGGCGTCGCCGCCGCGCTCGCGGATTGTGCGCAGGGCGTCCATCAGGGTGAGCCACTGGTCGCGGTCGACGACGACGTGCTCGGCGAGCCGGTTGGAGGAGTACGGCGGGAAGAGCCGCTGGGCGGCGGCGAGGACCTGCTGGACCTGCCCGGGGTTGAGCCGGCCGGGCTTGCTCCGGACGTACTTGACGACGTCCTTGACGCTGATGATCGTGACGCCGTCCAGCGCGCCGTCGCTCCACAGGACGCTCGCCTCGACCATCACGAGGACCGGGTAGACCGGGATCTTCGTGGTGGGCAGGGCGGCGCGGACCTGGTTGCGCACCTCGCCGCCGAGCCATGAGGTCTTGTCGATCGCGGGCTTGAGCGACTCGCCGTCCACCATGGCACCGCCCTTGGTGTAGCGGACGATGCCCTTGTTGGTGTCGCTGCCGAGGATCATGACGCCGCCGGGACCGATCAGCAGGTGCCCGATTGTGGCCTGCGAGTAGGGGACGGCCCGGTCGTGCATGATCACATAGCCGTGTCGGCGGAGCCGGGAGATCGCGCGGGCGGTCTTGCGCTCAGCCTCGGCCGCCTCGCGCAGGGTCTCGACGTCCGGCGAGACACCGAAGGCGGCCACGGCGATGCCACCGGGCCAGACGATGAGCAGGACCACGAAGACGGCCACGCCGAGACCGGGCAGCCCGAGCCCGAACCCGATGACCAGGCCGAGGCCCATGCCGACCACCGCGGCGCGGATGGCCGCGCGCGGCACCTCGCGCGCCAGGCGGTCGCGTCGGACCATCGCCTGGTTCTCTCGCGCGCGCAGGTATTCCGTGTGCTGGGAGAACCCGGGCCGCCCGGCCCGGGGCGTCGCCGGCCTGGTGCTCGTCGCCATCGTGCCCACCATGGATCGCAGGGGTCGTCAACGTGGTTGGAGACCGTTCTCCGGAGCGCGCCGGGCGTCGTCGCGACAGCGCTGTAGCCGGCCGGCTGAAACCTCTGGCCCGACCCGGTCACGGCGTGATCCCGTGACCGCCCGGACCGAGGCACCCACCCCATGGTGCGGGGAGGCTCATGGTCATCACAAGAGTTGACATCAGCGCTCTGGATGATCCACGAGCAACAGGCCGCCGGCCGGCGGAGTGCCACAACGCGTGCCACCCGGCGATTGGACCATGTGGTCCCACCTGGGGCTCGTGGGGTGGCCAGACGAGAACGGACAGTGCGGAGAGTCGTGGTTCGGGCGGTTGTCTGCCACTCAAAGTAGCAGGCCCCCCGGCACGCCGGGCAAGATCAGCCCAATAGGTCCCCGATCCCGCCCCACTCGGACCACGTCGTGGCAGGGTCGGGGGTGTTCGGGGTCGGGAGCGGGGGATCTAAAGGTGATGGCCCCCGGGAGCCACCCCGGATGGTGTCGTTGTGGGACTTTCGGAGGGGGAGTGATGCGTGTCCGGTGATCGTGACGTGTCTCTGGTCACTCCGCTCGTCGCGGGTCGTACGGTCACGGGAAGGCTTGCGCTTCGGAGTGGGCCCGATGGCCGTCACGCGGGTCGCGGTGGCAGCGGAACGCTCCGCGTTGATGGCCAAGGGTGGGGCGGCCGTCGCGCTCAGGAAGTTACCGGCGGGTACGGGTAGGCTCGCCGCGTCGCCGGGCGGCACCGGTTGTCGTCGGTCAACACCGGTCAGCACTGACCGGATAGCACAGATGGAGGACCTGTGAGAATCGCGATCGGTCTAGCGATCACGCTGATCGCTCTCGCGGTGGCCGGCCGCCGCGTCTTCTGGCTGACCAGACTGATCAGGTCCGGTCAACCGGCGGAGGGCCGGCTCGACGACCTGCCGACCCGGATCTGGACCGAGATCAGCKAGGTGGGCGGCCAGCGCAAGCTGCTCAAGTGGTCGGTGCCCGGCCTGGCGCACGCCTTCACCTTCTGGGGCTTCACCATCCTCGGCCTGACGATCGTCGAGGCGTACGGGGCCCTGTTCGACCACGACTTCCACATCCCGCTGTTCGGGCACTGGGCGGCCATCGGGTTCCTCGAGGACTTCTTCGCAGTCGCCGTGCTCGCGGGCCTGATCACCTTCACGGTCATCAGGCTGCGCAACGCCCCGGCCCGGCTTGACCGCAAGTCCCGGTTCTACGGCTCCCACATCGGCCCGGCCTGGGTCATCCTCGGGATGATCACCCTGGTCATCGTGACCCTGCTGATCACCCGTGGCGCCCAGTTCAACGCGGGCACCCACCCGCAGGGCGACACCAAGTGGGCGTTCGCGTCCTGGCTGGTCAGCCTGCCGCTGGATGCCTTCTCGGAGCACACCAACGAACACATCGAGACGGTGTTCCTGCTCCTCAACATCGCGATCATCATGGGCTTCCTGGTGCTGGTGGTCTACTCCAAGCACCTGCACATCGGCCTGGCGCCGATCAACGTCATCCTCAAGCGGGAGCCGGTCGCGCTCGGCCCGCTGGGCACCACGCCCGACATCGAGAAGCTGATGGAGGAGGACGAGCCGATCGTCGGGGTCGGCAAGGTCGAGGACTTCTCCTGGAAGGCCATGCTCGACTTCTCCACCTGCACCGAGTGCGGGCGGTGCCAGAGCCAGTGCCCGGCCTGGAACACCGGCAAGCCGCTGTCGCCCAAGCTCCTGATCATGGACCTCCGGGACCACCTCTTCGCGAAGGCTCCCTACCTGCTCGCGCCCAAGGGCGCCGAGGACGGCGAGAGCGCCGAGGAGACCACGAAGGCGGCCGCCAGCGCGTCCGAGGACGGCTCCGGCAAGCACAAGGTGCACCACCACGTGCCCGAGTCCGGCTTCGGCCGTGTCCCCGAGCCCGGTCAGCCCCAGGTGGACCGCCCGCTCGTCGGCACCGCGGAGGAGGGCGGGGTCATCGACCCCGACGTCCTGTGGTCGTGCACCAACTGCGGGGCCTGTGTCGAGCAGTGCCCGGTGGACATCGAGCACGTCGACCACATCGTCGACATGCGCCGCTACCAGGTCATGATCGAGTCGGCGTTCCCGTCCGAGGCCGGCGTGATGCTGCGCAACCTGGAGAACAACGGCAACCCGTGGGGTGTCTCGCCGCGCTCGCGCACCGAGTGGACCGACGGCCTGCCGTTCGAGGTGCGCATCCTCGACGAGGGCGAGCAGATCCCGGACGAGGTCGAGTACCTCTACTGGGTCGGCTGCGCCGGCGCCATCGAGGACCGGGCCAAGAAGGTCGCGCGCTCCTTCGCCGAGCTGCTGCACACCGCCGGGGTCGAGTTCGCCATCCTCGGCAGCCAGGAGTCCTGCACCGGTGACCCGGCGCGCCGCCTCGGCAACGAGTACCTCTACCAGGAGATGGCGAAGGCCAACATCGAGCTGTTGAACGAGACGGGCGTCAAGAAGATCGTCGCGACCTGCCCGCACTGCTTCAACAGCCTCGCCCGGGAGTACTCCTCGCTCGGCGGGACGTTCGAGGTCGTCCACCACACGCAGCTGCTCGGCAAGCTCGTCGAGGAGCGCAAGCTCGTCCCGATCACCCCGATCGACTCCTCGGTGACCTACCACGACCCGTGCTTCCTCGGCCGGCACAACAAGGTCTACACCCCGCCCCGGGAGATCCTCGAGGCCATCCCGGGCATCCGTGGCCAGGAGATGCACCGCTGCAAGGACCGTGGCTTCTGCTGCGGCGCCGGCGGCGCGCGGATGTGGATGGAGGAGAAGATCGGAAAGCGGGTCAACGTCGACCGCATGGAGGAGGCCCTCGGCCTCGATCCCGATGTGGTCTCGACAGCCTGCCCGTTCTGCATCGTGATGCTCTCCGACGCCGTCACCGAGAAGAAGCTCGCCGGCGAGGCCAAGGAGAGCGTCGAGGTGCTCGACGTCTCGCAGCTGCTGGCCCGCTCACTGGTCGCGCCGACGCCCACGCCGACAGCGGAGCCGCTGAGCAGCTGAACCGGTAGCGAGTGGATCAGGCAGTAGCCACGCCGTCGCGGCCGCCCCCGGGGATTCGGGGGCGGCCGTCGTCGTGTGTGCGGTCAGGCGCCGTGTGATCCGTTGGGGATCTCGGGCACGGCCGCCCGGGTGAAGTCGCGGTAGGCACGGGACGGCGTCGGCCCGCGCTGACCCTGGTACCGGGAGCCGTAGACCGCCGAGCCGTACGGGTGCTCGGCCGGCGTCGACAGCCGGAACAGACAGAGCTGGCCGATCTTCATCCCGGGCCAGAGCTTGATGGGCAGCGTCGCGACGTTCGACAGCTCCAGCGTCACGTGGCCGGAGAAGCCCGGGTCGATGAACCCGGCGGTCGAATGGGTCAGCAGGCCCAGCCGGCCCAGGCTCGACTTGCCTTCGAGTCGGCCGGCGAGGTCCTCCGGGAGCGTCACGACCTCCAGCGTCGACCCGAGCACGAACTCTCCCGGGTGCAGGACGAACGGCTCGTCGCCCTCGGGCGCCACGAGCTCGGTGAGATCCTCCTGCTCCACGGCCGGGTCGATGTGGCTGTAACGGTGGTTCTGGAACACCCGGAACGCGCGGTCGAGCCGCAGGTCCACGCTGGACGGCTGGATCAGCCCCTCGTCGTAGGGGTCGAGCCGGACGCGGCCGGCGGTGATCTCGGCCCGGATATCCCGGTCGGACAGCAGCACGTTCGTGGACGCTACCGCAGCCGCCTGGACGTCCCGCCGGCACGAGCCCGGTGGATCATCGCTGCCCTCTGATGGCGGGATGTGCGGACTGCGGTGATTTCGCCGCCGTCGCGGTGTGGGAGTCGCGGTGTCTCGGGTAGGAGCATCCCGGACGCGTGCGAGGTTGCCGTCACGGGACATCGCCTTCGGTGACACTCTGACTGCGGAGGGAACTGCCGTGCGGAGAGGGAACCAGTCCGCGCGAGGGAGCTGGCGACGCAGCCGGACGACGATCCAGGATGGGGACCGATGCTGGGGCTACCGGATCACATCGAGGCATGCCTGTTCGATCTGGACGGGGTACTGACCCGTACCGCCGCCGTCCACGCCGCGGCGTGGAAGGAGATGTTCGACGACTTCCTCGAGAACTGGGCTAGGCGGTCCGGTGACCCGTTCGTCCCCTTCGACATCGCCACCGACTACGCCGACCATGTGGACGGCCGCCCGCGCGCCGACGGCGTGCGCGCGTTCCTGGACTCCAGGGGCATCCACCTCCCGCCCGGAGTGCCCGGCGACCCGCCGTCCGGGATGACGATCCAGGCGCTCGCCACCCGGAAGAACATCCTGCTTCTGGAGAAGCTGAAGGAGATGGGCGTGGAGGTGTTCGCCGGCTCCGTCCGCTACCTGGAGGAGCTCGAGCGTGCCGGCGTGCCGCGTGCGGTCGTGTCGTCCAGTGCGAACTGCGCCGAGGTGGTGCGGGCCGCCGGCATCGAGCACCTGCTGCTGGCGCGGGTCGACGGCCTGGTCGCCGAGGAGCGCGGCCTGGCCGGCAAGCCGGCCCCCGACACCTTCCTGGCCGGTGCCGAGGCGCTGGGGGTGGCCCCCGGCGCCGCCGCCGTCTTCGAGGACGCCATCGCCGGGGTGCAGGCGGGCCGGGCCGGTGGCTTCGGCTACGTGGTGGGGGTCGACCGGGTCGGCCACGCCGAGGCGCTGCGCGGCAACGGCGCCGACCGGGTGGTCGAGGACCTCGCCGAACTGCTCGGTGGAGGTTCGACCGGCCCGGCCTCCGCCGGCTCCGCGTCTGGCGGCTCCGCGTCTGCCGGCCCGGCCACCGGTGGGGGCGACGCGTGATCGGCAGGCCCTCCTACCCCATCGAGTCCTGGTCGCTGACCGAGCACGGGCTCGACATCGACGACCTGGCCCGCTCCGAGTCGCTGTTCTCGCTGTCCAACGGGCACGTGGGCATGCGCGGGAACCTCGACGAGGGCGATCCGCACGGGCTGCCCGGTACCTACCTGAACTCCGTCCACGAGCTGCGGCCGCTTCCGTACGCCGAGGCGGGATACGGATACCCCGAGTCCGGGCAGACGGTCATCAACGTCACGAACGGCAAGATCGTCCGCCTGCTGGTCGACGACGAGCCGTTCGACGTCCGCTACGGGGACCTTCTCGCGCACACCCGCACGATCGACTTCCGCGAGGGGGTGCTGCGCCGGGAGGCCGACTGGGTCTCCCCGGCCGGGCAGCGGGTCAGGATCCGCACCCAGCGTCTCATCTCCTTCTCCCAGCGCTCCGCCGCCGCGATCCACTACGAGATCGAACCGGTGGGCGACACCGCGCGGGTCGTCATCCAGTCCGAGCTGGTCGCCAACGAGCAGCTTCCGGGGCGCAGGGGCGACCCGCGCGCCGCCGCCGTCCTGGAGTCGCCGCTCATCTCCGAACGGCACCGCGCCCGCGAGACCATGGTCGAGCTCGTCCACCGCACCCGGCACAGCGACATCCGGGTCGCCGCGGCGATGGACCACATCTTCGACGGCCCGCGTTCGCTCGGTGTCACCTCGGAGAGCGAGCCCAACACCGGCTGGGTCACCGCGACGGCCGTCCTCAAGCCGGGCGAGACCCTGCGGATGGTCAAGTTCCTCGCCTACGGCTGGTCCGAGCAGCGCTCTCTGCCGGCGCTGCGCGACCAGGCCACCGCCGCCCTCGTCGCCGCCCGCCAGACCGGCTGGGACGGCCTCGTCGCCGAGCAGCGCGAGTATCTGGCGGACTTCTGGCGCCGGTCCGACGTCGAGGTCGACGGGGACGCCGAGGTGCAGCAGGCCGTCCGGTTCGCGCTCTTCCACGTCCTGCAGGCCGGCGCGCGGGCCGAGCGCCGGGCCATCCCCGCGAAGGGGCTCACCGGCCCCGGGTACGACGGTCACGCCTTCTGGGACACAGAGAGCTACGTCCTGCCCGTCCTCACCTACACCGCGCCGGCCGCCGCCGCCGACGCGCTGCGCTGGCGGCACTCGATCCTCCCGCTGGCCCGCGAGCGCGCCCAACTACTCAACCTCGACGGCGCGGCCTACCCCTGGCGCACCATCCACGGCGAGGAATGCTCCGGCTACTGGCCCGCCGGGACGGCGGCCTACCACGTCAACGCCGACATCGCCGACGCCGTCCTGCGCTACCTGTGGGCCACCGAGGACGAGCAGTTCGAGCTCGAGGTGGGTCTGGAGATCCTCATCGAGACGGCGCGGCTGTGGCGTTCCCTCGGCCACCACGACCTCTCCGGCCGTTTCCGCATAGACGGTGTGACCGGCCCGGACGAGTACTCCGCGCTCGCCGACAACAACGTCTACACCAACCTGATGGCCCAGCGGAACCTCGTCGGGGCGGCCGACGCCGTCCGGCGCCATCCCGAACACGCCCGGGCCTTCGGGGTCGACGCGGAGACCGCCGCGAGCTGGCGCGACGCCGCCGAGGACATGTTCATCCCGTTCGACAAACGCCTCGGGGTCCACCCGCAGTCCGAGGGATTCACCGAGCACCAGGTGTGGGACTTCGAACAGACCAGGCCGGAGCAGTATCCGCTGCTGCTCCACTTCACCTACTTCGACCTCTACCGCAAGCAGGTCGTGAAACAGGCCGACCTGGTACTGGCGATGCAGCGCCGCGGCGACGCGTTCACCGCCGAGCAGAAGGCGCGCAACTTCGCCTACTACGAGGCGCTCACCGTCCGCGACTCGTCGCTTTCCGCCTGCTGCCAGGCCGTCATGGCAGCCGAATGCGGTCACATGTCCCTCGCGCACGACTACCTGCGCGAAGCCGCCTTCATGGACCTGAAGGACATCGAGCACAACACCGGCGACGGCCTGCACATGGCCTCGCTGGCCGGCAGCTGGATCGCGCTCGTCGAGGGCTTCGGCGGGCTGCGTGACACCGGTGAGCTGCTCTCCTTCAGCCCCCGCCTGCCCGAAGGCCTCAGCCGGCTCGCCTTCGGCCTGCGCGTGCGCTCCCGCCAGCTCCGCGTCGAGGTGGTCGACTCGTCCGCCACCTACACGGTGCTCGAGGGCGAGGCGATCACGATTCTGCACCACGGCGAGAAGGTCCGCGTCTCACCCGACCAGCCCTGCAAACTGGACGTCCCACCGGTGCCGGCACAGGAACGCCCGAGGCAGCCMGCCGGCCGGGAGCCGCTGCGGTTCCTGCACCAGGGCAACGGCACCGAGGTCACCCGCGCGGCCGACGTCCACCCCGTCGACGGGTGACCGGGCCGTGGGCCGACCAGGGTGACAGACCGGGGGCGGACCAGCCTGAGCGCGAAGTCCGGGGGTGGCGGTGGAACACGTGCCGCCCGAGTCCAGTAAGATGCGGTAGCACCATGCGGGCGTAGTTCAGAGGCAGAACACGAGCTTCCCAAGCTTGCAACGCGGGTTCGATTCCCGTCGCCCGCTCGAGCCGGTTCGCTGTGGTTGCCGCCCCTGGGGGGCGGCTTCCCGGGGGGCCGTTGTTTTTTCGGGGGGCGACCCCCGAAGCCCCCGAGCGGCGGGCCTGGTTGGCTGGTGGGGGTGGTTCTCCCTCTTTGGGATGGGTCCTGCCTCGGTGCGCTGCAGTCGTCCGATCCTCGCGGCACGTTCAACAGGATCGTTCGTGTCGAGCTACCTTCGGCTGAGCCGTTCAGGCACGTTCACTCACCGGGAAGCCCCTGGTCGACGACGGCGTCGAGGTCAGCGAAGAACCTGTCGGCGTCGAGCGGCGCCTCGTGCGCGAACATCGCGAGGACCTACGTCGCCCAGCTCGTAGCCGGGCAGCGCCGCCGCCACCCGCGCTCGGTCAATCATCATGATCGGGCGCCCGGCCTCCGGTGATGCTTATCGGAGACCATCGCGAAACCGCCCGTTTCCCCCGGCACGATGAGTGATCCTATGGCTGCGCACCGGACGACCGGACGGCAGGGCCACGCCGTCCCAGCGCTCCGCCTCACCGACCGGCACCGATGATGCTGTGGCGTGCGCTGACATACTTCCGGGGCACCCCCGGTTCCTGTCCGCGGGGGAGCGGCGGTCCGCGGTGGCAGTTTGCCCGGTTCCAGCCGGGGGAGCCTGCCGGCGCAGGCACACGTCCCACCATCGAGGAAAGGCTGATCGCATGGGCGTTTCGATTGAAACCCTCTCGCAGGGAGACGGCAAGACTTTCCCCAAGAAGGGGGACCGGGTGACGATTCACTACGTCGGCACCCTGCGTGACGGCCGGCAGTTCGACTCGTCCCGTGACCGGGGCGCGCCGTTCGTCACCGAGATCGGTGTCGGCAGGGTCATCAAGGGATGGGACGAGGGGGTTCCCCAGCTTTCCCTCGGTGAGAAGGCCGTGCTCACCATCACGCCCGACTACGGGTACGGCCCCGGCGGTTTCCCGCCCGTCATCCCGCCGAACTCCGACCTCCTCTTCGAGGTGGAGCTTCTCGCCATCAACTGACCTGGTGACAGAGCTGGGAGCGCGCGGACCGGCGGCAGCCCGCTCGGGCCGCCGCCGGCCGCGTTCCACCTGGCGGCCGAGAGCCGCGTCACGGTGATGGGCAGCTCACGGTGATGGGCAGCTCACGGTGATGGGCAGCTCACGGTGATGGGCAGCTCACGGTGATGGGCAGCTCACGGTGATGGGCAGGTGGCGCCGGCCCATCCCATGACCATGCAGTAGGTGCCGCGGCTGACCTTCCACTCGCCATCGACGATCAGGGCGTTACCGTTCTGCTCCCCGAAGTCGATCCCGCCCTGGTAGGCGATGCGGAAACGAAGCGCCGCGTGCCGCGGGTCGGTGAAGACGATGTCGCTCGTGGTCACAGCGGCGGTGTGTGTCGCCTCGGGGAAGTTCTGCGTCGCCTGGGCGAGGGTGGMGGCCCGGTCGGGGCCGTCCTCGACCGCGGCGAGGCTGTGCGCCGGGTCCTGGCCGCCGGTGAACGCCTGCGCGTAGGACGCCTTGACGGCGGCCTCCGCCCGGGCGCGGACGAACGGCTGGGGTCCGTTTCCCCCGGCCAGGGCCGCCTGCGCGGGGATCATGGCCGAGACCGCGGCTACCAGGAGCGTCAGTGCGGCCAGGTGCCGCCTCCGGCGCGTGCGGGTGGTTCCGTTGCCGGCCGGGCGTCGGCCCGGTCGATCGGACATCGTCATCGAGTCCTCCTCTGCGGCGTGGTTGCCGCATTCGGATAGATGTCGGCATGTCCGGTCAGGTTGACGCGAAACGGGCGGAATCTCCTGGGGCAGGGACGATCGCCTGGATGTGCACCGTGAACAGCGATTCGCCTGCCGGCGGACAGTGCGCGGTGCTGTGCGGAGTGGCGAGTGGTGTCAGCGGTTGACGTACGTGCCGTCGCAGCTGTAGATCCGCGTCCTGCCGTCGTCGTTGTCGTCGACGTAGCTGAGCTTGAGGCTTCCGTCGTAGATCCAGCCGGCGGTGGTGGAGCCGTCCAGGCGGGCCCACCACCACAGGTTGTTGTGGCCGTTGACGACGCTGCAGTGCAGCCAGACCTTCTTGCCCTTGGCCAGGCTCGCGACCGCGCCGCATGCCGCGTACGGCCCGCTGCGCAGCGAGGAGGCCTCGGTCAGCACGCCGTACCCGTCGCCGTTGTAGCCGTGGCTCGGGCTGCCGGGGCATCCGCTCACGGCCGTGCTGGACGGCGCCGGTTTCGGGGTGGGGGCCGGTGCCTGTGGCGCGGTCGCTCCCGGCGTGGTCGCGGCCGGCGGTGGGGTGAGGGGAGTCGCGGGGCCGCCCGCGTCCGCGGGCGGTGAACCGGGCGCGCCGGCTCCCAGCCCACCCGGTGGGGTGCCGGGAACGGGCAGGCCCGGCCCGGGCGCCACCGGACCGGGGAGGCCCGCCTTCGGATCGAAGGGCGGCCTGGCGGGGTCCGCCGTGGGCCCGTTCACGGCCGAGGCGACCATGGGCGTGGAGGGCGACGGCTCGTCGGAGCGGGTGAGTAGCACGGCGGCGAGCGCGCAGACCACGACGAACGCGACCGCGCCGATCGCGCCGACCAGCCAGGGACGGCGGCCGTGGCCGGACCGGCGCGGTGCTCCACCCGCCGCGACGCCGCCGGCTCCTGCGACGCCGCCGGCCGCTGGGATGCCGCCGGCTCCGGCGGGGGCGGCGGTAGGCGGTTCGGTGAAGGCCGGGGACGGAGCTGGAGTCGGGGGTGGGGTGGGCAGCGGGGCGAGGTGGTAGCGGGTTACCTCGGCGGCGACGGTGGGGGGCAGCCACCCCGCGCCGGTGGTCAACTGTTCGTCCGAGGTCAGCTGGTCGATCGGGGCGATCAGTCGGCAGAGCTCGATCAGCTCGGTGGGGGTCGGCCGGCGCGCGGGGTCCTTCTCCAGGCAGTGGGCCAGAACATCGCGTACCTGCGGCGGGCAGCCGTCCCAGTCGGGCTGCTGGTGCTCGATGCGGTGGAAGACGGCGGCGTCGACGCCGAACGGCGGCCGGCCGGTCAGGGCGTAGTAGGCGGTGGCCCCGAGGGCGAAAATGTCACCGGATCGGTCGAGCTGCGCCCCGCGAACCTGTTCGGGAGCCATGAAGGCGGGTGTTCCGAGGCGCGCTCCGGTCTGTGTCATCGCGGCCGTCGCGGCGTCGAGGGCGCGCGCGACACCGAAGTCGATGACGCGCGGGCCGTCCGCCGCGAGAATGACGTTTCCTGGTTTCAGGTCGCGGTGGATCACCCCGACCCGGTGAATGGACTGCAGGGCCTCCGCGACACCCGCGATCAGCATCAGGACGGTCGTGGCGGGCAGCGCACCCGTCCGTGCTACGGCTATCGCGAGCGACGGGGCGGGGACGTAGGCCGTGGCGATCCACGGGCGCACCGCGTCGGGATCGGCGTCGATGACCGGAACCGTGTAGGGGCCCTGCACCCGCTGTGCGATCGCGACCTCTTTCGCGAACCGGGCGCGGAAGTCGGGGTCGGCGGCGAACTCCGGACGGACCACCTTGACCGCGAGCGGTCGTCCGCCGGGGGTGTACGAGAGGTACACGGCGCCCATGCCGCCCTCGCCGATCCGGGCCCGTAGCGGGTAGCCGCTGATCTCGTCCGGGTCGTGCGCGGTGAGCGGGGTGAGCGGGGTGAAGACGGCGTCCCAGGCACGGGTGAACGTTCCGCCCGCCGCCGACGTCCCGCGTGTCGGCGTCTCGGGTGGGAGGGACGCGGGTTGCGGTGCGTGGCCACCGGATGGCGGCGGGTGCGGGTCGCTTCCCGCCGTCCTCGGTGGCGTGCTGCGCATCATGCCCTCCGGATGCCGGCCCGCTTCGGTTCCGGCATGCCGGCTGAGACCGCCGGAACCGGATGAAGATCGTCAAAACCAGTCGAGACTGCAGAAACCGGTCGAGATTATCGGAAAATGCCGATCTTCATCATATTGGCCGGTCAGTGGGCGGCCAGCGGAGGGTGGAGCCCCGGGACGCGCTACCGGGGCGCGTGCGGCTCCTGACCGGCCGCCGGCGCCGGGGCTTCCGCCGGACGTTCCAGGCGCGGCCAGATGTCCGGTTGTGACCCGTCGACGTCGGTGAAGCCGTACTCGGCCGCGAGCTGGCCGGAGGTCACCGAGCGCTGGTTCCAGCGGGCCCGTCCCGGATCGGCGGCCAGCGCGGCGACGGCGCGCCCGACATAACGCGGCGACTCGGAGAACGCGAAGTCCGGCGGAGCACCGCCGGTCGGAGCGCCGCCGGTCGAGGCGCTGTCGGGCGGGGTGAGGGCGTCGCGCCAGGTCTCCTCGGTGACGCCGAACGCCTCGAGCATCATCTCCGAGCGCAGCCAGCCGGGCGTGACGGCGACGGCGGTCCCGCCGTGCGGGGCGATCTCGTGGCCCTGCGAGAAGGCGAGCCGGTTCACGGCGACCTTGGCGAGGTCGTAGTACACGGAGATCCGGTAGTTGGCCGCGTTGTAGTCCGTCGTCCCGTCGGTCACCTCGACGACCAGCCCGCCCGGGCGGTCGATCAGCAGCGGGAGCAGGTGGTGGGAGGTGATCAGGTGGGTGTCCACGGCGAGCCGCAGGATGCGCATCCCGCGGTCGAGGCCGTGTTCCCAGACCGGCGTGTCCCACTCGCTCGGCCCGCCCTTGAGGACCTCGCCGCCCCAGATGTCGTTGACGAGCACGTCGAGGTGCCCGTGCTCGGCGCGGACGCGGTCGGCGAGCCGCCGCACCTGCTCCGGGTCCAGATGGTCGACGGGGACGGCGATGCCGGCACCACCGAGCCCGGTGACGAGCTCCGCGGTCTCCTCGATCGTCTCGGCGCGGTCGTAGTCGGAGCGCAGGACGCCCGTCCTGCTGCTGCGGCCGGTGCAGATGACGGTGGCGCCGGCCTCACCGAGGGCCGCCGCGATCCCGCGACCCGCGCCGCGGGTGGCACCGGCGACGACGGCCACGCGCCCGCGAAGGGCGCTCCTGTCGGGAGCCCAGGGCGTGCGGACCGCTGCGGCCGCCGTGCGGACCGTCGCGGGTGGTGTCGCCTGCGCGGACATGGGCCCGAATATGCCAGCGGGCGGGTCAGTGGCGGAACTGGACCGGATCGACGGCGAGCCGGTTCGTGGCCGCCCAGTCCCGGCCCCACTCCCACATCGCCTGCAGCACTGGGGCGAGGGACCGGCCCTGCGCCGTCAGCGCGTACTCGACGTGCGGCGGTGCCGTGCTGACGGGTATCCGGTCGACGATTTGGATCGCCTCGAGCTCCCGCAGCCGCTGCGCCAGCATCTTCTCGGTGATGTCGGGGATGAGCCGGCGCAGCTGTGCGAACCGTAGCCGGTCGTGTTCCTTCAGATGGGCGAGGACGACCGGCGTCCACTTCCCGCCGATGACGTCGACCGTGACCTCGACGTGGCAGTGATAGCTGCGGCCGGGCCGCGCCGTGCCCGGGGGCTGGGGCGTGTCCGGGGACATCGTCACCACTCCTCACCACTCCTCGCGGGACGCCGTGCCCGCATGGTACGCACTTTTTTGTGCGTACCATGCGGATCGCCTATGCCAGGTTTCCCGCTGATAGTTTCGGGTTCTCCCCAGTCGCCGGAGGTGAAAAGGTGATCCGGCTGTGATCGTCGAGTACATCCGATACCGGATACCGGAACACAGCACTGACGAGTTCGAGAAGGCGTATTCGCGAGCCGCAGCGGTGCTCGAGCGGTCGCGGAACTGCCTGTCGTTCGAGCTCACCCGCTGCGTCGAGACGAACGTCCAGTACATCCTGCGCATTCAGTGGGATTCGGTCGCCGGTCATCTGGACGGCTTCCGGCGGAGCGCGGAGTTCCGTGAGTTCCTGGCGCAGATCGGGCCGTACGTCGAACACATCGAGGAGATGCAGCACTATTCTCCCACGGCGGTCGCCGGGCGGGGCGGGGGAGCACCCGAGCCGCCCACCCTTTACGAATGGGCCGGCGGCGCCGAGGCCTTCGAGCGGCTCCTTACCCGTTTCTACGAGACCGTCGTCGAGGACGACCTTCTCGCGCCGCTGTTCGCGGGCATGAATCCGGCGCACGCCCACCACGTGGCGATGTGGCTCGGCGAGGTTTTCGGTGGCCCGGCCGAGTACACCGAGAAACGCGGCGGGTACGAGAACAAGCTCGCCCACCACGTCGGCAGGGCCATCACCGAGCCGCAGCGCCGACGGTGGGTGAGCCTGCTCGTCGACGCGGCGGACGAGGTCGGGCTGCCGGGCGATCCCGAGTTCCGGGCGGCGTTCATGGGCTATGTCGAATGGGGCACCCGCCTCGCCGTCGAGAACTCCACGCCCGGCGCCACACCCATGCCGCACGCGCCGGTTCCGCGTTGGGGCTGGGGCGTCGCGCCGCCCTGGCAGCCATCCTGAGCCGCTTTCAGTCGGTGGGTGGTGGCGGCGGTGCCGCTCGCGCGAGCCGGCCGGCAAGCTCGCGGACGCGGTCGACGAGCTCGGGCGGTTCGAGCACGTCGAAGTCCGCGTCGACGAGGCTGAGGTAGATCGCGAGCGCGTCCAGCGAGTTGGAACCCGTCCGGACCAGGCAGCTCTCGTCGTCGAGTGCCTCGATCACGGCGGAGGTCGGGCTGAGCGAGGCGGCGATCACCCCGGCGGGTGCGTGGTAGCGCACGCGGGCCTGGTACCGGTACCCGGCGGTGGAGACCGACCAGGACGTGTACGCCTGGATGTCGTCCGCGGGTGGGTCCCGGGGGGTGAACCTCGGGCCGGTCGGGGTCTTCGGCGCGATGCGGTCGAGGCGGAAGTTGCGCCAGGCGCCACGGCCGACGTCCCAGGCGATGAGGTACCAGCGCCACCCGGTGTGGACGAGGGTGTGCGGTTCGGCGATCCGCGCGGTCGGTGTCCCGTCGTGGTCGCGGTAGTCGAACCGCAGCTGCTGGTTCTCGCGGCAGGCGGTCGCCACGGCCATCAGGACGTCCGGGTCGACGGCCGCGGGATTCGTGCCACGCAGGGACACTGTGACCGAGTGTAGCGCCAACACCCGGTGCCGAAGCCGGGTCGGCAGGACCTGCTCGAGCTTCGTCAGCGCACGGATGGCGGACTCGGCGATGCCCTCGACCGAGCCGCCGGCGGCGGTGCGCAGGCTCACGGCGACGGCGACGGCGACGGCGACGGCGACGGCCTCGTCGTCGTCGAGCAGCAGGGGCGGCAGCTGGGCACCCGCGCCGAGGCGGTAGCCACCGGCCGTGCCGGGTGCGGCGTGCACGGGGTAGCCGAGGCTGCGCAGCTTGTCGACGTCCCGCCGGACGGTGCGGGCGGTGACCCCGAGCGGTCGGCCAGGTCCGCCCCGGACCAGTCTCGGTGGGTCTGCAGCAGCGAGAGCAGCCGGAGCAGGCGGGCCGAGGTCTCGAGCATGTCCCGAGTCTGCCGTGGCCAGCGGACAGCTTCGGTCCGCGATCGGCCGCTTCTCGTCGGATGCTTTACGACTGATCCGGTTGATTGTCCGGAAAGTGGTAGGGCCGCATGAGGCCACAAGTGGACACATGTCACGTTCCCGGGCCCGGCGTGATCCCGTGGATCGGGGGGATGGCCCAGAAGACGCCACGAACCCTGACCGGTCAGCTACCTTCCCCTACATGCGCGGTCTGGGGCGTGGTGGATCATCACTTTCCGAGATGGGACCGTCGCGGTGCGAGGAGGTCTGATATGTGTCATCTGTTCGCGATGAGCAGCGGCGGCGAGCGGATCCAGGCGACCTTCTGGCTGCTGGACGCGCCAGACAGCCCGCGGGCCCAGACCCGCCGTCCCCCGGACGGCGCGGGCTTCGGCTTCTTTGACGACGAAGGCCGGCCCGAGGTGGTCAGGCAGGCGATTCGTTCCCGCGCCGACACGGCGTTCGCCCGCGAGGCGCAGCAGGTCACGTCGTCGACGTTCGTCGCGCATGTGCGGCACGCCTCGACCGGGCGGGTCGATAACCGCAACACACACCCATTCGTCCAGGATGGTCGGATCTTCGCCCACAACGGGGTCATCGAGGGGCTGGGTAAGCTCGACGCAGAGCTTGGCACGACATGCTCCGGCGTGCTCGGCGACACCGACTCGGAGCGCTACTTCGCCCTGATCACCCGCGAGATCGCGGCGCGGGACGGCGACGTCGCGGCGGGCATCACGGCCGCGGCGAACTGGATCGCCGAGAACCTGCCGCTCTACTCGATCAACATGATCCTGGCCAGCGGGGACGATCTGTGGGCGCTGCGGTATCCCGACACGAATGGTCTGCATGTGCTCCAGCGGGCCCCGGGCGGGCGTAACAACCGTCACCTGGATCACGCCAGCCCGTTCAGCGAGATCCGGGTCCGCTCGGTCGACCTGACGACCCGCCCCGCGGTGGTCGTCGAGAGCGAGCGGATGGACGAGGACCCACGGTGGCGGCTGATGGCCAGCGGGGAACTGCTGCACGTCGGCCCGGACCTCAAGGTGACGTCCAGCATCGTCGTGGCCGGCCCGCCGGCGCATCCGCTGACCCTCGACGACCTTCGTCCCGAGGCGGCCGCGTCGCAGACGACCGCCGTCCCCGACCTCCCGGTCTCGGCCTGAGCGCGGGCACGGTCTGAGCTCGGAGCGGTCTGAGCGGGCACAGCCGGGGCGGGCGGCCGGGGCGGGGAGCGTGCCGGCCATGACTTCACCACAGCCTGTGGATAACTTGTGGAAAGTGTGTGGAGAGCTGTGGACAGCCGCGGCCCCCGCTCGCGCCACCCGGCCGCCCCGCCAGACCGGCATCCCTGGTGGGGCAGGCTTTTCGAGCTGGCTCCGGCGCGCGCCGCCTGCCCCGTCCGGCGGTGGACGGCCTGTTGACGGCGGACAGCACCGGGCGGGCATCGGGCGGGCGCCGTGGCACTACCCGGAGACGGCGGCCTACGGCCCGATCGGGCCAGCGTGAGCACCACTTCCGGGCGGGCCCGTCGACACCGGGCGGGAGCGGCGCGACCTGGATGACTCGCTTCCCTTTCGCCGGACGACGTCCCGCGGGGGGCCGCACGGTCCCCGTCGGCCGTGACGATTGTCCCCTCGCGTGGTTATGGTCGACTCAGGGTCCTCCCCGCTCGAACCGCCGCCGTGGTGGCATCCCGGTCATCCCGGGGCGGCACTGCCGAAACGTCGAGTACGCAAAGCCGGTCAGATACGCAATACCGGCCAAGTGCGCTATATCAGTCAAATACGTAAAGGCCGGTCGAGTACGCAACGCTGGAGTTCAGGCCTTGGTCGGCCCGAAAGCGCCGATCGCCTGGATGAATCATCGCACCGCATGGCCGGATGGTGGGGTCACCTGAGCTCCGGGATTCCGGCTTCCAGCCGGAACACCCGTCACCGGACACCGCGGATCCGCGGCCGTTGGTGTCACCGGCGGCCGTTGACCGACATGAAAGACATCGACGACCTGCGACGACACCCGCGACCGCGGTGGACAGAGTGGACAACCCGGACTGGCGGCTCGGACGGACAAGGGACGGACGTCCCGAATCGCCGGGGTGACATACCCATCAGGACCACGTCGAGACGTGAGGAGGACCGCGGCATCGGGTAGGAGGACCCGATCGGATCGCGACGTCGATGACGACGATGTGACCAGCGAGAAGGGATCACGAGTGACCATAAATGTCGCCAGGACCGGGCTCTGGATGCCCGCCGGGCAGTGGCCACGTGGCACGGCCGAACGTCGCGACACCGCCCAGGAGCTCGAGGAGCTCGGCTACGAGATGGTCTGGTTGGGCGGCGCGACGGCGGACCTGGAACTACCGGCGGCGCTGCTGGAGTCCACCGAGAACCTGTGTGTAGGCACCGGGATCCTGAACATCTGGACCGAACCGGTCGACCTGCTGGCCGACACCTACGGCATGTTGGAGAAGGCCCATCCCAGCCGCCTGCTGCTCGGGGTGGGAACCGGGCACGCGAAGCGGGTCGAGGCGACGACGGGTCGCCGCTACCACCACCCCTACGGCGCCGTCCTGTCCTACCTCGACGCGCTCGACGCGGTGGGCATCCCCGTCTCGGCGCGGGTGCTGGCGGCGCTCGGGCCGCGCATGCTCGGCCTGGCCGCGCAGCGGGCAGCCGGGGCGCACCCCTTCCTCGTCACACCGGAACACACCCGGATGGCACGGGAGATCCTCGGCGGCGGCGCACTGCTCGCGCCCGAGCAGAAGATCATCCTGGAGACGGACGCCGACCGGGCCCGCGCGATCGGGCGGGCCGCGCTGGCGGTCTACCTGGACCTGCCGAACTACACGAACAACCTGCGGCGGCTCGGCTTCACCGACGCCGACCTGGCCGGCGGCGGCAGCGACCGCCTGGTCGACGCCCTCGTGGCGTGGGGCGACATGGACACCATCCGGGCACGGCTGGACGAGCACCGCGCGGCCGGCGCGGATCACGTCTGCGCGCAGATCCTCACCGGCAGCCGGGAGCTGCCGCGGGAGCAGTGGCGTGACCTGGCCGCGGGGCTCGACCTGAGGCCGCGGGCGGGCGCCGGAGCTCACGGAACCGGCCTCTGACCGCGGTGGAAAGGCGGCCGCCGGGTTCGCGGTGACCTCGGGCCCCCGAGGTCACCAAAAAGATCCACTGGCAGTCTTGCCTGCGAAGGTAGTACCTTCGCAGAACCGAGTTCGTGCTGCCCTGTGTCTGCGGCCCTGTCACGGAGTGTGACGTATGCCCGCAGATCGTTCTTTTCTCGACGAAGCAGCCCGCACGGGAGCAATCCGCACACCGGCGGCGCCAACCCCGGTTGGTCCGGCCGATGCCTCGGCGCGTCCCACGCCTTCTGCCCCGGCCGAGGTTCCGGCCACTCCCGCCCCGGCCGGTAAACCCGATGGATCCGAGGGCGCACCTCGTCCCCGAGCCGCCGCGGACGCCTCCTGCGAGGTGTCCGCGGCGGGGCCCGCGAGTGGGCCCGCGAACTTCCTGAGCGAGAGCGGCGGCCTGCTGGACAGCCTGATGACCGGCATGGACGTCGGCGAGCGCTCCCGGATGCTCGGGATGATCAGCTCGAGCGTGGAGGCCGAGCGGGAGGCCGCGCTCGACGGCCGGATACGTCGCCAGGTCGACGTGGGACCTCGCCACCGGCGGCGGCGTGAACCAGGTCAGGAGCCCGATCCGGCGTCGGCCGGCGCGGGCCCGGATGACGTCTCCGACCCCGCCGAGCGTTCCGGGCGCGTCGACCGGTGATCCCCGAGGGCTTCCTGGTTACTCTCGATGATCCCATGGCGCTGAAGATCACGGTACGGCTGAACCCGTGGGGTGCCACGGCGGCGCTCGACGGCGACCTGGACATGGCGACCGAGGCGCCGGCCGGGCCCGCCCTCGACGCCGTGCTGACCGCGGTCGCCGCCCGGCGTACGCGCTCTCCCGGGCCTGTGGGACCTGTGGGGCTGGTGCTCGACGTGTCCCGGGTGTTCGCCGACGTCCGCGGACTCACTGTGCTGCACCTGCTGTGGCGCGCCGGGGAGCGCCGCGCGGTCGCCGTCGCGCTCAGCGGAGCGGGGCCGCTGCTGCACCGTATGGTGGAGCTGCTCACGTCGCCTG
This sequence comes from Parafrankia soli, assembly GCF_001854695.1. Taxonomy (GTDB): domain Bacteria; phylum Actinomycetota; class Actinomycetes; order Frankiales; family Frankiaceae; genus Parafrankia; species Parafrankia soli. Next base: position 95,120 of record NZ_MAXA01000080.1, read on the forward strand.
GAGTTCCGCTCTACCCTGACGTCGCCGAAGCCTGGAACGCCGTGCTGACCACGTCCGAGCGAGTGGAGCGGGTGTAGTCGGCGGTCGTGCCGACGGTGCCTCTCCGCGCCCTCCGGCCAGTCGCGGGAGAACACATGGAGATCGAAAAGGCGCGCCTGGACGCCAGCCTGACCCGGCTGCACCACCTCGTCCCCGAGCGGGTAGAGCTCGGTGAGCTGCTGTCCGAGGCCGTGCGCGCGATCACCGACGTCTTCGGGCTCGACGGCGCCGGCATCCTCGTCGTCGACGCCGACCGGGCCCTGCGCAGCGTCGCCGCGAGCAACAGCAGCGGGCGCCTGCTGGAACAGGTGCAGGAGGAGCTCGGCGAGGGCCCGTGCGTCGAGTCCTTCGTCCTGGACGAGCTGGTGGTGAGCCCGGATCTCGCGGGTGAGGCCCGCTGGCCGCAGGCCAGGCCCAGGCTGCTCGCCGGCGGGGTGCGGGCGGTCCTCGGCGTGCCGATCCGGATGGGCGGCGGCCCGATCGGGACGTTGAACGTCGCCGACGACTCGCCCCGGGAGTGGACCTCCGCCGAGCGCGAGGCCCTCGAGCGGTTCGGGCAGGTGCTGGAGAGCATCCTGCTCGCCGGTATGGTCGCCGACCGCAGCACCAAGCTGGCCCGCCAGCTGCAGTTCGCCCTCGACTACCGCGTCCCCATTGACCGGGCCGTCGGCTACCTGATGGCCGTCTGGGACACGGACGCCGTCACCGCCTTCGAACGGCTGCGCCGCGCGGCGCGCAGCAGCCGCCGACGGGTGTCCGAGCTGGCCGAGGAGATTCTCGCCGGGCGGGTCCGGCTCTGAGACCCGCGGGTCCGGCTCTGGGTCCGCGGGTCCGCGGGTCCGGCTCCGAGGCCCGCGAGGCCGTCGTCGCCCGAGGCCCCCGGTTTCCCCGAAGCCTGCGGCTGTCTCGACCCCGCTTCCGGGGGTTAGCCCGATGGCTGCCGCGCCTCGTGTTCTTGTTCACTGTCCGCGGGGAAGCTTCGGGTTGTCACCAGACCGACAGGCCACATGTCTACCGCTTGCTCGCCTGGTCGGGAAGTGTCGGCCCCTGATGCCACCATCCGGTGAGTGATGGCCGTGGATTTCCCCACGGCAGAGACGAATTAGCTAGAGGAATAACGAATGATCCAGAAAGGAGGGTGATGATCGAGGCACGAGGGCTGACCAAGCGTTACGGCCGTACCGTTGCCGTCAACGACCTGACCTTCACGGTGCAGCCCGGCAAGGTGACCGGCTTCCTGGGCCCCAACGGCGCGGGTAAGTCGACCACGATGCGCATGATTCTCGGGCTCGACCACCCGTCGGCCGGCAAGGTCCTGATCGGCGGGCGCAGGTACCGGGAGCTCAAGGAGCCGCTGCGCGAGGTCGGCGCGCTGCTCGAGGCGAAGTGGGTCCACCCCAACCGCTCGGCGCGCGCACACCTGCGCTGGATGGCCGCTTCCAACCGGCTGCCCGCCAAGCGGGTGGACGAGGTCCTGGAGATCGTCGGTCTCACCGGGGTGGCCGGGCGCCGGGCCGGGGGCTACTCCCTCGGCATGGCCCAGCGCCTCGGGATCGCGGTCGCGCTGCTCGGTGACCCCGGGGTGCTGCTGTTCGACGAGCCGGTGAACGGCCTGGACCCGGAGGGAATCCTCTGGATTCGCCAGTTCATGCATCGGCTCGCCGATGAGGGTCGCACGGTGTTCGTGTCCAGCCATCTCCTCTCCGAGATGGCGCTGACCGCCCAGGAACTCATCGTCATCGGCCGCGGGCGACTCATCGCGCAGACGAGCACCAAGGAGTTCATCAACTCGGCGTCCGACTCCTCGGTGCGGGTACGCGGCCCCGAGATGGAGCGGCTGCACAGTGTCCTCACCGGCCAGGGCCTGGCGGTCCAGGAGACACCCGCCACCACCGACATCCCGGCCGCCCTGGTGGTTCGCGGCAGCTCCACCGAGCAGGTGGGCGAGCTGGCCGGCACCGTCGGGCTGGTCCTGCACGAGCTCTCCGAGTCGCGTGGCTCGCTGGAGCAGGCGTTCATCCAGATGACCGGCGGCGACGTCGAGTATCACGCGGGCGGTGTCGGCCCCACCGGGCCGCTCGTCGGCACCGGGCCGGCCGGCGCACCCGGTGTTCCCGGGTTTGCCGGCCCGCCGCCCGGCGCGGTGCCACCAGGGGGTGCTCCTCCCGGCGCTGTGCCCGCTCCCACCCCTCCGGGCGCGACACCCGCCGGACCATCGGGCCCCGGCGGCCCGTCGGTACCGGCGCCTACCAGCCCCGGTACCGATGCCTGGACGGGGGTCAACAAGCCATGACGCTGCTCACCGTCGAGCGGATCAAGCTCTTCTCCACCCGCTCGCCCTGGTGGTGCATGATCCTCGCGGTCGCGCTCACCGTCGGCCTCACCGCGGTCTTCAGCGCCGCGACCAAGCCGAGTGACCTCGCCGATCTGACACCGAGCGTGACGCAGTTCGCGTACAACTTCGGGCTCGTCGTGATGATGGTGATGGCGGCGCTGGCCGTCACCACTGAGTACCGCTTCGGGACGATCAGRTCGACGTTCCTCGCCGTTCCCAGCCGGACGCCGGCGCTGCTGGCGAAGACGGTCGTCGTCGCCGGGCTCGCCGGGATCGTCGGCGAGATCACCGCGGTGGCCTCCTGGGGCGTCGCGCGCCTGATCCAGCCGGACGCCCCGCTGGTCCTGAACACCAGCCAGGAGTACCGCAACGTCTTCGGGATCGGGCTGATCTACCTTCTCGCGGCAATCTTCGCGATCGGTCTCAGTCTGTTGATCCGGCACAGCGCGGGCGCGATCGTGGTCATGCTCGTCTACCTGTTCCTGGCGGAGAGCCTGCTGCCGGTCATCCCGCGCATCGGTGACCACATCCAGGACTGGCTGCCCTTCATCGTCGGGAACAACTTCATCGTCGCGGGGCAGCCGGAGACGAACGACGGGCCGCCGGTGGTCGGGGGCCTGCCCTTCGGGCCCTGGGGATCGTTGATCTACTTCGCCGCAGTCTGCCTCGGCATCCTGGCGATCGGCCTCGCCGCCGCCAAGCGGCGGGACGCCTGACCCACCGCGGGAAGTCTGGCCCCCAGCGGGTCGCCTGACCCGCTGGGGAAGTCGACTGATCGGGGCTGCGGGGGCCCGGCCGGACGTCGTTCCGGTCGGGCTCTGTGGCGTCGGGCGCTGGGGAGTCGGTCCTTCTGGAAGCCGGGCTCGGGATGCTCGGTCGAGATTGTGCCGATTGCTGCCTCCAGGCAGGCAGTTTGTGGTCTGAAGCAGGGCCCGCGCGCATCCCACGCCGCTACTGTGGGTAGCGAATACTCTGATGCGACAGCTGTGGTGGCGGGGAGCGGCTCGTCCGCGGCTGTTCGGAGCATTCGACAGCGACCCCGGGCATTTCTGCCTCACCTCGGCGGCTCGCGTCGCGATCGTCGCTCCCGCCCTGCTCGCCCTCGTCTCCACGCTTGTCGGCGATGTGCGGATGAGCCTGTTCGCCTGGTTCGGCGCCTACGCGCTCCTCGAGTTCGTCGACTTCGACGGGCCCCGACCGGCCCGGCTCACCGCCTACCTCACGCTCGCCACCACCGGTGCCGGGATGGTCGTCCTCGGCACGCTCGGCTCGCGCTCGCCCTGGCTGGCGGCGTCGATGACCGCGGTCGTGGCCTTCGTTGTGATGTTCTCCGGCGTGCTGAACGCCAAGGTCGCCGTCGCCGGCCGATCCGCGTTGCTCGCCTTCGTGCTGCCTGTGATGACACCCGGCCCGATCTCGGCGATACCGGAACGGCTGGTCGGCTGGGGGCTGGCCTCGGTCGCCTCGATCACCGCCGCGATGCTGCTCTGGCCGCGCCGCCCGCCGGACCGCCTGCGCGCGGAGACGGCGGACGTCTGCCACGCGCTCGCGACGGCCGTGAGCTGGCAGCCCCAGGTGCCGGACCCGCCGGCGGCGGTGTCGCGCGGTCCGGCGGCCGACGTGTCGCGGCGTCCGGCGCCCGATCTCTGGCCGGCGCTGCGGCGGCTGCGGCGGCAGTTCGTCGCGACGGCCCACCGCCCGACCGGGGTCGGTGGCCGTGCGGCGGCGCTTGGCCACCTGGTGATGGACGTCAACTGGCTGGTGCCGTTCGCCCTTCCGTGGCCGGAGCGGGACCGGACCGCCCGCGCCTGCTTTCCCGCGGAGGCCGCCGAGCTGCACGCCGCCGTCACGGCGACGCTGCGCGCGGCGGCCACCCGCATCGGACCGTCCGACCACGGTCGGCCCAGGCCCAGGGCCAGGGCCGACGGCGGGGGTGGTGGGGTGCGGGTCGGGGACGATCGGCTCGGGATCGCGCGACTGGAACGGTCCGAGCGGGCGATGCGGTCGGCGTTGCTGCGGCAGCTGCGGGAGCCGGCGCCCGCCTGCCCACCGGACCTCGCCGCGGCCGAGGCGTTCCGCCTGCGCCGGCTGGCCCGGGGGGCCAGGGAACTGGCGCTGAACGTGCTGCGGGTGACCGGCCCCCGCCCGCCTGCGAGTCCCGTCCGGCGCGCCGTGGACGCGTTCCATCACACGCGCCGGCTGGTGCGCGAGCGGGGAACCGCCGCGACCGATCTCGCCGCCGGCTACGCCAGCCCGCGGTCGGTGTGGTTCCGCAACAGCGTGCGCGGCTCCCTCGGCCTCACCACGGCGGTGATCATCGCCCAGGCCGCCGGCTCCAGCACGGCTTCTGGGTCGTGCTGGGGACCTTGTCCGTCCTGCGCTCGAACGCCATGGCCACCGGTTCCGCCGCGGTACGCGCGCTCGCCGGCACCGGAGTCGGCATCGTCGTGGGTGGCCTTTTCGTGGTCGCCGTCGGCACCCACACCGCCGTCCTGTGGGCGGTTCTCCCGCTCGCCGTGCTGCTCGGGAGCTACTCCCGCCGCAGGTCGGGCTTCGTACTGGGCCAGGCGGGCTTCACGGTCGCCGTGCTCATGCTGTTCAACATCGTCGAACCCGCCGGCTGGCGGGTGGGCATAGTACGGATCCAGGACGTCATGATCGGGTTCGGGGTGAGCATCGTCGTCGGTGCCCTGCTGTGGCCCCGCGGTGCGGTCGCCGTGATCCGGACCCGCGCCGAATCCGCCTACCGAAGTGCGGTGACGTTCCTCGATCTCGTCGTCCCGCACGCGCCGGGTGCCCCCGAGCATCCGGCCGTGGCACCGGCCGCCCGCGAGGCGATCCGGGCCGGCCGCCTCCTCGACGACGCCGTACGCCAGTTCCTCGCCGAGCAGCCGCCGGGCCGCTTCGACGTCGACGCGCTGATGACGATCGCCGCCGGCGCGCTGCGTATCCGGCGGACGGCGCAGCTCCTGTGGAACGGGGACGTCCCCTGGCCGCCCGATCTGACGCCCGATCTCCCACGCGCGGCCGGCGCCGGCCGCGCCGAGGCCACCGGCTTCGCCGTCGCCCAGGGCATCCTCATCGAGGACATGCGGGACCTCTGCCGTTGGTACACCGCCTACGCGACGGCCCTCGGCGCCGCGCGGCAGCCACCCGAGCCCGAAGCCGGCTCCGGCCGGGCCGCTACAGCCGGGCTGATCATGATCCACAGGGCTGCCCGCGCGCACCGCGGCCCCGAGATCCTCGCCGGTGCCGCGCTGACCTCCCGGGCCGCCTACCTGGACATCCTGCGCGACCTGCAGCCCCGGCTGGCGGCCGCCGCCACGGCGCTCGACCGGACGTCCGACAGCGGCCGGGACCGCCCGCGCAAGCCGGTCGATCAGGCGCCGGGGGCCCAGGGGTCGCGGCCGGCCCCGGAACGCTCGCGAGCCTTCATCCGAGCCTCGTAGACGTGCCGCTGGCCGTCGGTGAGCAGGGCGCGCACTCGTTCCTCCGTGCTGACGAACGGCCGGTAGTACAGGTCGTCGTACTCCTCGACGATCTGGAACGTCCACCGTCCGTCCAGCACGTTGCGGCCGTGCAGCTCCCGCCGTACCTCGGCCGCCAGCCGCGGGTGCCCGGCCTCGCGCAGGGCGTCCAGCGCCTCGCCGAGAATGAGATCGGCGCGGCCGGAGAGCTGGTGGAAGGAGTACAGCGCGCCCCGAGCGCGCTCCACCCACTCGAGGGCCTCGCTGAGCTTGCCGGCCGCCGCAGAGGTCGCGTCGTCGACCTGCGGGACCGTCCGATCAGCCGCGGGCTCTGCGAGCTCTGCGGGTGTGGCGGGCGTCGCGGAGGACGGGGGCGGCGTGGGTGCGGCGCGCGCTGTGGGCTTCTGGGCCGCCCACGAGGTGTGGCGATCGTGCCGCCCCGCGGTGTTCGGTGCATGGGCACTGGTCACAGTCCTGGCGTGCCCGGCCGGGCCGGACGCAATCAAACCGATCTTGCGCGGACCACCTGAGGCGACCGGCACGATGGGCGTGGCGCGAGGCCGACGACGGAGGAGAACACGGTGGACCACGAAGACACTGATGGTCCGTGGTGGGTGCACTGCCGGTGCGGTGAGCTCAACGGCGAACATCCGACCGAAGCCGACGCCCGTGCGGCGGCGGATGGCCATTCGGCCTCGGACAGGCGATGCGGCGAGATCTCGATGAGCGCCTGCCGACCGGGCGTCGGCTTCGTGCCGATGTTCCTGCTGGGCGACGACAGCTGCACCGACGCGACGACCGACCAGGAGGCCGACGGCCAGTGGCAGGTCACCTGCTCCTGCGGCGCGCTGGACAGCCTGCGTTTCCTCACCGCACAGGACGCCCAGGAGGCGATGGGTGATCATCTCGATGCCGAGGACGACCGCGCCCGCGCGCTCTTCGAGCAACTCGCCGGGGACGGCTTCGAGGGCCGCCTCCGCCGCGGCTGACGAGCCGGGGTCAGGGGCCTTTCGTCTCCCGACCGAGACAGTCGGGTGATGTCCCGGACACCACGGCCGCGGGCTGTGAGACCCTGGTCAGGTACCCGGCGGGCACATGACAGACGAACTCCGGCAAGCCGGACACAGCCTGGCAGAGTCTCCGCAGGTCAGGAGGGCTCGCCTAGTGGCCGATGGCGGCGGTCTTGAAAACCGCTATGGGGAGTGATCCTCATCGTGGGTTCGAATCCCACGCCCTCCGCTCTGTGATGTCTCGGGACATCGGCATAGCCCTGAACCCACGATCCTGGGTTCAGGGCTTCGTGGTTTTCGGGCCCGGCCATGCGGGATCTCCCGGAGGGCCGGACCCCCGGGCGGGGGACGGGCGGGCGGCGCATATGGGGTCGTGACGGCATCGGGGGGTGGCGGCAGACTCGGTGATGGCAAGCGGGTGGCGGGGGTAGGGCGCTTTGGTCGGGGGCCAACGTCCAATCACACCCGCGGCCTGGGCGCACGCCGGCACGGGGGCGGCGTGCGGTAGGTGGTGGGCACCAGTCCGGGGGGATCCGGTGCCCACCACCCATCCGAACGGACCGGTGAAGTGATCGTCCGGCCTCACCCGATCAGGCCAGGTCCCCCCGGGAGGTGGACGCGCCCCGCAGGTGGGTCTGCGGCGCGATCGTGCGGTCCTTCGCGCGGGAGCCCAGGTAGCGGGCCTGCGTGGCCGCCTGGAAGGGCCAAAAGCGGGCCGTACGAACAAGAACTCTGAAGAGTCGACGCCCGGTTGCGTGACGCTTGTGCCGGTGTACGACAGGATGGCCCGGTGCCTCCCCGCCGCTCTACTGGTCGGCGCGCGATCCCGGCCCCGCTCGCGCCGAACACCGCCCCACGTGCCGTTTCGGTGACGTTGCCGATCCGTCCGGGCCCGTCCGCCCAGCAGGCGCTGCCCATGCCGGTCGAGTCCTCCCGTCAGCCCGCGCGCCTGCGCGACTTCCCCACCGCGATGAGCTGTGGCGGCTGCGCCGAGCACTGGTCCGATCTTGAGGCAGCCCACTGCCGGGCGTGTCATCAGATCTGGCCGTCGGCGGTCGGGTTCGACGATCATCTCGTCGAGTGCCCGGCCGCGCCCGAGATCGCCCCGCGTAAGCCGAAGCGGATCCCGGACCAGCGCCGACGTCCAGCAGAGGGCGCGGAGGCCGGGCCCGATGTCCCCGCGGACGCCGCCCGCGACGAGTGGAACGTCGCCTGACACCGACCGGCTGACGGGTCCCGCGGGGCAACCTGGCGCGGACGAGCCGGCCATCGGGCGCAACGGCCCGGTCGGCGGGTCCTCGAGCTGCTACGTTCCGGCGCGGGAGCGCGGTTGGGCGTTCCGCTAGGGCGCGCGCGGGGCGGGAGGACGGCATGACCGTGTGCGGGCTGCTGCGGCTGGACGGCGCGGATGTCCGTCGCTCGGCGCTGACCGGGATGCTCGCGGCTTCCTCGATCGGTCTGCCCGCCGCGCGTCGCGTGCACCTGGATGGTCCGTTCGGGGTGGTGACGGCCGCTGACAGCGCCGCCGCCCCGATGCCGTCCGTGCTTGTGGGGCCGTCCGGGCTGGTCATCGTGATCGCGGAGCATGCCGCGGACGGGTGGGTCGTCCCCGGCGTGGGGTCGGTGACCGTGCTACGGCCGGGGAGATCATGGCGGCCGGTGCCGCTGCGCTCGCTGCGCGGGGGGAAACCGGACAGAGACGCCGTCCACCTCGGAAAACGGAGGGACCCAGGTGATCTGGGTGATGCCGGCGGGGCTGTTGACGATGAGCTCGGTGATCTGGGATCGCGCGGGGAGCGGGACCGGGCGGCTGACGGAGATCACGGCACGGGAGTCGCGTCCGCGCTGATGCGCGCGTACCGGGCGGCTGGCCAGCGCGCGCTGGAGACGCTGGGGGAGCACCTGCTGGCGATCGTCTGGGAGCCGGGCCGCCGGCGGATGATCGTGAGCCGCGGTGGCCGGCGTGCGGAGGAGCTTGTGGTCTGGTCCGACGGGCGGTACTTCGCGTTCGGGATGGAGCGGGCTCAGGTCCTCGCGGCGCGGCCGTTCGGGCTCGCCCGGCCGCGCCGACTCGCGGCCGGGGAGACCCTTCCCATCACCGTCGCGACCAGGATCCGGCGCCCGCCGTTCGTGGACCTCCCCGAGCCGCGGGGGAGCGAGGCCGACGTCCCGGCGACCTGACGACCTGGTCCGCTGCCGGCAGCGGCGGGGTGGGCGCGGTGCCTAGACGGGTGCCCGGCCGGTGCCGGCAGCGCCGGCGAGCCCGGCGCGGACGAGCCCGGCGATCTTCCGCTCCGCGACGAAGGACAGGAAGGGGATCGTGCCCGCGAGCATGACCAGGACGGTCCGGCTGGCCGGGAGGCGGATCCGGCTCGCCAGATCGAGCGTCGCCGCCAGGTAGACCATGTAGAGCACGCCGTGGATCGGCCCGATGGCCGCCACGACGGACGGCTCGTCCGCCAGGTACTTCAGCGGCATTCCGACCACGACCAGCGCGATCAGGACGACGCCGACCACATAGGCGATGATCCGGTAGCGCAGGAGCGCGGACCTGACCGCGGCGGGCGCGGAACGCCCCCCACCGGGTGTTGCCGGCCGACCGGACGCCGGGGCGGCCGACCGTGACGTCACGGGGTCGGAGGATGCCGTCACCTGCGGTCTCCCTTGGTGTCGTTGTCGGAGCCAGCGGTGTCGCGTTCGTACAGCGACGCGAGATAGCGGTTGTAGGCGGCGAGCTCGCGGTCCTCGTCGGTCTCCACCTCGGCCAGCGGATCACCGGCCAGCGGATCACCAGCCGTCGGACGGCCGAGCCGGGCCGGCGCGGGCGTCACCGCCACGGTTCCGGCTTTCCCCTGGCGCGGTACGGCCACGAGTGAGCCTGGTCCGTTCAGAGGGTCGCCGCCCGTGGGAGCGGGCGCCTCGGGCGCGATGCGTCCGGCCTTGCCCCACTGGGGTCCCGGATCGTCGGGGTCGCGTGGGCGGAGATCCTCGGAGATCATGCGATACCACCAGTAGGCGACGAACGCGGCGAACATCGGCCATTCGACGCCGTAGAAGAGGTTCTGCATGCTGCCGTGATCGGATTCGCCCTTCGTCCACTGCCAGACGCCCATCCGGAGGAAGAACGCGATCAGTGCGAGCGCGAGCGCGTGACGGGCGAGCCACCACGGGGAGAGCAGGATCCTGCGCACGGGACCGACGCTACCCGCCGGGTTGGGCCGGCGGGTACAACAGACGATCCGGACGTGGCGGACGCCTCCTGCCGGGGCCGCTCCGACTGGTCCGACCGGGCGATTGGCCCGGATCACAGTGTGATCCGTGCCAAGGGCCACCGGGAGGTGCCTGACTGGGCCGGCCGGCGGGGGAGGGCGCCATGGGGAAGTGTGGTGGGAGGGCCTGACGGGCGGAAAGCAACCCTCCCACCGGACGGAGCTCTGGTACCGCTCGGCGGAGGGCACTTCGTTTGCCGAGCGGCGTACCTGGTGTTCGAGCTTCCGCGCTGTGTGCGGCCCGCCCGCCCGGCTGGGGGGGGTTAGCGGGGATCGGGCGGGCCGGAACGACCACCGCAACCTGGCGCGGAGTACGGCGGTGCGTTCATATGTCCAGTCGCTTCGGACCGTGTGCCAGGTTGCCATCTTTCGCGATGTTTTTTTCTGTTGTCTGGGAAGAGTCCTTTGATGGGCCTCGGTGTTTGCCTGGTGTCTGTCATGTTCTTTGGTTGGCTACTGTGTGGCGTGGCTGAAGCGGTTCGGAGCCCGTGCCGCGGCAGTCCTCAGTAGAGGACTCCCGCCGCGAGCGTGAGCAGCCCGACGCCCGAACCGGCCGCCACGGTGACGGCGATCGAGCCCTGACCGCGGGGAAGCCACACGGAGAGCACCCCGTCGGCGTCCCCCCGCTGCCGGGCACTTAGTGCCACGCTGCGCGACCAGGCGTTCCGACCATCGCCCACGGTGACGCGCACGCTGCCGTCCGGGGAGCCCAGATAGAGATCGAGGCGCCGCGCCTGGCCGGCCAGGGCCACGTCCAGCCGTACGGAGCCCTCGATGACCAGTCGGTCGTCGTCGCGGGAACCGGAGCTGACGGGCCGGCCGCCGTGCCAGGAGAAGCGGTTGGCGAATCCGCCCGAGCCAGAGCCGGGGCCGCGCTCGATCCGGGCGGTGCCGATCCCGGGCCGCGGGATGTCGGCCCGGGTCTGGACGCCGTCCGCGCCGAACAGGACCCAGTCGAGGCACCCCGCCGTCGGCAGGCTCACTTCCTGGCCGTGGCTGAACGGCGCCGTGGACACGCTGACACCGCCCGAGCCACCGGAGCCACCGGAGCCGCCGGAGCCGCCGGAGTCACGCCGTGCGCCGTCGCGACCCGGGGGCGTGTCGGCTTCGCCGGCTCCGCGGTCCGCGGAGCCGGAGCCGTCCCGGCCGCCGGAGTGGCGCGAGTCGTCGCGGCGGGGAGCGGCGCCGTTGTCGCCGCTGCCGCCGCTGCCCGGCCGGGTGTCCCGCGGCGCCGATCCGCCCGTCCCCTGGTCAGATTGGGACGCCGGTCCGTCCGGCGCGCCGGACGGTGCCGCGCTCGCGCCCGCGCCCGCGCCCTGGGACGGAAGACCTTCGGGGCTCAGCACGGCCGGGTCCCCGTCGCCCGGTGCCGGACTCGGTGGCCCGGCGCTGCTCGGAGCGGGGGTGACGCCGAGGCTGTCGGCCGGTGGCGCATTTCCGGCATCGGCGGAGGCCGCGCGGGGAATCCGGGTCGGCGCGGCCGTCACGGTGCCCGTGTCCGGTCGGGGGGTGAACAGGGTGCCGCTCAGCAGGACGACGCCGACCAGGGCGGTCGCGGCCGTGCCCACGACCGTGGGGATGAGCAGGCGTGGCCGCGTCCGGCGAGGGCGGCGCTGGCGCGCGGTCGCGCGCGGGCGTGCGGCTGCTCCCGCTGGCGGTGGGGTTCCTGCCGGTCCTGGTTCTACTGGTCCTGTCGACGGCGTTGGTCCTGTTGGCGGCGGTGCTCCTGCCGGGGACGTCGTCCCTGCCAGCGGCGTCGTTCTCGGCGCCGGGATCACCGGATGATCGACCGGCCGGGCCGCGGGCGCCAGATGCCGGGCTGCCGACGGGTCCATCGCGGCGATGCGGGCACGGATGCGTTCTGTGTCCGGATCGTGCTCCGTGAGCTCGCGGGCCAGTAGGGACCGCAGCGTGCTGGTGAAATCTTGGGAGGACGGCGGCGTGGCCGTGGCCGCTCCGGAGCCGTCGCTGACGGGCGCCGAGGCCGCCACCGAGCCGGTCTCAGCTCGATCGCCGGTGCCGGCCTGATCGCCCGCGGTGCCGTGACCGTCCACCCGGCGGCGGGAAGAGCTCGAGATGAAACGGTCCCTGATCATGACATGTCCATTATGAGACCCGCGATCGTCGTGGGTACCGCTCACCGCCGTACACAGTCATGGTGTGAGGTCTCCAGGATCCGAGGGCGTCTCGCCGGAGGAACGTGCTGGTGGGTCCTCCTTTGTGCGCTCCGGGGTCTTGGGAGTGTTCTCAGCCCTCGCTGCCGCGGAGCCGTCCGGGTGCCTCGCTGTCGCGCAGCCGGTTCAGCGCCGACCGGGCGACGCTCGCCGGATCCGTTCCGCCGGCCGCACGCCGGCGGCCGCGCGTGGCGCCGGCTCGGCGCGGTGCCTGCGGGGCCAGGGGGCGCGCGTCCGGTTTTCGGGCCGGGGTGCCGTCCGGCGGGTCGGAGTGGGTCAGTTCGGGCCTGGTGCCGAGTACCCGTTCGAGCTCGGCCACCGCCTTGGATGTCTGGCTCTTCACCGTTCCGACGGAGATTCCCAGCGTCAGGGCAGTGTCCGCCTCGGACAGGTCGAAGGCGTACCGCAGCACGACACACGCCCGCTTCCTGGCTGGAAGGGTCATCAGCGCGGCGCGCAGGTCCACGGCGGCGGGAACGTCAGCGTCATCCGGAGCGTGCTCGGTGCGTTCGGCCAGCATGCCGAGGACGGTCATCCCCCGGCGTTCCCGGATCACCCGCCGCAGCCGGCTGGTGGCCAGATTCGCCACGATGCGCCGCACGTAGGCGAGTGGGCTGTCCGCGCTGCTGACCCGCTCCCACTTGGACCAGGCAGCCGTGAGCGCCTCGGCGGTGAGGTCGTCAGCCGCGTCGTGGTCGCCGGTGAGCAGGTAGGCGAAACGCGACAGCTCGCGGTGGTGGCGCTCGAAGAACTCCCGGAACTCGACCGGCGCGTTCGGGGGCGTGCCCGTGCCGCCGGCAGATTCCGGCCCAGCCGCCTCGCCCGGAACAGGCTCGGGGTCCTCCAGGTCGGACCACCCCGCCTCGTCCCGGGCCGTGTGCCGGCCCGGGAGCCGATCGTCGGAGCCGGTGAGCCCGTCGTCGGAGCCCTGGCGCTGGGGCGGGGCGCCGCTGGCGGCCGCATCGGTGCTCACGCCCGTGGCCAGGGAGTCCGGGTACCAGTGCGGTCCGCGTCCACGGTGCGCCCCCGCGCTCTGGTCCGGTCGTGGCGGACGCGCCCGGCCGGTGGGCAGGCGTGGCGCATGGACGCCGACGTCCGCGGCGCTGTCCACACTCACCAGGCACACTCCCACGGCTGGTCTTGGCGATACTCGTGTGTCCACGGGCGTCTCCGCCGCGGCCGCGGGAGATCCTTGTTAACGGGTACGACATCGCCGCTCGACCGGACGGTACTCCGTGCCGGAAGTATTGCGAAAGGGGTACATCCCGACGAAATCGCCTCCTGGTCGGATTCGTTTCCTGGCTGGGCGCGTGACCTGGCGGTACCCGTTCCAGGCTCGGGCGGTGGTGTCTCGTGCCGGGCTGGTGCCGTCCCTCCTGGGTTCACGCGCCTGGGGCTGTCGGAGGCGGGGCTGTCGAGCCAGGGCTGTCGCGGCCGGGGGTTTCGCAGCGGGGGCTTGGTGGCCGTCGTCGCTGAACGGCGATGTTTCCCGCGGACGGAGTGCGGGGTAGGCGATGTCTATGTCTGCGCTGACTGCTCGGGTGCCGTCTGCCCTGGAGCTGACCGCTCGAGTACCGCCTGCCCTGGAGTCGCCCGGCCCGGTGCGCACGCCGGGCGCCACTCCGCGGCGGCCCGACCCGCCCCCGCTCGACCCGGACGCCCCGATACCGGACGATCCCGGGCCGTTGCTCCCCGACACCCCCGATCTTCCGCCCGCGCCGCACGAGCCGTCCCCTTTCACCCCGCCGGCCCCCGAGCGGCCGGAACCGGAGCCGGAACCCGTCTGAGCTCGCGCCGGCGCACCCGGCCCGCGCCGTACAGTGAGGTCCGTGCATGCGGTGACGGTGAGCGCTCCCGGTGGACCCGACGTCATGAGCTGGTCGGAGGTGCCCGACCTCCCGCCGCCCGGCAACGGTGAGGTCACCGTCGACATCGTGGCGACGGCCGTCAACCGGGCGGATCTGCTGCAGCGGCAGGGCTTCTATCCCCCGCCCCGCGGCGCGACCGAGATCATCGGGATGGAGTGCTCCGGCCGGGTGGCCGCGCTGGGCCCCGGGGTCGACGGTTTCGCCCTGGGTGACGAGGTGTGCGCGCTGCTGGTGGGCGGGGGATACGCGACCCAGGTCAATGTCCCGGCGGCCCAGCTGCTGCCGGTTCCCTCCGGGGTCGACCTCATCCATGCCGCGGGCCTGCCCGAGGTCGCGTGCACCGTGCACTCCACGGTCTTCGAACGCGCGGCCCTGGCGGACGGCGAGGTCTTTCTCGTCCACGGCGGCGCGTCCGGCATCGGCACCTTCGCGATCCAGGCTGTGCGGGCGCTGCGCCCGTCCGCGGTGGTCGCCACGACGGCGGGCAGCGCGGAGAAGCTCGTCCGCTGCCGCGAGCTCGGCGCGCACATCACGGTCGCCTACCGGGACGAGGATTTCGTCGCCCGGGTGCGGGCGGAGACCGGCGGCCACGGCGTCGACGTCATTCTCGACAACATGGGCGCGTCGTACCTGGAGCGCAACGTGGACCTGCTGGCGACCGAGGGCCGCCTCGTCGTGATCGGGCTACAGGGCGGAACCAAGGGCACCCTGAACCTGGGGGCCCTGCTCCCCAAGCGGGCCAGCGTGCACGCGCTCTCGCTGCGCGCCCGTCCGGACGCGCAGAAGGCCCGGATCGTCGCGGGCGTGCGCGAGGAGTTCTGGCCGGAGGTCGCCGCCGGGCGGATCCGGCCAGTGATCGACCGTGTCCTGCCGATAACCGAGGTCGCCATGGCCCACCGGGTGCTGGAGGAGTCCGGGCATGTGGGCAAGGTCGTCATGACGGTGGGCGGCTGAGCCGGCGGTTCGGCCGCCGGGGTGAACTGCCGTGACCGGACGAGATGTTCGCCGTGCCACCGGATGGATTCGTCCGACCAGGAGGGCAGGATGGTGGGCATGACAGACCAACCGGAACCCCGTGTCGTCGTCGTCGGCCCGGACGGCGCCCTGCAGGAGGCCCCCGGCGCGGTAGGCGTCCCGCTCACGCCCTCCGCGGGGCATGGCGGGCGGGCCGGCGCTGATGGGCCGGGCGAGGGCAAGAACCCCTTCGCCGGCATGGTGTCCCAGCCGGACAAGGTCATGCGGATCGGCACCATGATCAAGCAGCTGCTCGAGGAGGTGCGGGCCGCACCGCTCGACGACGCCAGTCGCGTTCGGCTCCGGCAGATCCACCAGAGCTCGATCACCGAGCTCTCGGACGGGCTCGCCCCGGAGCTACGCGCGGAGCTCGACCGCCTGTCGCTGCCGTTCGACGAGGACGCGACCCCCTCCGACGGTGAGCTGCGGATCGCCCAGGCGCAGCTCGTCGGCTGGCTCGAGGGGCTCTTCCACGGGTTGCAGACCGCGCTGTTCGCCCAGCAGATGGCGGCGCGGGCGCAGCTCGAGGAGATGCGTCGCCGGGCTCTGCCCAGCGGGCAGCAGCAGGGCGACAACGAGCCGTTCGGCGGCGCCTACCTCTGACGCCGGCGACGCCGGCACCCGCCTGGTGCCGGCGTCGGGCGGGTCAGCTCGCCGGGCTCACCGAGCTCATGTTGAAGTCCGGAATCCGCAGCGCGGGCATTCTGGCCAGCGTGAACCAGTCGGCCCACTCCCGCGGCATCGTCCGCGTGCTGGCACCGATCTCGGCGATGCGGC
Source organism: Parafrankia soli (assembly GCF_001854695.1). Lineage (GTDB taxonomy): Bacteria > Actinomycetota > Actinomycetes > Frankiales > Frankiaceae > Parafrankia > Parafrankia soli. The sequence continues at coordinate 111,073 of NZ_MAXA01000080.1, forward strand.
CCAGCAGGTCCACCGGCGACTCGTTGAACCGGAAGTTGTTGACCGCCCCGACGACCTCACCGTTTTCGATGAGAAAGACGCCGTCCCGGGTGAGGCCGGTGAGTAGCAGGACCTGAGGGTCGACCTCCCGGATGTACCACAGGCAGGTCAGGAGCAGGCCGCGCCGCGTCGAGGTGATCATCTCGTCCAGGGTGGCGGTGCCGCCGCCGTCGAGGAGCAGGTTGTCGACGAAGGGGGTCACGGCGATGCCCTGACCGGCGAGGCCGGCCGCGCCGGCGCTGATGCCGTTGCCGGAGCTGTTGCTGGTGCCGTTCGGCGCGGCGGCCGGGGCGGCCAGGCTCGCGGCGCGCGCCGACGAGCGGGTCTGGACAAGCGCGTTGAGACGACCGTCCCGGATCCAGTCGGTCGGTCCCAGCGGCAGCCCGTTGTCGAAGACACTCGAGGTCGCCGAGGACGCACCAGCCGTCACGAACGGCGCGGTCGTCAGGCCCGCCGCGCTGGGGTCGCTCCACAGGCGCAGGCCGGCGGGGCCGAGCGCCTCGCCCACGCGCGTCCCGCCGCCGGCGCGGCTGAACACCGTGCGTCCCTCGGCGGCGTCCCGCCCGGCCGCCGACCAGTACAGGTAGACCATGAGGTCGGCGACGGCGGAGGGGGGGAGAAGCGTCTCGTACCGACCGGCCGGCAGCTCCACCGACCGGTCGCACCAGCGCAGCCGGGCCCGCAGACGCGCGTCGGTCGCGGCGACGTCCACATCGGTGAAGTCCTGGGTGGACTGCCCGTGCCACACGGAGCCACCGGGGGCGGCGCTCTTCGCGTTCCACTCCACCGAGCCGGTGGGCTGGCTGTGCCGCAGCCGCAGGCCGGTCGACGTCCCGAGCCAGGTCGTGGTGTGGTCGTGCTCGGCGAAACCGAACAGGCGCCGGCCCTCCGCCCGCGCCGCGCCGAACGCCTCGGCCAGGTCGCCGGCGAAGGAGGCGAACACGTCGCTGCTGGTCCGCTCGGCCGGGTCGGTGAAGGACCGGCCGCCGACCGCCGCCGCCGCAGGCACGACCAGGTCGCTGTAGTCCTCGGCGTCGTCTGATTCGCGTGCGGCCGCCTCGGAGGCGCGGACCAGCGCCTCCAGGCCCGCCAGATCGGCCCCGCCGCCCGGCCCGTCCACCGTCGAGGTGGAGCGCACCCCGAACGAGCGCCCGATCACGCTGATGATGGTCACGGAGCGGTCACGCGCGGCACCGTTCGTGGTGAGCGTGTTGTTCGCCCAGCGCAGGTTCACCGTGCTCGACTCGCTGGCGATCACGATCGCGCCGTCCGCGCGGGACAGCTCCAGCGCCCGTTCGACGATCTCGTGCGAAGCACGGATCGCCTGTGTCGTGCCCGTCACCGGGAGCCCCTCGCTCATCGGCCGCCCTCGCGGCGCGTGTTCAGGATGTTGACGTCGCGGAACAGCGCCGACGGGCAGCCGTGGCTGACCGCCGCGACCTGGCCGGGCTGGCCCTTGCCACAGTTGAACGCCCCGCCCAGCACGTAGGTCTCGGGGCCGCCCACGGCGTCCAGCGAGCCCCAGAAGTCCGTGGTGGTCGCCTGGTAGGCGACGTCGCGCAGCTGGCCGACGATCCGGCCCTTGCGGATCTCGTAGAACCGCTGCCCGGTGAACTGGAAGTTGTAGCGCTGCATGTCGATCGACCAGCTTCGGTCGCCGACCACGTAGATCCCCCGGTCGACCCGGCCGATCAGGTCCTCCGTGGACGGCCCGCCGGGCGCGGGGAGCAGTGAGACGTTCGCCATCCGCTGGAGCGGTACATGCCCGGGGGAGTCCGCGAAGGCGCAGCCGTTGGAGCGGTCCACGCCGAGCGCGGACGCGTTCTGCGCCGCCATCCGCCGGTCGAGCTGGTAGCCGACCAGGACACCGTCGCGGACGATGTCCCAGCGGCGGGTCTGCACGCCCTCGTCGTCGTAGCCGATGGTGGCCAGGCCGTGCGGTGCCGTCCGGTCGCCGGTCACGGTCATCGCCGGTGATCCGTAGCGCAGCGACCCGAGCTTGTCGAGCGTGGCGAAGGAGGTCCCGGCGTAAGCGGCCTCGTAGCCGAGAGCCCGGTCGAGCTCGGTGGCGTGCCCGACCGACTCGTGGATCGTCAGCCACAGGTTCGACGGGTCGATAACCAGGTCGTAGCGCCCCGGTTCCACCGACGACGCCTTCGCCTTCTCTGCCAGCAGGGAGGGGATGAGCTCGATCTCGGACTCCCAGTCCCAGCAGCCGGCGGCCGGGCCGCTGACCATCCACTCCCAGCCGCGGCCGGCCGGAGGCGCGATGGTGCGCATGGACTCGAAGCCACCCGCCGGGTCGACCCGGGTCGCCTCGAGCTGGCAGAGCACGCGGACCCGCTGCTGGGTGGTGTCCGTCCCGGCGGTGTCGGCGTAGAACTTGTTCTCTATGACGGCGGCGAACCGTCCGTCGACGTGATCGACGTCCTCGGCGGAGTACAGCGACCGGCACAGCCCGCCGATCCGCTCGACCTGGTCGCGCGGATCGACCGAGAACGGGTCCGTGGCGTAGCTGGAGACCCAGGTCGCGCCGGCGTGGACGGGCTCGTCGGCCAGCTCGACCGGCTCGGAGTTCAGCGGCCGCGCCAACTTCGCCATGGCGACGGCCTCCCGGGCGACCCGCACGGCCTCGTCCACGGTCAGATCCACACCGGCGGCGAAGCCCCAGGTCCCGTCGTGGACGACGCGGACGGCGAAGCCCGCGGTGACACCGTCCGAACGGCTCTCCAGGCCGGCGTCGCGGAACGACAGCGACGACTCCTTGAGACGTTCGATCCGGATGTCGGCGTGGGCGGCACCCAGGTCTCGGGCGGCCTGGAGCGCGGCGTCGGTGAGGGCCGCGGCGGGCAGCGCGCGGAACTCCTCGTCGATCTCGTGCGGGGGCAGGGCCGGCTCGGCCGGATCCCGGGGAACGGAGGTCGCCATGCTCCTATCCTGGCCTCCCCGACCGTCGGCAGTGCCGTCGCATGCGACTCCACCCGGGATCCGCGTCGCCGGGGGTACCGGAGCCGGTGACAGAGCCACAAAGGGGCACGCGAGTGGGTCTCCGGGTCGGCCTCCCCCCGAGCTGAGGCCGACCCGGAGACGTGCGGGCGCCGACATCAAGATGTCGACGCGATTCGGATGGGTCGCCGTGGGCCCGTGGGCCCGTGGGCCCGTGGGCCCGTGGCCGGGCCGGCCGGGCGATCGGAAGCGATCAGGTGCGGTCGGGCCGGTCGGACTCGCGAGGGCTGCTGGGCCCGTCGGGCTCGTCGGGTTCCGCCGGTCGGTCGAGCTCCGGGCGGATTCGGTGGTTCCTCGCGGGATGCTCGCCCGGCAGCCTGCGGCGGCGCCGGTCGCCGTCGCTGTTCGCGCCGCCGGGCACCAGCGGGAGCGCGGGCCGTGGGGGAGGCGCGGGCCGTGGCGGTATCCGCAGCCGGTGCTTCGACGCTGCCGTGGGGCGTGGCACGTCGGCGTGCTCGTCGGTGCTTTTGGTATCGCGGGCCGGGCGTCCCGGGGCCGGTCGGGGTGGGGCCGCCGACGGCGCCCTGGCCGTCTCGGCCTCGTCCGGCGTGTTCGGCCCGATCCGGGTTCCGATGACGGCGTCCCACCGACGTTCCACCTCGCGGACGGCTTCGACGAGCGGTTCCATCCGATCGGCCGGGGCCGTGCCACCGAACAGGTCCAGTGTTGTGGTCAGTGCACTGACGAAGTACTGGGCGTCCGGCGCGAGCAGATCGACGCGGGCCGGACGACCGGGCCGGGGCGTCACCGCGTTCAGATACAGGCCGACGATCCGGTCGATGCGGGCCGCGATGTTCTCGAAGAACGGGTCGGTCGGCTGGTCCCGGTGATTCCGCCGGCTCCGCGGTTGGCCGGGCCCGCCCATCGTGCTCTCCCTGCCATCGGCAGGTGCGGTTTCCGGCGCCCATGCGTTCAGGTCCGGCGGCGTCTGGTGCTGGACGGGTAGATCGGGGTAAAAGTCGTCGTCCAGCTCCGACAGGGACACGGGGAGGTCGGAGTGTGTCCACCGCAGCGCGGTGGGATCCGGGCGCGGAACCGGCCCGGTCTCGTTCCCGTTTTCGAACCGCTCGCCGTGTCGCCTGGACCAGCTTGCCCACACAACCGTACCGAGGATGATGAGCACCGCGCCGAGCACGGTCAGGAAGAAAGCGCCCCAGTGCGTGCCGCCGCCGGGTGCGGCGCCGGCGGTGGCCTCGGGGGACAGGCTCCGCGCCGGCGGCGGGACTGTGTTGCCGCTGTCGGCCGTGCCGCCGAGCAACCAGCCGAGTATCGACGCGATGCCCGCGAGCAGCAGTGTCGGAATGCCGAGGATGAATGCGGCGCGGAGCCTGCCGAGGCAGGCGGCGACGACGGTGAGCGCCACACCGATGACGACGAGGTCCCCGACTGGGATCTCAGTTCCTGGCTCAATGGATGTGAGCGCGGTCATCTCACACCGCCCGCAGCCCTGTGTCAGCGCGGTCTGGCTCCAGGCGAGCCCCTCGAATGGGCCGCGAAAGCATGCTCCGGCGCGTCGCATATGGTTGGACAGGCGTGAACGAAGGGGACCACGGCCGCGTTGACAATCGTGGTTCGGTGGATGGCCATGCCCCCGTGCCAGACATCCATGCACCTCCTCGGGTGCGGGAGGACCTTGAGGCCCTGGCCACCGCCAGGACCTACACGAATCGTGACCGTCCTGGCCGCGAATCGCAAGTACTTAAGCCGGAATAATCGGCGAGTTTTCGCGAATCCCGTCCAATGCCCGTTTCTGTCAACATCGGGTAGTTGTATGACTACTTCTTGTCCTATTTTTATGATTCTGGGTGCTTTCGGGTGAGAGGTACGGATCCGTCGGCCGTCGCAGTCCGTGAGTGTGGTGCGCTGTTGTGGTCTACTCGGTTCAACGATCCCGTCGTAACGGACGGCGAGTCCGTCCGGGCTGCGCCACGCCACCCACGCCTGATTTGTCGGTGGCGGTGGCCGGGGGCGCGCGAAGAGAGGTCGGACCGGATGCGTATGACCCCACTCACGCCCGCGTGTGGAGCGGGCTCCTGTCCTCGGCTGTATCTGACCGAAGCCGGCACGATCGCCGTCCAGGGGCCTGGCGTCTCCGCTGATGAGGCGGAGGTCGAACTGGCTCCGGGTGAGCATCTCGTGGAGATCCCACGGGAGCTTCTGATCGCCGCCGTACGGAGCCTGGGCGCCTAGGCCGCGCCGGGCGCCTGCCTCCGTCGCCACGCTGGAACCGGGCCACCGGACGGCCGCTGACGCCGCACCGCACCACCGCCGGCAGGTTACTGCGTCGATTGGACCAAGGTAGGTCCGTTGCGGCGTGTCAATCGTGTTTGGGAGTCCGTGACCAGCGCTGATTGTGCCAATGGTGATCTATGCGCGGGCCGTCGAGGGATGCGTCGCGGGCGTCGTCCACGGCGGGCCAGGCTGGTCCGCGACCGCCGTAGTATTCCGGGTGCCCGTCATAGTCCGCAGAGTCGCAGGTTATTCCTGTTCCGACCCTGCTAGTCTCAGCACACTCGCGTAGATCGCGTGCGCGAGGGGGGAAGGTAGCGAATGAAACTCGTGCCTGTGGCCACCTGCAACGGGGGCGCCTGTCCGACGATCTACGTTACGGACGACGGTGACGTCGTCGTCCAGGGCTGGGTGTTCCCGCGGCAGAGGTCGCACGAGGATCCCCCGGATGGGGAAGCCCGGGTCCGGATCCCACGTGAGCTGCTGCTCCGCGCCGCGGATTCGCTCCCGACAGGAATATAGCGAGGACAGGCTCGATGTCGGTCGGTGCTGGGCTCGGCGAGCGACACCGACCCGGCACCGCCTGCCTCCCGGGCGTCCCGATGGCGGACGAAGGAAATGACTGAGCGCAGTAGCGATCTTTCTGGCAGGGAGCCGGTGGGCGTCGTCCTTGCTCGGCTGCGCGGTGAGCGGGGGCTGACCGGGGAGCGGCTGGGAGCGCTGGTGCACATGAGCCAGGCGAAGATCTCGAAGATCGAGCGGGGTGTCGCGCGGCCGTCCCCCGCCGACGTGGAGCGCATTGCCGTCGCCCTGGACGCGCCGCAGGCCCTTGTCGCCAGCCTCGTCGACCAGGCGGGTGCGGATCAGGACCATGCCGGCACGACCCGTGGTCCCGCCCGCAGAGRCACTGTCGGTCAGCAGGACTTCTCCGCCGAGGAAACGCGAGCGCATCGGATCCGGAATCTGGAACCGATCCTGATACCCGGCCTGCTCCAGATCGGTGAATACACTCGACGGGTAATCAATGAGTACTTCGGTCTCACCCACGGGGACGCGGAGAGTAAATGGGCTGATACCGCAGCGACGGTGTCACTGCGTGCGCGCCGTCAAGAACTCTTATACGACCCGAGTCGAGAATTTGAGTTCGTGATATTCGAGACGGTTTTCCGGAACAGGTTCGCACCCCCGGGCGCCATGCTGGCTCAGGTCGACAGGGTCGAGGCCGTCGCCCAGCTCGCCAACGTGACCGTGAAAGTGGTTCCGGACACAGCTGATCTCGGTTACCCGCCTATGCAGGGGTTCACCATCCTGGACGACAACGTCGTGTTGGCGGAGTCGATGGACGCCACGATCCTGCGTGACCGGAAAAGCGTCGACTTCTACACGCGCTTCTTCGACCAGTACGCCAGCCGCGGYGTGGACGATCTGGAGCCGATCCTCTCGCGGTACAAGACCCTGTACGCCGACCTGGCCCGGCCGAGGGGCGACGGCTGACCCGGCCGGCCCGTCGTTTCAGGAAAACAGTCGTTCCAGTACCTGAGCGACACCGTCGTCGTCGTTCGACGCGGTGATCTCGTCGGCGGCGGCGAGGACGTCCGGATGGGCGTTGGCGACGGCGACCGCGTGCCCGGCCCAGGCGAACATGGGCAGGTCGTTGGGCATGTCGCCGAACGCGACCACCTCGGCGGCGAGCACACCGCGCTCGCTCGCCAGTTCAGCCAGCGCGACGGCCTTCGACACCCCCGGGCCGGCGATCTCGATCAGGTCGTGACTGGACGTCGTGACGACCGCCTCGGTTCCGGCCAGGGCGACGACCGTCTCGTACACGTCGGCCAGCGACGCGCCGCCCCGGCGGACCAGCAGCTTCGTCGCAGGCAGGTGCTCGAGCAGCTCGTGGAAACCGGCGACCAGTTCGCCCGGATCCGGCCACATGGTCAGGAAATCGGGTTCGCGGCCGAATCGCACACCGCTCTCCACCGCGAAGGTGGCGTCGGGTACCGCTGCCCGGATCGCGGCGGCCAGCTTCAACGCCGCGGGCGTCTCCAGAATCGTCTGGCTTACCGGAACGCCGGTGTCGAGGTCGTAGACGAGTGCGCCGTTCGCGCAGATGGCGAGGCCCGAGACCGCGGTCTGCCGGACGACGTCCGCCATCACCCGGGTGGGACGGCCGGTGACGAACACGACCGTGGAGCCGGAGTTCTCGACCTGTCGCAGGGCGTCTCTGGTCCGGTCGGAGACGGTGCCGTCGGTGCGGATCAGGGTTCCGTCCAGGTCGGTGGCGACGAGAACGGGACGGGACACAAGTAACCAGTCAACCATTCACCGGGATGGGACACCATCGTCCGAGAGGACTGTGCCGGTGTCGTCCTCATGTCCCGAACGGTGTCGCGGGCGAACGGTGTCCCGGGCGCGGGGAACCGGATCTCCGCCGGGGATGATCCCGTTCCCGGACACCGCCGACGAGCCGGATATCGGAGATCAACGGCGCCTGACACGGTGGCGCACACCGATGATCGTTGCCGGCTGTCGCCCCCGCCACTGCGGGTAGCATGCGGACATGGCCTTCTCCGACGCGTCCGAGGCGTCTCGTTCGCCCGTTACCGGCGGCGCGGGGGGCACCGACGGCGGGAGTGGCGGGGGCGTCCCGGGAGGGGAGTCCGCGGCCGCCGGTGGCCAGGCCGGTGGTACGCCGGGTGGAACCCCACCGTTGCCGTCTGTCGTCGGATCACCTCGTGGCGCGAGAACAGGCCGCGAGAGAAAAACATTTGACGAACTCTTTGTCGAGCTCGGCGGGAAATGGCGTGAGCGGACACCGGGCTCCGGTACTGTCGCCGCGCTCGACCTGGGCGTGCACCATCTCGGCAAGAAGCTCGTCGAGGAGGCCGCCGAGACGTGGATGGCCGCCGAGCACGAGAGTCGGGAGCGGGCTGCCGAGGAACTCTCCCAGCTCCTCTACTGGAGCCAGCTGATGATGATTTCCCTGGGCCTTTCCCTGGACGACGTATACTCGCACCTGTGAGTAGGTCCTGCCTTTCCGTGGTCGTCCGCTTTGCGGCCCTCCGTGCCTTTGGCGAGTGTTGATGATGCTGCGTATTGCGGTTCCGAACAAGGGCGGGCTCGCGGCGGCCTCCAGCCAGTTGCTGTGCGACGCGGGTTACCTCGCGCGGCGGGAGTCCGCCGAGCTGGTGGTGGCCGACGTCGAGAACGACATCGAGTTCTTCTTTCTGCGTCCGCGTGACATCGCCGTGTACGTCGGCACCGGCCGGCTCGATCTCGGCATCACCGGCCGTGATCTCCTCGTCGACAGCAACACGTCGGCGCAGGAGCTGGTGCCCCTCGGGTTCGGCCAGTCGGCGTTCCACTACGCGGCGCCGGCCGGCACCATGAGCGACATCAAGGAGCTTGACGGGCTGCGGGTCGCCACGTCGTTCCCCGGCCTGGTGCGTACCGACCTCGCCGGGCGCGGCATCTCGGTCCAGATCGTCAAGCTGGACGGCGCCGTCGAGACCGCCGTGCGGCTCGGCGTGGCGGACGCGGTGGCCGACGTCGTCGAGACCGGGCGGACCCTGCGGGCGGCCGGACTCGAGCTCGTCGGCGAGTCGGTGCTGCGCTCCGAGGCAATCATGATCGCCAAGCGCGGGGCGGATCTGTCGGCCGCTCACGAGCGGCTGCTGCGCCGGGTGCAGGGCGTCCTGGTGGCCCGGCGGTACGTGATGATGGACTACGACGTGCCCTCCTCCGTGCTGGAGAAGGCCTGCGAGATCACCCCGGGCTACGAATCCCCGACGATCTCCCCGCTGCAGCGGGAGGGCTGGGTCGCGGTCCGGGCGATGGTCCTGAAGGCCGACGTCAACCGCACCATGGACGACCTGTGGGATCTCGGCGCGCGCGGGATCCTGGTCTCCGGTATCCAGGCCTGCCGGCTGTAGCGCTCGGCCCACTGACGGCCGTGCCGCGAGCGCCGGCCGCGCCTCGGCGCTGGCTGTCGCGCCTGGCCGGCTGGCGCTGGTTCGTCCGGCCACGTCCGTGCGATGTTCGTGTTTTCATCGATCCATGCGCGCGGGCGGGAACGCACGGACAGCCAAGGACTCCCGTCTACGAGCACCGGACACCGGTCCGATGGAGCGGATGCTTGCGGACATCCATGAGGCTTTCCGCACCGACCGGTCCGGGAAGGTCGCCAGCTTCATCCCCGAGCTCGCGACCGCGGACCCGGACCTGTTCGGCCTCGCCGTCACGACGATGGACGGGCTGCGCTACCGGGCGGGCGACAGCGACGTCCCGTTCACGATCCAGTCGGTGTCGAAGCCGTTCGTTTACGCGCTGGCCCTGCGCGACCGCGGGACCGATGGTGTGCTGGCCAGGGTCGGGGTCGAGCCGACCGGTGACGCCTTCAACGCGATCACGCTCGAGCCGGAGACCGGCCGTCCGCTGAACCCGATGGTGAACGCCGGGGCGCTGCTCACCTCCAGCCTGGTGGGCGGCGGTGACGCGGCCGAGCGTTTCGACCGTGTCCTGACGGGTCTGTCGGCGTTCGCGGGCAGGCAGTTGACCGTGAATGAGCGGGTCTTCGCCTCCGAGCGGGACACCGGTGATCGAAACCGTGCGATCGGCTACCTGATGCGTGGCGCGGGAGCGCTGCGGGGGCCGGTGGACGAGATCTGCGAGGTCTACTTCCGGCAGTGCGCCGTGGAGGTCACCGCGGCGGACCTCGCGGTGATGGCCGGCACCCTCGCCCGCGGCGGGGTGAACCCGCTGACCGGCGAGCGCGTCCTGAACGAGGAGCACGTCAACCATGTGCTGACCGTCATGGCGACCTGCGGCATGTACGACCGGGCGGGAACCTGGCTGTTCCGGGTGGGCCTGCCCGCGAAGAGCGGGGTCGCCGGAGGAGTGTGCGCGGTGCTACCCGGGCAGCTCGGGATCGGCGTCTTCAGCCCGCCGCTCGACGAGGTGGGCAACAGCGTCCGCGGCGTGCGCGCCTGCGAGCGGCTGGCCTCCCGGTTCGCACTGCATCTCCTTGCCCCGCAGGGAGAACCGCCGCACCCGGTACGGGGCACGCACCGTGGCGACGCGCTGAGCTCGAAGCGGATGCGAGGCGCGCGCGAACGGGCCGTCCTCGCCGTACGGGGTTCCGCGATCGTCATCCACGAGCTGCAGGGCGATCTGGTGTTCGCCAGCGCGGAGCGGGTTGTGCGCACCGTCCGCCAGCACCTGGACGACGTCCGCTGGGTGGTGCTCGACCTGCGCCGGGTAGCCGCCGTCCGGGAGCCCGCCCTCGAGCTCCTGCGGGTGCTGCTCGACGAGCTGGCCAGCCGGGATGTCAACGTCCTGTTCGCCGACCCGCGTGGGCTTCCGGGCGTCGACCGCCTGATGCGGGGGGACTGGAGCACGCAGCGCGTTGCCGATCTGGAGACCGCGCTCGAATGGGCGGAGGAGGCGCTGCTGATGCGCGAGGACCTCGCGACCCTCCCGCCGACCGCGCACGTCCCGCTCGGTGCGCAGGAACTGCTCACCGATCTCGGCAAGGAGGGCACCCGGGTCATCGGCGCGATGTGCGAACGACGCACCTACGAACGCGGCGCGACGGTCTTCGACGAGGGAGATCCGGCGGACGCGCTCTACTTCGTCACCAGGGGCCTGGCGAACGCRCAGGCGCCGAACGCGGACGGGACGCGCTGGTTCCGGCTCAGCTCGGTTCCAGCGGGCAGTGCCTTCGGTGAGCTGGCACTCGTCGACGGCGGCCGGCGTTCCACCCGGATCGTCGTCGCGGAGACCATGACCTGCGAGGTGCTCTCGGTCGCGGCGTTCGACACCCTGGTGCGCGAGCATCCAGACGTCTACAACGCGCTGGTGCGCGCGATCGCGCGCAGTCTCTCGGCACAGCTGCGCCGAGCGACCCGGGAGATCCAGTCGCTCGAAGAGTGAGTGCCTCCGGGCCTGGCCTGCCGCCTGCGGGCGCGAGCCGAGCCGAGCCCGGAACGACTGCGAGCCGGGTGCCCGAGCCCGGAACGAGTCCGGGCTCGGACCGGGGGTCAGCGACCCCGAATGATCAGCGACATTCCCTCGCTGCGGGTGGCCGGGCTCAGGAACTGGCCGCGCACCGCCGAGGTCACCGTGGTCGCCCCCGGCTTGCGGACACCGCGCATCGACATGCAGAGGTGCTCCGCCTCGACGACGACCATGACGCCCCGCGGGTCGAGGACGTCGACGAGTGCGTCGGCGACCTGAGAGGTGAGGCGCTCCTGGACCTGCGGCCGGCGGGCGTAGAGGTCGACCAGCCGGGCCAGCTTGGACAGGCCGGTGATCTGCCCCTTCTCGTTCGGGATGTAGGCCACGTGTGCCTTGCCGGCGAAGACCACGAGGTGGTGCTCGCACAGCGACGAGAAGTCGATGTCGCGGACCAGCACCATCTCGTCGTGGCCCTCGTCGAAGACCGTGGTCAGGACCTCCGCCGGGTCCCGGCCGAGGCCTTCGACCGCCTCCTGGTAGGCGCGCGCGACGCGGTCCGGGGTCTTGCGTAGGCCTTCGCGGTCCGGGTCCTCGCCGATGCCGATCAGCAACTCACGGACGGCCCGGGCGACCCGCTCGTGGTCGAAGGGCCGAACCATCTCCGGCCGCTTCAGCCGCCGCCGCGCCTCGATGCCGCTGCCGGCGCCCTTCGCGTCGGTCACGTTGTCCGAGACGTTGCTCTCGGTGGCCGATCCCGGCGAGACACCCTGGTCCAGCCCGGAGGAGCCCGCGTTCAGCTCACCAGCCTGTCGCACGATGGTCTGCGCCTGGTCGGAATCGGAGGTCAACGGCGTCTCCTGTCGTCATCGTTGTCCCAGGTGGGCGGTGCCCAGGGGTTCGCGATCCGGGGGCCTTCCGGTGGCGGGGATCCCGGCGGGGGTGTGCCGTGGGCCGGGCTCGGGGCGCTGTGTCCGGGCCCGCTCTGCGCGGGGTCGCCGTGCCCGAGGCCCGCGGGACCTCCGGCGGTGCCCGGGTCGGCCTGGCCTGCCGGGCGGGGGTGGCCCGCAGTGCCGTTGCCGCCGCTCACCCCACCGCCGTTCGCCGAACCGCCGCCGTTCGTGCCGCCGCCGTTCGTGGCATGGCCGGCCGGCCCGCCGTTGCCCTTCACCAGGTCAGAGACCTTGGACGGGACGAGACCCAGCTCGGCCGGGGTCTGCACCGGCGGTCGGTCCGACGGGATGCGCCGCCCCACGCCGGTGTACGAACCACGGCTGGGGCGCTTCTGGACAGTGGCGAAGACCTCGAGCACGTCGTCCTTGCTCAGGGTCTCGGTGTCCATCAACCGCAGGACGAGGTTGTCGAGGACGTCCCGGTAGGTGACCAGGATCTCCCAGGCCTCGTCGTGCGCGGCCTCGATCAGCCGGCGAACCTCGTCGTCGATCTCGCTCGCGACCTCCTCGGAGTAGTCGCGCTGGTGGCCCATGTCGCGGCCGAGGAAGACCTCACCGGACTCGCTGCCGAACTTGATCGCGCCGAGCTTGTCGCTCATGCCGTACTGGGTGATCATCGCGCGGGCGATCTGGGTCGCCTTCTCGATGTCGTCGCTGGCCCCGGTGGTCGGCTCGTGGAAGACGAGCTCCTCCGCGGTGCGCCCGCCGAGGAGGACGGCGAGCCGGTCGAGCATCTCCGACCTGGTCGACAGGTACTTGTCCTCCAGGGGGAGCTGCATCGTGTACCCGAGCGCCCGGCCACGCGGCAGGATCGTGATCTTGTGAACCGGGTCGGCGTTGGGGAGCGCGTGCGCCACCAGGGCATGACCGCCCTCGTGGTAGGCGATCCGCTTCTTCTCCCGGTCGCTCATCGCGCGGGTCTTGCGCTCCGGCCCGGCCATGACCCGGTCGATCGACTCCTCGAGCAGCGCCGACGAGATGAACCGGACGTCCGACCGCGCGGCGAGCAGCGCCGCCTCGTTGAGCACGTTCGCCAGGTCCGCGCCGGTGAAGCCGGGGGTGCGCCGGGCGATGATCAGCATGTCGACGTCCGAGCTGATCGGCTTGCCCTTGGCGTGGACCTTCAGGATCGCCTCGCGACCGAGCAGGTCGGGGCGGTCGACCACGATCTGGCGGTCGAACCGGCCGGGACGCAGCAGGGCCGGGTCGAGGATGTCGGGCCGGTTGGTCGCGGCGATCAGGATGACGCCGCCCTTCACGTCGAACCCGTCCATCTCGACCAGGAGCTGGTTGAGGGTCTGCTCGCGCTCGTCGTGGCCACCGCCCAGGCCCGCCCCGCGGTGCCGGCCGACGGCGTCGATCTCGTCCACGAAGATGATCGCGGGCGCGTTCGCCTTGGCCTGCTCGAACAGGTCGCGGACCCGGCTCGCGCCGACGCCGACGAACATCTCGACGAAGTCGGAGCCGGAGATCGAGTAGAACGGGACGCCGGCCTCACCTGCGACGGCGCGGGCGAGCAGCGTCTTGCCGGTGCCGGGCGGCCCGTAGAGCAGGACGCCCTTGGGGATCTTGGCGCCGATCGCCTGGAACTTGCCCGGGTTCTCGAGGAACTCCTTGATCTCCTGGAGCTCCTCGATCGCCTCGTCCGCGCCGGCGACATCGGCGAACGTGGTCTTGGGTGTGTCCTTGCTGACCAGTTTCGCCTTGGACTTGCCGAAGTTCATGACGCGGTTGCCGCCGCCCTGCATCTGGTTCATGAAGAACAGCAGCAGGAACACGATCAACAGCACGGGGAGCAGGTTGAGTAGCAGCGAGACGAGGACGTTCCCGCGGTCGACGGAGACGTTGTACTTGATGTTCTGCTGCTTGAGCTCGTTGGCGAGGACCAGGGCCTGCTCGGTGGCGAAGGACGACTCGTACTTCTTGCCGTTCCCCAGCTCGATCCGGATGATCTGCTTGGAGTCCTGGATCGTCGCATCGACGACCCTGGTCTCGGGTTTTGCTCCGGCGCTCTGGTCGATCTGCTGCTGTACGAAGCTCAGGTCTGCTTTCTGATACTCACTCGGTCCGGACAGCACGCCCGTCGTGAGGATGATCACGAAGAGGACCAGGAGCAGCAGAGGTACCCAGCCGCGGAAGATTCTTCTTGGAGTCATCTGTCTGGAACGCCGGACACAAGCGTTCCACCCTCCTGCCGTGTGTGYTGCCCTCGATCGGGATTCCCTTGTGCCGAGGGTACCGCCGGCACGCGCATCTCACCGCGCGTACATCCGAGCAACGGACCGGGGGGCCGCACTGTTCCGTAACGGCCCTCGGGGACGTACCGGCGGGCTACCGGACACCTGCCGATCAGCGGTGCCGGCCCCGCCTGACTCGGGTGAACCGGCCCGTGACCTCCCCGGAACCCGTGTCGTGGCCGGGCCTGACCGGGGGACGGATCCCCGCCTCGCGGCCCGTCAGGCGCGCCGGGCGATCGCCTCGGGCGTGAGGGTGCCTACGAACGGCAGGGTCCGATAGTGCTCGGCGTAGTCCAGGCCGTAGCCCACGACGAAGGCACTCGGGATGTCGAACCCGACATAGCGGACGTCGACGTCCACGGTGATCGCCTCGGGCTTACGGAACAGCGCCAGCACCTCCAGCGACGCCGGCCCGCGCGACCGCAGGTTCCGCAGCAGCCAGGAGAGGGTCAGCCCGGAGTCGATGATGTCCTCGACGACCAGCACGTCCTGGCCCTCGATCGACCGGTCGAGATCCTTGAGGATGCGGACCACACCGGAGGACGACGTCGTCGAACCGTACGACGAGACGGCCATGAACTCCATCGTGATCGGCACCGACAGGGCCCGGGAGAGGTCCGCCATCACCATCACGGCGCCCTTGAGTACGCCGACCAGGAGGATCTCGCGACCGGCGTAGTCCGCGTCGACGCGGGCCGCCAGCTCCGCGATCTTCGCGGCGATCTCATCCCGGCTGACCAGGATCTCGTCGATGTCGGGATGCGCCCGGGGCGGCCCGCCGGCCGGGATCGAAGTGCCGTCGTGGTCGGGCTTCGCGGTCGCGGCCTGGCTCACCGGCCTGTCCTCCTCGTTGCGCGCTGGGTCGCCTGGTCCTCGGTCGCCCGACGCCGGGGTGCCTGGCGTCAGAGTGCCCGACGCCGGGGCGCGGGACGTCGGTCCGCCACGCTCACCGGGCGCGCGGACCACACCGGGACAGCCCGGGTGACCCGCACCGGCCGGCATGTCGGGACGGACCGGTGCATCCGGGCCGACGAGGGCGATCCTGCCACCGGTACGGCGGGCGAGCACCCCCGACGGCAGCGGGACGGGCTTCTGCCCGCGCCAGCGGGTCACCAGGTCCTCGACGGCCCAGATGTGGTCGGCGCGCAGCGCGGACGCCGACGACCCGGCCGCCAGCGCGGCGCGGCGCAGGACCCGGCTCCGCAACGCCTGTGTCAGGCCCGCGAGGGCCGCCACGTCGAACTCGACCCGCGGCCCCAGCTCCGCCTCCGCCGCCAGCGGCGTGCGCGGTGCCCGTGGCGCCGTGGCATCCGCGGCGCTCCCGGCGAGCTCGGCGTAGACCGACTCCGCCTGTGCCTCGAGCGCGTCCGCGTCCGCCCGCAGCAGGTCGGCGGTGCGGGCCAGCGCCTCGGCGATGCCCGGCCCCAGCTCCGCCTCCAGCACCGGCAGCACGGTTGACCGTGTCCGGGCCCGGGCGAAGGCCGGGTCGGTGTTGGTGGGGTCGTCCCAGAACTCCAGGCCGAGAGACTGGCAGGCCTGGCGGGTCTGGTCGCGCCGCAGCCGCAGCAGCGGGCGGCGGATGGCGCCGTCCGTGGCGGGCATGCCGCTCAGCGACCGTGCTCCCGAGCCGCGGGCGAGCCGCAGCAGGACGGTCTCGGCCTGGTCGTCGAGGGTGTGGCCGAGCAGCACCGCGTGCGCGCCTAGGCGCTCGCCGGCTGCGAGCAGCGCGGCGCGGCGCGAGTCCCGGGCCGCGCCCTCGGATCTCGGTGACGGTGCGGCGAGCACCTCCACCGGGGACAGGCCGAGCAGCCGGCCGCTCGCGGCGACCTCCTCGGCGCGGGGTCGTGAGGTGTCGTCCCATCCGTGGTCCACCGTCAGGAGCCCGGCCCGCAGCGCGCGGCGGGGAGCCACGAAGGCCAGCGCGGCGGCGAGCGCGAGTGAATCCGCTCCGCCCGAACAGGCGACGAGGACGAGGCCGCCGGGTGGGACGTCGGCCACCGCGTCGCGGACGGCCAGCCGCACCGCGGCGACGGCCGGAGCGGGCATCCCCCGGCCCCGCCCGAGCGCGGCGGGCTGTGGACCGTGCGTCGGCCGGACCGTCACGCGGGCCGAACCGTCACGCGGACATCGACGGGCGGGTGCCGAGCACCCGGAGCATCCACGCGCCCGGGTCGGTCAGCTCAGGGCGGGTGGGCAGGGTCTGCGGCGACTGCCAGACGTGGTTGAAGCCCTCCACGCCGACCTCGGCGACCACGGCGCGGACGAACGCCCCGCCCTGGCGGTACTGCTGCATCTTGAGATCCAGCCCGAGCAGGCGACGTAGGAAACGGTCGATGGGCGAGCCGCCGGAGCGCCGGTTGTCGAACTTGCCGCGGATGTCGGCCACCGTCGGCACGACCTGCGGGCCGACCGCGTCCATGACCTGGTCGGCGTGCCCCTCGAGCAGGGTCATCAGCGCCTGGAGGCGGTCGAGGACGGCGCGCTGCGCCGGGGTCTGCAACGCCTCCACGACGCTCGGCGTGTCCGGCCCGTGGTCGCGCACGGCGCTGCGCAGCGCCGTGACGGCGGAGCGGAGCCGGTCGGCGAGGACTTCGGGATCGAGGTCGGTCGCGCCGATGAACGCCGCGATCTCGGACTCGAGGTGCTCGCGCAGCCACGGGACGGCGGTGAACTGGCTGCGGTGCGTCTGCTCGTGCAGGCAGACCCAGAGCCGGAAGTCGCGCGGGACCACCCGCAGGGTCTCCTCGGCGTGGGCGATGTTCGGCGCGACGAGGCTGAGCCGCCCCACCGGGGTCGGAGCGCCGGGCTTCGCCAGGGACGGGGCGCTCGCGGCGCCGCCCGCCTCATACTCCTCCGGCGGGAGGAAGACCTCGAACTGGCCGAGAACCTTGCCCGCGAGGTAGGCGAGCGCGGACCCGACCTGGACACCGGTGACCCGCCGGCCCACCGCGGCGGCGAGCCGGCCGCGGCTCTGGTCGGAGAGCTTCTCGATCAGGGGCGTGGTGGCCACGCGCAGCCCGGCGACGTTGGAACGAACCCACTCCGGCCGGTCGACGACCGCGATCGGGGTCGGTGGCCCGGCGGGGACGAGCTGGGTGTAGTCCTGCACATGGCCCTCGGCGATGACAGCCAGGCGCCGGAGCTCCGAGACGATCTCGTCCGCCTCCGCCCGGCTTCGCTGCGGCCCTGGTCGGACGAGCTTCTTCGCCGTCGTTACGGCGAGTTCCCAGTCCACCAGCTCAGCGTCCACGAATAGGAGCGTACCGGGCTTCCGCCCGCTTCGCCCGCCCGATCGGACGACGCCAGTCGGGCCCGGGGAGCCGTCCGTGGTGCCCTGCTGTTGAGGTCGGCAGGGCCTGTGGTGTTCTTTGTTGTCCGATGACCTAGTGTCCCGGTCCGGAGATTCGCGCGCAGTAGTGTCCGATCGCGTCGATGATCTGGTCGGCGGTCCTGGTCCACTTGAAGGGCCTGGCGTTCTCGTTCCAGTGACTGATCCATTTTTCGAGGGCGTGGGTCAGCTCGTCGACGGAGCAGAAGACGCCCCGGGCCAGGCAGCGGCGTTGCAGCTCGGCGAACCACCGCTCTACCTGGTTCAGCCAGGACGAGTAGGTGGGGGTGAAGTGCAGGGCGAACCTCGGATGCTCCACCAGCCACCTGCGCACCGTTGGTGCCTTGTGCACGGAGAGGTTGTYGCAGATCAGGTGGATCGCCAGATTCGGCTCGACCTGACGGTCGATCTCGGCGAGGAAGCCGATGAAGTCCCTGGCGGTGTGCTGGGCGGAGACCGCGCTGAGGACCTTGCCGGTGGCGGTGTTCAACGCGGCGAACAGGTCGACGGTGCCGTGGCGGTGGTAGTCGTGGCTGCGCCGCTCGGGGGTGCCCGGCACCATCGGCAGCACCGGCGCGGTCCGCTCCAGCGCCTGGATCTGTGGTTTCTCGTCGACGGAGAAGACCGCCGCGTTCCGTGGTGG
>NZ_MAXA01000081.1 GCF_001854695.1 Parafrankia soli
ATACCGCAACCCAACCAACCAGCGGCTACGGACACGCTGCGCAACCACCCGCCGAGCCCGCGGATGTCTCAACCCCGCTTAACTTCGAAGACCCATCAATCGACTGCGCCGCAGCCGGCGGCGCGGAGAGTCCACGCGGGAGCATGTGCGCCCGTTCCGTCGGCTCACAGTCTCGGCCGTCGCCGCAGCAATCGCCCTCGTCGGGTTCGCCGCCGCCGAGTCGCCGGCCGCCCAGGCCGCCCCGAAGAGGCTCGTTCGGATCGACTACTGCGACAGCATCTACGCCGACAAGCCGATCACCCAGCAGCGGGCGGAGACTTCCGAGCTGTCGATGACCTGCCTGATCAACAAGGTGCGGGTCGACGCCGGGGCGCCTCCACTGAGACTCGAGACCGTCTATGCCGCGAACGGCGGGAGTGTTTACCAGACGCCACTGTGGAAGGCCGCCACCGGGCACGCCACCAGGGCCGTCGCGCTGAAGTGGTGGATCCCGGACCCGGTGAACGACCCGGAGGGCAAGAAGACCCACATCGACCCGGAGACCGGTTCCAACCCCACCACCCGGATCAAGGGGGCCGGCTACTGCCCCAACGGCACCTGGGCCATCGCCGAAAACACCTTCACCTCCGCTGGCATGGGGCAGCAGTTCCCGCCTACCCCACGCGGGGTCGTCACCTGGTGGGCGACTGATCCGTACCACTGGCCCACGCTGATCAACCCCACCTACCGGGAGCACCGCATCGCCATCCTGCCCGGGTCCGCCGACCCCAACGCCACCGGCGACCCGTCCGGGACCTTCGTCGAGAACCTCGGCAGCTGCACCTGACCGACCTGAGCCTTCCCAACCGGGGCGCCGCGCCGTCCGAGCAGGCAGCGGACAGCGACGGCGCCCCGGCGGCCTCAACGGCGCCGCCGGGCTTCTTACAGGGGGCGG
This sequence comes from Parafrankia soli, assembly GCF_001854695.1. GTDB lineage: Bacteria > Actinomycetota > Actinomycetes > Frankiales > Frankiaceae > Parafrankia > Parafrankia soli. The sequence continues at coordinate 935 of NZ_MAXA01000081.1, forward strand.
TGCAGGTGCCGGTGGCCGGGGATGCCCAGCAGCATGAGGCCGGCGAGGCTCAGGAGAACGCCGGCTGCGGTGTAGGCAAGAGTCACGTCGGGGGAGGCGTCGGCCAGGCGCGGGATCGCGTTGAAGGGCGCTACGGAGTACATCAGCAGCAGGGACCAGCCGCGTGGGCGTACCGGCGCCAGCCTGGCGCGCAGGCGGCGGGGCACCCGGTCGGCGGCCATTGCCAGTCCTGTGGGCAGCACGGTGAGGGAGAAGAAGACCAGGCCGATCCACTGCCACTTCATGGTGCGGGGTTCCTCTGGTGTGGGAGGTCAGACATGGCGCTCGCGACCCGTTCCTGGTCCGGTGCCTCGTGGTGGCGTTGTACGCCGCCGCCTCGTTCAACGTCGTCGCGCATTGTGTCCTGGGTGTCGCAGGCAAGGGGCGGGGCGCCGGGCGACGAGGAGACCGTGCGATCGGAGAAATTGTCGCGGCCGACACCAGCGCCCTGGACGTCGAGAGGCGACAGAAGCGGGTCCCAACGGAACCCGGCCGGACGCACAATGATGTCCTTTCGACGTGGCTCCAGCTCCCGGGAAGTGCCTCATTCTCGAGTGTCGGACCGACAGCTGCTGGTTCCGGTCCGCGTGGCGGCCTGTGACGGTTTGTGGTCGGGGTGGCAGGGTGTGCGGTTATGAGTGTGGGAACGGGGATCCCACCGGTCGGCCGGGACGATGCGGCTGCGGGTGGCGGAGCTCCTTCGCGGCGGGTGGATTTTTTCGTGTCGTACACGGCGGCGGACCGGGGCTGGGCGGAGTGGGTCGCCTGGCAGTTGGAAGCGGCCGGTCACGTGGTGGTGCTACAGGGGTGGGACTTCACCGCGGGCGCGAACTTCGTGTATGAGATGCACCGGGCGGCGATGGTGGCGGCGCGGACGGTGGCGGTGGTGTCGCGGCCTACTTGACCTCGGCGTATGCGGAGGCGGAGTGGCAGGCGGCGTGGGCTGCGGATCCCTCAGGGGTCGAGCGGCGGTTGGTGCCGGTGCGGGTGGAGGACTGCCCACAGCCGGGGTTGTCGAGGCAGCGGGTCGGGGTGGACCTGTTCGGGGTGGACGAGCGGGTCGCGTGCGGGCGGTTGCTGGCGGCGGCGAGCGGAGAACGACAGCTCTGTCACGGACGCTGACCCTTTCCGTGACTCGTGTGGGGACCGGCGGCCAGCCTGCTGACCATCACCGTTTCCTTGGCACTCCCGAAATCGGGGCAGCTTCAGTTCTGGGAGTTGGTGGTGGTTTTCGGGTAGTGGTTGGGGGTGCGAGGACGAGTCGGGCCGCCTTCGCCGTCCGGCCGCCATACCTGCGTCTATCGCATGTACGGTGTCGACACTCGGATTGGTCGCCATTCAGCGTGCTGCCGGGCGGCCGATCTGGTCGAGGAGTCCGGTGTCCGGGTCGGTCCAGACGAAGCTGTCACGCTCGCGCGCGGAGTCGCTGGTCATGCCTGTAGCGGCTCCGCGCTGGGGTGGTGGCTGCGCAGGGCGTGTAGCGCCGGGGCGAGCTCGCTGATCTCCGGGGCGTATTCCAGCTGCTGCGCCCAGCGGGCGGGCACGGCCGCGGCGCCGTCGCGGGCGCCGAGGAGGCCGCCGGTGATGGCACCGGTGGTGTCGGCGTCGTCGCCGCGGTTGATGACCGCGACGAGGAGGTCCTCCAGCGAGTCGGGCTGTTGGAGGGCCCAGACGGCCACGGCGAGGGAGTGCACGACGTATCCCGTGGTGGGCAGGTCGGTCAACGATGTCGCGGCGGAGGTGGCGAGGGCGGCGTCGACCTCGGGGGCGGGGACGGTGGGGGTGGTGTCGCGTCCCGCCTGGAGGGCTTCGGGGACCGGTGTTCCCTCGACGAGGGCGGAGACGATCGCGGTGTAGGCGACGCAGGCGTGCACGCAGCGGGGATCGGCGTGGGTGACGGCGCTGATCTCGGCGGCTTCGCGGGCGCACCGGTCCGGGTGGGAGCGGGCGAGGCCGGTGGGCAGGGCGCGCATGAGGCTGCCGTTGCCGGCGCCGCCGCCGCGCGCCGCGGCGGTCGCGGCGGCGCCGGCGGCCAGCGGCTCCTCGCCGTCGGCGATGCGACCCAGGGAGGCCGCGGTCATGCCGCCGATGTCGCGGGGACGTCCCCGGTACCAGCGCAGGAAGTGCTCGGTCACCGCGCCGAGCTGGTAGCCGTCGGCATAGGCGCGGGCCACGGCGATCGTCAGGTCGGTGTCGTCGGTGCCCTGCCCGGGACGCCACCCGAACGCCCCGCCCCCGGTGATCTCGGTGTGGACGCCGTGGCGGCGCCTGATCTCCTCGGGGGGCATGAATTCCAGGGTGGCGCCGAGCGCGTCGCCGGCGGCCAGTCCCAGCAGCGCGCCGTGGACACGCTGCTGGGAGGTCGGGGTCGTCATGGTGGGCCCTTCTGGCCGGGTGCTGGGAGGGTCAGGTCCAGATGGCGCCGTCGACCTTGACGCTGAGGCGGATGCCGCGCCGGCGCAGCGCGGTCACCAGCTCCGCGGAACGGACGACGCCTTCGGCGCCGAACATCTCCAGCATTACCGACGGATCCGACCAGTAGAGCGCCGGGCCATGCCCTTTCCCACGCCGTAGATCAGCCCGCGGTCCCCGAACGCTAGCGCTGGCCAGGCTTGAGGGTGATGAACAGGGCGGTGGCGTCGGCCGTCACGGTCTCACCGTCGTAGAGCGCGGCGGTCAGGAACCGCTTGCGGCCCTCCTCCCGGTCGTGCCGGACCTCGACGCGGAGCCGGACGTCGATCGGGGTGATGGCGCGGAAGTTGACGTTGAGGTAGGCCGTCCGCGCCATCGGCCGGCCGACCGCGTTCGAGAGCCGCCCCATGATCTCGTCGAACATCAGGGGGATGGCGCCCCCGTGGGCCGCGCCGAAGCCGCCGAGGTAGTACCGGCCGAACGTGACGTGCCCGACGAGGCGGTTGTCGTCGGCCTCGTCGACGTGCACCATCGGCAGCAGCGCGTGCGCGCGGCCCCCGATACCGGGGGTCCGGCCGGCGGCCTGCAGGGTGTCGGCCACCAGGTAGGGCTTCAGGAGTCCGCTGAGCCGCTCGATGTCCAGGCTGGCGTTTCGCGCCACGTCGGCCGGCAGGTCGACGCCGCTCGCGGTGTCCCGCAGGACCCGTAGGGCGTCGAGCATCCGGGCGAACTCGGGCTCCAGCCCGCCGGCCGTCTCGTCCGGCGCCCGCTGGTTCTCCGTCACGACTTCTCCTAGTAGGACTTGGTTAAGTCGGGGCGAGGTCGATGTGTCGAAGGGGCGGCAGGGGCTGTCGGCAGGTCGGGCACCATCCCACCCAGCAGGCCA
>NZ_MAXA01000082.1 GCF_001854695.1 Parafrankia soli
CCGGTTTCCGGTTTCCGGTTTCCGGTTTCCGGTTTCCGGTACTTATTATACCCTGCGCCGTGTGGCATGACGAGAACCGGTGCGGATAGTTGATGGAGGTTTCCGTGGCCCGCAGCGACAGCGAGGTCGAACTGTGCCGCGACTGCATCACGCCATGAAATTATACGAGCGCCGATGTCGGTGAGGAACTCGACGACTCCCGCGGCGAAAGCCGAGGTTTCCGGGGTGGCGAAGAGGACTTGGATTCTGGGGTCGTCAGAGAATGCCGGAAKGACGTCGAGTAGGCGTGTGGTGGCAGTCACGGTATGCGCGACGACCAGGACGGCGCGGCAGGTGTCCATGGTCGACCAGGCGATCGCGTCGTCTCCGATCGGGAGCCTTGGCCGCTTCGTGTGGGTCCCGGTCACCCTTCCCCGCTGAGTCTCGCCGCCACTGCCGCCGTCTGGAGCGTCCAGGCGGGCCTGCGCGGGTGTGCCACAGAGCACCCTTCGACCCGCGACCGCTCTGACGATACGTCCTGGGGATGCTCGGCGTTCGGGAGCTGGCTGAGTGAACAAGCTGCTGCGGGGAGCGCTGATCAGATATTCTCGCGGTCAATCCGGTGACTGTCATCGGCTGATGGGTACGGCCTGGTGCTGCGGGAGGCACGGTGACCGGTTCCGTGGTTGACCCGGACGAGCATCCCTTGCCGGCCGTGGTGCGCAACGTTCTGTCGGGTCAGACGGGTGGTCCGAGTATCCAGGCGGGCGTCGTCCACGGCGGATTGAACCTTCATCTTCACCGCTCCGCCGAGGACGGGCCACCCAGGGAGTGGYCGGGGCGTTCGGCCGTCTTCGTGAATCAGCGGACGCCGCTGGACACCATGAACGGGCTGTGGCGGTCCTTCCCGGAGGGAGTGTCCCCGGTCCTGGTGTTGACCGGGCCGGGTGGCGTGGGAAAGACCTCGGTGGCGACGGAGTGGCTGCACAGCATGCGGTCGGCGTTTCCCGACGGGGAGCTGTACGCCAACCTCGGGGGGCCGAAGCCGATGGCGACCGTCCGGGCGGAGACCGTGCTGACTCGCTTCCTGCAGCAGCTGGGGGTCAGTCCGAAGCAGATTCCCCTCGGGTTGGAGGATCTTGCCGCGAAGTTCCGGTCCGCCGCCGCGGGACGGCGCCTGGCCATCCTGCTGGACAATCCCGTCAGCTTCCATCAAGTGAAGTCCCTCCTGCCGCACGCGGCCGGGAGCACCGTTGTGATCACAAGCCGGTGGAGGTTCGACTGGCTCCGAGGGCTCGTCGGCGCGCAGGTTGTGGACGTGGAGCCGCTGGACCCGCCGGCGTCGGTGGAGCTGCTGGACCGGCTGGTGCCGGACGGCCGGGTGCGCCAGGACGTCGGGGCCTCCCGCCGGCTGGTCGGTCTGTGCGATGGGTTGCCCCTCGCCCTGTGCATCGTCGGCGGGTCGATGGCGTCACGTAAGAACCGCACCGTCGCGCGTGCCGCCGACCGGCTCACGAACAAGCAGACCCGACTGGCCCACCTCGTCACGAGAGGAGATCTGTCGGTGCGGGCTGCGTTCGACGACACCTGTGAGGAGTTGCCGCCCTCGGCTGCACGGATGTACCACCTGCTGAGCGTGCACCCTGGCCCGTCGTTCACGGTGGAGGCCGCCGCCGCGGCGGCGGGCATCAACGAGGACGATGCGGCCGAGGCGCTGGATGTGCTCGTCGAGGCGAACCTGGTGAAGGAGGTGGCCGGCGAGCGCTTCGGCTTCCAGGACCTGCTCCGGCTGCACGCCTCCGCACGCGCGGAGAAGAAGGAGCATCCCAAAGATCTGTCGGCTGTGCTCAAACGCCTGCTGCAGTGGTATCTGCACCAGACGGCGCGTGCTGACCTAGCCGTGATGCCCGGCCGCTGGCGGCTGGGTGCCGATTACGCTGATCTTCGGACGCAGGGTGACTTGCCGAGCCCCGAGGTCGCGTGGGCCTGGCTGGAAACGGAGCGGCCGATCCTCGTCGCCTGCGTGATCGCCGCGGTTGAGGGCGGCTTTGTTGATCTTGCATGTATGTTGTGCGAGGCGATGTGGAGCCTGTTTCTCCTGCGCGGATATCGCGGCGACTGGGTGAGCACGCACGAACGCGTCGTGGTGGTGGCGAGCGGGGCGAGCGATCGGCGTTTCGAAGGGCGGATACGGTGCCAGCTCGGCATGGTGTTTCAGAAGCTTGGTTCTCTTGACGCCGCCGGCGAACAGTTCGCGGCGGCGTACACCGCCGATCTTGCCGCCGATCACCGCCGCGGGCAGGCGACGGCGCGGGAGCTGCTCGGTGTCCTGGAACACGCGCGAGAGCATTACGACCATGCCGTCGAATTGCTCTCAAGCGCTCTGTCCCTGAACGACGACCCCCGTGCGGTCGGCATCGTGCGGCGGCATCTGGGTGCGGCCCACCTCGGCGCGGGACGCGTCGAAGTGGCCCTCGCGGCTCTGGATCAGGCGAAGGCATCGCTGGCGACGATGACTCCACCCGACCGGTACAACGAGGCCCGCGTGGAAATGGTCCGGGCGGAGGCATACCTGACGCAGGGACGGTCAGCGGAGGCGCACGTCATCCTCACGGCAACGCTGGCGGTCATGCGCGCCGAGCACGCACAGGAGCAGGAGGCTGACGTCTACGCGATCCTCGTGGAGGTTCATCTGTCCACCGGGGATACCGCCGAAGCCCAGGTCGCTGCTCGCCGCGCTCTTGCGCTGTACGAGGAAGTCGGCGAACCGCCTCGTCCGAAGCTCCGAGCTCGGCTGACGCAAATCGCCGCTGGCTCCGTGTAGGGGCTCAGCCCGAGTAGTTCTCCTGCTGCCGCGCGGCGATCTGCTGTTTGATCATTTTCTGCATGACGATGGTGCGTTCCGCGCTCCCGGTCCCGACGCGAAAGGTCAATTTGGCGCCGACGGGCTGGCCGCGGGAAAGCCATCCGTACAGCGCCGAGGCGTGCAGGCCGAGGTCGGGACCGGGACGCGCCGGTTCGGTCTCGGCGCTGTCGTACCAGTGGATCCCCGAGGACAGCCGGACTGCGAGGATCCCACGTCCGGGCGCCGTGCCGATGCCGACGACGGGACAACCGGGATAGCGATCAAGCAGTTCGGCCATGTCCTCGAGGGGCGTGCCCACCAGGTCGCTCGCGTAGCGGACGATGACATCGGCTATCGGGAGCACCGAGGTCTCCTGCGTTGCCTCGTCCGCGGCGAGATGCGCGTGCTCCCGGGGTTCGGCCAGCCCCGCTGGACGGCGAGCCAGGGTGAGGGTCACGGCGGCCGCCCCGTCGGTCTCATCCACCGTTGTGTCCCGAACCACCGTCTCGGCCCACCAGGCGGTGGGGCCACGCCTGGCTGTGCGGGGGAGCGTGGGGAGCGGGACGGCGGCGACCGCGACGCGGCTCGCTGGCTCGGGCAGCCCCAACCGTTCGTATATGAGGGCTCGGAGCAGCTGCGCCGACTGGCCGGGAGCAGAGGTGACCGCCGAGGTCGCTGCGGCGTATTGGTCCGGCGTGTACCCGGAAATGACAGCGTCGACCTGGTCAGTGAGCGGCAGGTCGGCCCGGAGGAACGGCGCGGCATGTCCCAGTGCCGCTACCGGCGAGCGAGGATCCAACTCGTCGAAGGGGAAGGCGCCCAGGAGGATGGGACGTCCCAGCGCCGCCCCATAGAACGTGACCGAACCATGGTCGCCGACAACCGCGTCGCAGGCGACCAGCGCCGCCCGCCAGCCTTCCTCCGGAGACAACAGAATGAGCCCCGCCCGTATGCAGTCCGCCAGCCAGGTGCGGACTTGCCACGGTCCGTGACCGTGCCAGATGTTCGGATGGAGCGCCAGCACGACCCGGTACTCATCGGTCGGAAGTTCGGCCAGCAGGCTCCTGACCAGCTCGAAGCGGGCGCCCAGCAGGGAGCGTAACCCCCAGGTCGAGCTGATCATCAGCAGGCGTTGCGTGGGGGAAAGACCGAATGCGCGTCGGTACCGGCCACGATGCTCGACGCTCGCGAGCATTCTATCGTAACACGGATCGCCGGCCAGGACCGTAGCGGGAACAGCCGAAGGGCAGTAGAGTTCGAGACGTTCGACCTGTTCCGGATGTGACAGCATCACAACCGACGGAATCAGCGCGCCGTCGTGTAGAAGCGTTCCGGGTGACAGGCCAAATATCTCTGGTTCTCTGGTTCTCTGGTTCTCTGGTTCTCTGGTTCTCTGGTTC
>NZ_MAXA01000083.1 GCF_001854695.1 Parafrankia soli
ACTAGGTCGGCCCACTCCTTGCGCACCAAGGCATAGTTACTTGTCCCGCGGGCCGTCGGATAGATCTTCACCTCGCGGCCGTCCTCTGCACTGCTGCGCCGCTCGATGACGCCCTTGTCCTCCAGGCCGTTGAGCACCGTGCTGAGGTTGCTGCGCTGCAATCCCGAGGCGTGCGCGATATGGCTCGGAATCGTGCCCGGGCGGCGATGCAAGTAGCGCATCACGATGCCCTCGGACGGCGAGAGCGACACCGCCTCCTTGCTGGAGTAGTCACGGAACTGGATCTCTCGGGAGATGATGAGCACGAGATCGGCGAAGTCGGCCCACTGGCCGTCGGCGGCGTTCGAGGTGCGTCGCCGGTCCCAGCGATCTTGATCGTCTCCCACGGCTCTCATCTTACTACTACTTACCAACTCATAGTTATTTCCCTATAGCTAATTCGTCGCGAACCGAGGGAGCACGAGGCTGCCGATCCAGCGACTGTGCCGCCCCGATCAGGGTCAGCGGCCCGGCGAGGTCGAGCAGTGACACGTGCGGCTGGCACTTCGCGGCGCCCCTCGGCACGCTGCTCGACGAGGTAGGTCGCAACGCCGAGTGCGGCAGCACGGCCAGCATGAGCCAGGTCAAGGCGGCCAGCCGAGCGCGTGGTTTGGCCGGCGGCACGAGCAGGCCGGTGATTAGGCAGGGTCAGGAACCGTCGAGGGTGGCGAGGAAGGCCCGGGCACTGGGCGCCGAGGGGGCTGGTTTCCGGTGGATGAGGCTGACGGGGTGTTGGGCGGCGTGATCGTCCAGCCGCAGCACCCCGATGTTGCCTGATGACTCCGACGCTTTCCGGGCTGCGGAGGCGGTCACGATCGCGGCGCCGAGATCGAGAGCGGCGACGCGGATGATGTCGTCGAGGTTGGTGAGTTCGAAGGCGACGCTCCGGGTGGTGATGCCGGCGCGGGTGAAGGCGGCGTCGACCTGCAGGCGCAGCCCCGACCCCACCCGCAGTTCGATGAAGCGGGTGTCCTCGGCGAGCTCGGGCAGGCGCACGCAGGTGCGGCCGAACAACGGGTGAGTCCTGCCGACCACGGCGACCAGCGGCTCGGTGGCCAGCAGGCGGTGTGCCAGCCCGTCCGGGATCTGGTCAGCGAACAGGCCGACGAATGCCAGGTCGAGCTCGCCGGTCCGGACCTGTTCGGCCATTATCACGCTGCCGTTGTCGCTGATGGCGATCTCGACTCCGGGATGGCGTCGGTGGAAGTCGGCCACCGTTGCCTCGATCTCGCTGGTTGTCTCGACGGCTCCGATCATGCCCAGGCGCATCCGACCGGTGACGACTCCGGACAGCCCCGCCAGCGCCGATGCGGCCTCGTCGAGTTCGGCCAGGATCCGCCGGGCATAGGGCAGCAGTAGTTCCCCGGCCTGGCTGAGCCGGACAGACCGGCTCGTCCGTTCGAACAGGCGCAGGTCGATGTCCCGTTCGAACCGGGCGATCTGGTAACTGAGCGCGGACTGCACCACGTGGCAGCGTGCGGCGGCTCGGGTGAAATTCGCCTCCTCGGCGACGGCGACGAAGTACTCCAACTGGCGGATATCCATCGAAGCCCTCGATCGGTGTAGTCGAAATAATGTCTTGGACAGATTGCCCGACGGGACCGAACCTCGTCATCAGGACACCACGCGCGAAGCTCCATAGCGGACACGCCTCGGACACGCCGAAGAAGCAACCGCCGTGGACCAGCGATCTAGCTGATGACCATCCCGGGGTGCACCCGGGAGCCCGCCCCCGCTACAGCCGCCCGGACGCCGCAACCCGGAGGACCGCGTGCCCTCGTCCCGTATCTCGCAACCACTGGTCATCATGCTCGGCGCGCTGACGGCGCTCGCACCGTTCTCGATCGACGCCTATCTGCCCGGGCTGCCCGACCTGGCCCGAACCTTCCACACGTCGGCCTCGGCAACGCAGCTGACCCTGACCGCCTGCCTGCTTGGCCTGGCCGTCGGCCAGCTCGTCGCCGGGCCGCTGAGTGACAGCTACGGCCGGCGCCGGCCGCTGCTGGCCGGGCTCGCCGTGTACACCCTCGCATCGCTGCTGTGCGCGCTCGCGCCGTCCGTCTGGGCGCTGGTCGCCCTCCGGTTCGTACAGGGAGCGGCCGGCGCCGGCGGCATCGTCATCTCCAACGCCATCGCCCGCGACCGGACCAGTGGGACGGCTTCCGCCCGGCTGTTCGCCACGCTTGCGCTCGTCACCGGCCTCGCCCCCGTGCTCGCACCGGTTATCGGCGCCCAGGTTCTGCAGGTCACCTCCTGGCGGGGCGTGTTCGTCGTCCTGGCCGGCCTCGGCGCGGTGCTGTTCACCGTCGCCGCCACCGGGCTCGCCGAGTCGCTGCCCGCCGGGCGCCGGCACCGTGGAGGGGTGAGTGCCACCATCCGGGTGTTCCGCGGGCTGCTGGCCGACCGGACCGTCCTCGGGTGCGCGCTGGCCCTCGGGTTCGCGGCCGGCGCCATGTTCGCCTACATCTCCGGGGGACCGTTTGTCCTCCAGGACATTTACGGCCTGTCCCCACAGGCGTACAGCGTCACGTTCGCGGTCAACGCCCTCGGCTTCATCACCGCCAGTCAGGTCGGTGGGCGCGTCGTCCACCGCACCGGCCCGCGCGCACTGCTCCTCGTGGGCGTCGTCATGTGTGCCGTCGGAGGCATTGCCGCGTTCGTCGCGCTCGCCGCCCACGCGGGCCTGGGAGTGGTTCTGCCGACCCTGTTCGTGACGGTCACCAGCATGGGACTGACCTTCCCGAACGCGATCGCGCACGCGCTGGCCGACCAAGCGGGCAACGCCGGCGCGGCAGCGGCCCTGCTCGGCCTCGCCCAGTTTTTGTTCGGGGCCGTGGCAGCCCCTGTCGTCGGGTCCGCCGGCACCGACACCGCAGTCCCGATGGGGATCACCATCGCCGTACTCGGGGTGGCCGCAGCGGCCGCATGCGTGTTCCTGGTTCCCCGGCAGACCGGGAGAAACACCCAGGTAGGGAAAGCCACAGTCTTGTCCGCACCCCGATAGACCACGCTCATACCACTCGCCGCTCGGCCCTGGTCGTCCCGACTTGCCTGGCTCGACGTCGGTGCAGGTGACGGGGGCCGAGCCGGGACCGGCTTCCGCCACAGCTGAAGTCTCCGTGCCAAGAACCACCTTGCACCGTATCGGGTACGACCTGTGCGCCTCCTGGCACCGTCTCGGTGTTGAGTCCTCCGCTGATGTGTCGAGACGGTCGGGTTGGTGCTCGTGGTGCGGTACGACGCGCTGTCTGATGGCAAGGTAGGGCACGAACCCGTGCACATCGTCGTTGGTTGGTGCTAGCCATTCAACCAATAGTTCGGAGGATGCTGACTAACAGTGCCGGAGCGCCGACGTATGACAGCGAAGAGTTGCCAGAGCGGATGAACAGACCCGTCCATCGCTGACTTTTTGCAGCAGATCGACTACTCTCTGCTGCCCCCAACGGGATTCGCAACAGACCCGTGCAGGCCTGACCAGCGTTTCAGTACCAGGGCGGCTTGTCGTCGAGGGTGATTTTACGCTTCCTGTGCGTGGAGGTGCCCGGTGAGCGCGCAGGGGGATGGCGGCGGCCATGGGGTGGGGAGCTTCGCCGTCCGCGGTGTCACCGTGATCATGGGCCTGGTGATGGGGCTGAGTTTCCTGTTCGGCTTCGGTAACTCCTGGGCTTTGGGCCTCCATCTGGGTGTGTCGCCGTACATCGCGCCGTTGAATCCCCGTGGGTTCACGCGATCTGAAGGCTTTTCAGCGCGAACTCGCGGGTCGGTCGGTGCTTGGACCGGTGGTTGACCCTTGGGTTCCTGCTGAACCGTCGGGAGTGTGCCGCTCGGCGAGCGACTCGAGGAGGTGGCGGGCGGCGTTGGCGTAGCGCATGGCGGTGTTCTGGTCGAGGCCGAAGACGGCGGCGAGGTGGAGGGGGTCGGGGCCGTGGGTGAGGGCCTCGTCGAGCTGTCTGTCGACGCGTAGTTGTTCGAGGGTGACGGGCAGGCCTCGGACGATCAGGGATAGCCAGCTGTCGCTGACGGGACCGTGTCCCAGCGCGGTCTGTCCATTGACTATCAGATGGGGATTGGCGGTGTTGGGCCATCGGGTGCGGCGGTAGGCGAGCCAGTCCAGGACGGCATGGTAGGTGAGGTCGTCGAGTGGTCGGTTTATGTCGGCGATGACGAGGCGGCGGTTGCCG
>NZ_MAXA01000084.1 GCF_001854695.1 Parafrankia soli
ACCCCGCAAACGTGAAACTCCGCGCACCCGCAACCAGCGCGATCTCCCCCGGCGACCGCGCCACCTGATCATCAAGAAGACCCGCAACAGTAACAGGCTCTACGTCTCGGTGCAGATCGGCGGCGGTGCCAGTGTGAGGCTCGACCTCGTCGGGCAGCAGCACCGTCAGCCCGCCGACGGGCGCGCGCAAACGGCTCGCGATCGCGTTCAGCGTCGCAACGTAGCGCTCCAGCATCTTTTCGGCGCTGGCCGTTTCGTACGCGTCGCGGCGGTAGGAGAGCCGCACATGCACGGACGCGGATCCTGCACGCTCCCATACATTCACTGCGAACGTCACCGGATAGTGCGTGGCGTCATCCACGGCGGAGCCGACCACTCGGACGCCAGCCCAGTCACGTTCGTCGCGCACCTGGAAGGGCAGGTTCTGCACCACGAACAACGTGTCGAAGAGCGTTGCCATACCAGCAGACGCCTGAATGCTCGTCAGCGCGGTGTCGGGATGGTCGATGACGCGCAGCTGCTCGGACTGCACTCGCGCGAGCATCTCCTGAGCTGTCTCGAACGGGCTAAGACGCACGCGCATCGGTACCGTGTTGAAGAGCACCCCGATGGTCCGGTCCGCGTCGGGAAGCTCGGGAGGGCGGCCGGACACCGTGTTGCCGAACACCACGTCATCGCTGCCAGTCAGGCGGCTGAGGGTGACAGCCCAGGAAACCTGCAGGACTGTACCCACCGTCACTTGCGCAGTCCGCGCGGCACCGAATACCGCAGCAGCGGCCGATGGATCAAGATTGTAATGCAGATCGCCCGTGTCGATCTGCCCCGCACCGAGATCGCCACCCTCTGGCCAGAGCATCGTCGGGCCAGACAGCTCGGCGAGATAGTCGCTCCAGGCGCGGACGGCGGTCTCCGGATCCCGACCGTCGAGCCACTCAAGATACGAGCGGAATGACGCCGGTTCGACGCGATCCGCGTACCCGGGATCCGCGTAGATCGTGAGGATCTCCTCGAACAGGGCCTTCAACGACCAGCCGTCCAGCAGAATGTGCTCAAAGCTCATCGCCAGAATCCAGGAATCGGTCGACCGCTCGATGAGGGTGAACCGGATCAGCGGTGGAGTCTGGAAGTCGAAGGGCTCACGTCGCTCGGCTGCCAGGAAATCACCGATGTCCACACGGAGTTCGGACCACTCGGTGAGCGAGATGATTCGGAACGGTGCATCTGCGACAGCGGGGATCACCTGCGCCTCACCCGAGGGCACGAAGGCGGCACGAAGGTTCGGGTACCGGTCGAGCACGACCCTCACCGCGCCCTCTAGACGGTCAGGGTCGACCGCGCCTGACAACTCTCTCGTGGCCTGCGATACGTAGGCGTTGTGGTCATCCGACTCCTGCGCGCGCACCATGTGGTAAAAGATGCCGCGTTGCAACGTGGACAACGGGAGGATCTCGGCGGCTTTGCCGTAGAGGGCACGGATGCGCTCCTCCTCCTCCCACGAGATCGTGAGACGGTCGGCTCGACGAAGACGCAGCCCGCTTGGCGACTGCCTCGACAGCGTGAGCGCGAAGTCGATCTGGGCGGTCACGGTGGCGATCTCCTCCGCCAGCGCRCACGCATCCAGATCGATACCAGGGGCTGTCTCGACCTCCACCCGGACCGTTTGCGGCTCAGATGCCAGGCCCGGGCCGATCAGGATGCAGATGTCGAGCTGGATCGGATTGTCTGCGGGGATCGCGGGAACCGTTGCGATGCGCTCCGCCGCGCTACGGAACACACTGATCCGGATGTGCGGGAGAGGCAGATCGTCGAAGAATCGGCTGAGCTGCGGGCGAGCACGCAGGGACGCGTAGTCAGCCGCACGCTCGGGGCTCAGTGTAAGTGGCGAGTGGGTGCCGCCTCCGTTCGGGGTGGTCGCCGGTTCACCGAGAAGTATTGGGTAGCTCCAGACTGTGAATGCGTCCGCGGGCTCGCGCCGTTCGACGATCAGCTGGCTTTCGCCGAGTGTCCGGGCGAGCGTCCGGGCGATCGCATCCCACGCCTCGAGTTGCGTTGTGCCGCTCATCTCACGCTGTCCGGAGATCCCGACACTATGTGTCGCGAAGGCCGGTGCTTCGCCAGTATTCGACGGCAGGCTGACATCTCGCACCGCGGCGAACTGGTCGATCCAATCGTCCCAGAAGGGATCCTCGAGAACCGTGCTGAGCTCGGTGTCTGTCCGTTGATCGCCGCCAGCTCGCGGTGTCTCGATCACCAGCCGGCTCTGTGAGTCGTAGCCAGCGACAAGCTCGGCGAGCAGCGCTCCGACCGCGTCGAGGGCCTCAACGTTGTCGTGTGCGGCGACCAGTTCGCCGCTTCCGTCGTCGAGCACCCGCAGCTGCATCCCGCCGTCGCCCAATGCGAGAGCGACGTGATCAACGGCAGCACGCCACAGCACGGCATCCTGGATGTCGAATGCGGGAAGCGCAAGGCGGAAGACTGGTCGTTCCTGATCGGAGGCCGCCCCGTGAAGCCCGGAATCGAGAGCAGCCTGAACCATTTGCGCAAGATGGACGGACGCAAGCTCTGGATGCCGCGCGCCGAGGGTCAGAAACAGCCGCGTCTTCTGTAGCAGCCGTGACGAAGTGTCTTCGGAGAACAGTTCCCTGGCCGCGTTCAGGTGCAGAGCCAGAGCGCCGTCGCTACGCCTCGTGATGGAGTAGACGAGGTCGAAAAGGGCGGGCCGGGCCGGACCCGGTCCTCCGGTCGCGACCGGGACGTAGGGGACGAAGGTCGCGGCTGGGCCCGGCTCTGGATCACCCTGGTCGAGATAGGCGGCCATCACCTGGAAGAGAGGGCTAATCCCGGGAGCACGTATCGGCTGGATCGCCTCGACGACGGCGTCGAAAGGCACGAGCTTGCGCTCGTTCGCCTCAAGCATGCGCTCCCGCATGTTGGTGAGCGCTTGTCCGAACCCGTCCATCTCGTCGATGTCGGAGCGGACGACGACAGTGTTCACGAAGTAGCCGATCAGGTCGCTTAGCTCCGGTAGATCGCGCAGGCTGGCAGGTATACCGATCGGCACCGTGGTGCCGGTCCCCTCGCTCCAGAGCGCGAGGGTGAGCGCGGTCATCAACCCCTGCAGCGGTGTCGCCCTGCGCTCGATGAGCAGGGCATCCACGGCGCCGACTTCATCGTCAGACAGCACAGCGGTCGCCGGTCGGACCGTGCGCGAGTCGGTATCGGTGCGCGGGTAATCGATCGGCAGCGGAGTTTCCGTAGGGAGATCTTCGAGCGTACCGCGCCAGTACTCAAGGTCACGCCGATAGCGCGAGTCCGCATCTCGGGAGTCACCGAGCACTGCCCGGTGCCAGAGCGCGAAGTCCGCGAACTGCACGGGAAGCGCAACGAGCTCGGACGACGTGCCAGACGCCTCCTCGCGATAAAGAGCGTTCAGATCGCGGAGGAAGGGGGCGAATGATTGCTCGTCGGAGACGATGTGGTKCCCGGCAGCAACGAGCAGATCGTCTTCCTTCCGGCGGAGGAGATAGAATCGGAGGCCGTAGTCGGACGCGAGGTTTATTGGGGCGGCGACGAGTTCGGCAATCCTCGCATTCGACGCTGACGAGGGGATCTGCTCAACCGTGACGAGCGCCACGCTCGGTTCTGTGGCCGGGTGGATTCTCTGACGCAGTTCGGCGGCGTCTTCGTCGAGCACGAAGGTTGTGCGCAGGATCTCGTGCCGGGCGACGAGACGACGAACGGCCGCTTGTAGGGCACTGACGTCGACCGGTTCGCGTGATTGGAGAGCCATAACCATGCGGTAGATCGTCTTGCCAGCAATCTGGTCGGTTACCCAGAGGGCTTGCTGTCCGAAGGACGCCGGCAGGTTGGCGGGCCGTGGCAGATCCCCGATTTGCAACGCTGGAATTGTCGAGACGCTCGAGCCTTCGATGATGATTTCGGCCAGGCCCGCGATCGTGGGATGGTCGAACACGTCCCGCAGACTCAGCCCTGAACCGAGGATCGCGTTGACTCGGGCGACGACCCGTGTCGCAAGGAGCGAGTGCCCGCCGAGTCGGAAGAAGTCGTCGTCCACGGACAGGGGTGTGCCCTCGGGGAGGGCGAGTACGTCGCGGAACACCCCGGCCAGGGACAGTTCGGTGTCCGTTTCTGGGGGGCGGCCGCTGCCGGA
>NZ_MAXA01000085.1 GCF_001854695.1 Parafrankia soli
GTACTCAACCTCCTCGGAGTAGACCCGACCAAACCCCCGTGATCACGAAACGGGCAGGTCAAAGCATGAAAACCAAACGTGCGGAGTACAGGGTCGCCCGCCTGCGTCAACCTGGCCGGGCGCGCGTCGAACGCGCTGATTCGCCCGACTACCTGCTTCAGGATGCTCCCGTGTCCGCGAAAAGCTCCAGTTCGGTGCCCGCATGTGAGTGGACGTCAAGTGCTGGGCTACGAATCGTCCGTCAGAAAGCGCCGGAAAATCACCATGGGTCGTCCTGGGTCGTTGTAGTCCGGCGAAGTGGATGTAGGCGACACGTGGCTGGGACGGTGAGGGGAAGGCGACGAGGAAGCCTGCCAGGCCGTGGTCGTCCTCGACGACCCGGCCTGAACCGTGGAAGTGGTCGAGGAAGAGCGGTGGAGCCGGTGACCCGCTGACCAGGACAGATGTACGTGACGATGGAATGGATCTGGGATCAAGGTTCCATCCGAATCAACCTGCCCGGGGGTCGGGAGATGACGGTGGCCGGTTCCTACAACGAGGTGGTAGCGGAGCTCGGCAAACTTGGTGGGCGGCCGACCCTCCTGGAACGCTGCGGTTTCCGGGACCCGGGCGAGGTGCTGCCATACGGGGTTCACGATATCTGGTGCAGAGACAGGTGGGGCAATGGTTCGGGTCCCCCCGGACGTGGACAACGAGTTCGACTGAAGCAGCCGCCGACTGCGTGCACCGACTCCGCGTACGTAAAGCCCCGGTGCGGGTGATCTGGCCGGCGGGAAGCCGGTGGGGTGGCCGCCGAAGGCTGGCAGCGGTGGCGGGCCGCCCGGCGCTCGCGCATGCTTGGCCGACAACGAATGGGGGTGGGCCCATGCCGACATCCATCACCACTCACCATCCATCTGACTTCCGGCCAGCGAGCTGAAACCGACTTCCTCCGATCCGACCGGCCTTGTCCTCAGCGGATTTCTCGCGGCAATCAGGATCAGCCGGACGGCCCGACAACCCGATCAGCCCGTCCGTACGCCGGAGCAGTTTTATCTGCTCCAGGAAAAAGGAATGGGTGGTGCATCATGAGGATGGCGCGCGCGATTTTTGGTGCGACAGTCGCACTGGTCCTGGGTCTGCTGTTCGTGGCGGTTCCGGCGCGGGCCGGAGGGCCAACGGTAACTCCGGCTACACCGGTGTCTCCGGTCGCACCGGTCGCACCGGTCATGCCGGTCCTGACGGGCATCAGCGCGGCACACGCGGCCAGTGCCCACGCGGACCTCATCCGGTTCCACTTCCAGCTGGCCGCCCCCGCCGAGGTCACCGTCCAGTACGTGCCGGCCTCGGAACTGATACAGGACGGTTCCGGCCTTCCCGTCGCCGTGCGGGGCCGGTCCTTCGTCAAGGTGGTCTTCCACAATGCGGCGGCCCATGACGAGGAGGGCAGGGCTACGGCTCCGCGCAACCTGTTCCCGGTCCGCGCGACCACCAATGTTGTCCAGGTGCGGTCGGGTGGTGACTTCGAGGGCGTGGTCACATACTTCATCGGCCTGCGCCAGCCCGCGCCCGGACCGCAGGTACAGCCGACGGCGCAGCACACCGGCACCAGCGTGATCGTGGCGATCCCGACCCGATAACCCGGCCCGGACGTCAACGCCCCCGTTCACCCACAGGCCACGTGGGCGCGGCAGGGGCCGAACCTGCGACCACTCGCTTGTAAGGCATGGATTACGCCAAGTGACACTACTCCCGTCACGGCTCGGTCTGTCCACTGGCGTCCGTAGCCGTCCGCCGATGTCCGTACAGCGCGCAACGGTCGGACTGGTCAGGGGGTGGGGGCCGGGGTGGGGAGGAGGGCGGCGAGGGTGGTGGGGGCGCGGAGGGGGAGCAGGTGGTTCTCGCCGGGGACGACGGTGGTGCGGGTGTCGGGGAGCATCGTGGCGAGGTGGTCGACGAGGCGGTGGGTGAAGGGTGGGCTCGCGCCGCCGGCGACGAGATGGACCGGCTGCTCGATCCGGCGCGCCAGTTCCTCGTCGAAGTGCCACGCGGCGAGCGCGGGTATCTCGCCGGTGAAGCAGTAGCCGCAGTCGCGTTCGGCGCGTTCCAGGCCGGCTCGGCCGAGGGCGGACTCGATCACGGACCGGTACTCCGGTCCGCACACCGCCGCCATGAAGGTGTCGAAGGCGGTGCGCAGGTCGCCCTGGGCGGCGGCGCCCATCGCCGCGCCCAGAGCAGGGCCGATCGCGGCGGCGACCGTCGCCCTGTCCTGCGGCGGCAGGAGCGGGTCGATCAGCGGCGGCTCGACCAGGACGAGTTCGCCGACCAGCTCCGGGTGGTCGAGGGCCAGCTGCAGCGCGACCACGGTGCCGGAGGAGTGCGCGACCACCCGGGCCCGCTCGATCCCGAGACGGCGCAACAGGTCCGCGCACTCGGCGGCGTGGTCGGCGACCGACAGCGGCTCGGCGGGTGCGGGGTCGGAGTACCCGGTGCGGGTGACGCTGATGCGGCGCAGGCCGGCGACGGCCGGCTCGCGCTCGAACGGGACGAACCAGTCGGCGAAGACTGCTGCGTGGATCAGGACGAGCGGCTCGCCGTCGCCGCCGGAGTCGGTGTGTCGCATGGAGATTCTCCCGTTCTGGGTCTGTTGTTCTTGGCCTGTTCTCGGTCTGTGGCTCGGGTCAGTCGGCGTAGAGGCGGATTTCGATGCCGTCGGGGTCGTGGAGGCCGACGAGGACGGTGCCGCCGTGGTGGCCGGTGACGAGGCCGCCGTGCTTCTGGTCGAGGGCGACGAGGTGGTCGGCCCAGGCGTGGATGCCGTCGCGGGTCGGGACGCCGAGCGCGACGAGGTCGAAGCCGGAGAGGGCGGCGGCGCGCTCGGGGTCGTGCCGGAGTGCGATTTGGGTGGTGCCGTCCGGGGTCCCCAGGGCGACGCCACGGAGCTCGCCGTCCTCGGTGAACTCGATCACCACCTCCAGTCCGAGCACGCGCAGGTACCACTCGCTGCTGGCGCGGACGTCGCTGACCGGGATCTTCACGTGGTGGATCGGTGCGAGATCGGGCATGGCCCCTCCTTTGGCTAGAGTTCGCTCTAGCGACTCATTGGAGTAGTCTCTAGCGAGTGAGTGATTCCGTCAAGGACGGGCCGAGTCGGGTCAAGGACAAGCCGAGTCGGGCCGAGAAGACCAGGCTGACCAGGCGGCGGATCGTCGCCGCGGCGGCGGAGCTGTTCCTCGACCAGGGCTACGGCGCGACGACGCTCGACCAGGTCGCGGCGCGCGCGGGCGTCGCCGTGCAGACCGTCTACTTCCACTTCGGGAACAAGGCGACGCTGCTCAAGGAAGCGCTCGACGTGGCCGCGGTCGGCGACGACGAGCCGGTCGCGCTCCTCGACCGGCCGTGGCTCGAGGAGCTGAGCGCCGAGCCCGACCCGGTCCGGGTGATCGAGCTCTGGACGAACGGCGGCCGCGAGATCATGGGGCGGGTGGCGCCGCTGCTCGCCGTCGTCCGCGGCACCGTCGGCACCGATCCCGACCTCGCGGCGCAGTGGGACGTGAACGAGGGCCAACGCCGCGCCGCGTTCCGCGCTCTCGCCGGCCTGCTCGCCGACCGCGCGGCGCTCCGCCCGGGGCTCACCGTCGAGGACGCCGCCGATCTCGCCTTCCTGATCACCAGCGCCGAGAACTACATCGTCGCCACGGGCACCCTCGGCTGGTCGCCGGAACTCTGGCAGAGCACCACGGCCACGCTGCTCGCCCAGGCACTGCTCGGCGCAACGGCCTAGTGTCCCGGTCCGGAGATCTGCGATCTCATGGGACCTGCGGTGTCATGGAGGTATGGCAGGTAAGCCGAGTCTGCCGCTCGTGCTCACCG
>NZ_MAXA01000086.1 GCF_001854695.1 Parafrankia soli
GAAGAGAGGCACGCGCGAGCATTACGTCTACTCCTACCCGGCCAAGAAGTCCGTCAGGGCGGTCACGGCCAAGGTGAAGGCGGTGTGCCGCGAGGTCGAGGTGAATCAGCCCTTGGACGATCTGATACGCAGGCTCAATCCTGTGTTGAGGGGCTGGTGCGCCTACTTCCGGCCCGGAGTGTCGTCGGTGACCTTCRCCTACCTGAAGCACTATGTGTTCGAGACGGTATGGCGGTGGATACGCCGTAAGCACCGCCGGTCGACCTGGAAGGAACTGCGCCGCCACTATTGCGGTGGCGGATGGTGGCCAACAGGCCAGGACAGGGAGCTGTTCGACCCGGAGAAGGTAAGCACCACACGTTACCGGTACCGAGGGTCAGTCATTCCATCACCTTGGCCTGCGGCTGCCTGACGAGCTCCCACGAGCTTAGCGGGACCTGCGGAGCGCCCGGTGCCTTGAAAGGGGCACGCCGGGTGCGGGAAGCGGCCCGGGAAAACGGGCCAGCTGAAAGGCTGGTACCGCGTCCCGGGCCGACTTCACCGACCCGCGACTGCCGCGGTAGTCGCGTTCATCGACCAGCACAAGGAAGACCTCGGTGGGGTCGAGCCGATCTGCGATGTGTTGCAGGTTGCCCCGTCGTCGTACTACGCCGCGAAGAAGCGGCCGCCGTCGGCGCGTTCGCTGCGCGACGCTGAACTCCTCGTCGAGATCGAGCGGGTGTGGAAGGAGAACTACGAGGTGTACGGCGCGCGGAAGGTGTGGCGGGTGCTGAACCGGGAGGGGATCCCGGTGGCCCGGTGCACCGTCGAGCGGCTGATGCGGACGGTTGGGCTGACCGGGGCGCTGCGTGGTGGGGCCAGGCCCCGTACGACCCGTGCCGACCCGGCCGCGCCGAGGCCGGCGGACCTGGTGGACCGGCAGTTCACCGCGGACCGGCCGAACGCGCTGTGGGTCGCCGACTTCACCTATGTTCCGACGTGGGCGGGCATGGTGTACGTGGCGTTCGTGATTGACGTGTATTCCCGGAAGATTGTCGGCTGGCGGCTCGACACCACCATGCGCACCGACCTTCCTCTCGACGCGCTGGAGATGGCGATCTGGGGCCGCAAAGACCAGCCACTGAACGGTCTTGTGCACCATTCCGACAGGGAATTCGGTCAATATACGTCTATCCGCTACACCGACCGGCTTGTCGAGGCCAGAGCGACACCGTCAGTCGGGAGCGTCGGCGATTCATACGATAACGCGCTCGCCGAGTCCGTGAACGGACTGTACAAGACAGAGCTTGTCCACCGCAAGGGGCCGTGGCGTACCGCGGACGATCTCGAACTCGCGACGTTCGAGTGGGTCGACTGGTACAACAACCGGCGGATCCACAGCGGCTGCGGAAACATGCCGCCCGCCGAGTTTGAATCCCTCTTCTATCTCCAGAGCGAAGCTGATATAGTCGCCGAAGTGTAAGCATCCGGCCCTCTACGGGACCCGGGGCGGTTCACAGGGTGCGGGGCGTTGCCGCAGGTGCGGCCGGCGGTGCTGGTTGAGTGCGGCGCCCGAGCGTTGTCGGCGGCTCTGACGGGAACCGGAACCCGGTGAACTCGGACACCGGAACCGGCGGACGGACGGGATGGAGAACCATCACTCGATCATTCCCGGCGAACGCTGCAAAGACCGCGGAACCCATCGATGCAACAGTGCCCGCGGGCCGGCTCTGCCTGATACGAGCATTGCGGCTGGTCTCCATCTAGATCCCGTCCACCGAGTATCGATGGGGACCCGCGGTCGGTGGCACAGGTTCCAGCCGATATGCAGATTCTCGGGGACTTTTCCCGCAAGCGGTAGAACGCGAAGCCGTATGGGGCCCGTTTCGTGCCGGGCGCAGCGACTCGCCGTGCGGCGTTCCAGAGCGGCAAGGAAAGGCTGTCTAGGGTGTAACTGTGCCGGAGTCGCAGGCTGCGCGAACCCGGCCAGCGCGGCCCGGATTGCAGTGCGGCAATGGCCGGGCCGAAGGCGGTGATCGTCGCGCCGTCACGTGTCTATGCGCCCTCGACCGGCTCCGTCCGCCGATTGGCCAGGCGGGGCACCGTAGTGTCAACCTAAGGTGGATCATGCAGAACCTGTTGGCGGTCGTTGTCTCCTACGGCGGATCGGCCCACCTGTACGGCCTGCTGGCGACTCTGACTGCCGTGCCAGGCTGCCAGGTCGTGCTGATGGAGAACCATGTAGGGACGAGGCATACGCGGCTGCCCGACGGAGTGCGTCTTCACCAGGGGCATGGGAACGTCGGGTACGGCACCGCTGTGAACCTGGGTGTGCGGCTCCATCTGGACGACCACCAACCACCGGACTGGGTGCTGGTCGTCAACAGCGACGTCGTCCTGCCGGCGGACACYGGAGACATGCTGCCCAAGCTGCTCGGCGAGGCTCCGGACGACGCTGGTGCTGTCGGTTTCCCCATCCGGACCGGGGATGGGAGGCCGGGGCGTGAAAGCTCGGTGTTGCCGTCGCCGCGGACCAACGCCTTCATGACCATGCGGGGTGAGGCCGCAGCGGAAGCGCGCTGGCCGGAGCTGCGTTACCCGGTTGGAGCGTTCTTCGCGATCCGTGCCGCAGCGTTTCTCCGGCTCGGCGGTTTCGACCCATCCTACTGGATGTACTACGAGGAGACCGATCTGTTCTGCCGCCTGCGCAGCATGGGCGGCCGCATCGTCTGGGCGGACGAGGCGTGGCATGTGGTGCACGACGGCGGYGCGACCACCGGTTCGTCGCCGCTGTTCCACTGGGAACTTGGACGGTCGGCGGCCATTTACTTTCGCCGGCACCGGGACACCCTTGGTCTGAGCTGGCCAGGTGTGCACGCCGCTCAACTCGGCGTTCTCGCCGCCCGCAAGCTGGTCACGGGCCGCCCAGCGGCTACGGCCCGCGCGCTGCGGATTCTGCGTGGTCTGGTCGCCGGCTTGGCGCGTCCGGAATGGGAGCCACCGCACCGATCGGTGTGGCGGGTGGTGCCCACCGTCACCCGCACCCGGATCGGCCTGCTGTCCAGCGGGGCCGCGCAGGGATGCGTTGAGTCGATCCGCTGATCGGCGAGGCGGTTCACCACGACGACCGGCTGCCGCCCGGCTTGCCGGGACTGGCCGCGCCTGCCACGGCGGCCAGGACAACGATCTCGTAGTCTGCACGGCAGCCACCGCCAGCGGCGCGCTCCAATCGTACGAGCCGCTCGGGCCGTGACAACCACCGTCCTCGGCCTGTTCGCCGTCGCAATGGTCGGGTTCGGTGACCTGCTCACCTACGGCGTACTTGTCGCCGCAGGGACGCTCGGCGTAGCGGCAGCTGCCGTCCGGCCGCGCGGCCGGCTCTCCCCGGCCGCCGGGCACCGCCTCCGGATTGGCGCTCTGGCGCTCGCGGCAACCGGAACCATCGCCGGAGGGAATGGGGTGCCGCCTCAGGGCACGAGGGCCGGGACCTGCGGTTGAGACATCGCCCCGGCGGCGGTGACACTCCGTTACCGTCGCGCCGTTGGCTGCCTTGAGACGCGGGTGGGACGCGGCCAGAACGATGTTCATCGGCTGACGGCGGCCGATCCGCCGTCCCACCCCGGGCCACCGCAGCGCGGGAATCGGACGTTCACGGCGTCGCCAGGGCCGATCGCGGGGTGGGGTAGGTGTGGACGTGTCTGCACGGGCCCGTGGTGTCCGGGGGCGTGGCGCGTGCGGGCCCCGGTCCTGGCCGCGGCTGGCGTGGCGCTGGCGTTGGCGGGCTACCTTGCGGACCACGGGGTCAGGGAGCCGCCGGAAAATAACTCCGGTCTTTGATCTACGTGGGAGATCGTGGGACGCTCCGGCGCGTGGAGCGGGTTGACGAGGTGGTGTTCGC
>NZ_MAXA01000087.1 GCF_001854695.1 Parafrankia soli
GGGCAGGTAGGCCAGGAGCGCGGCGATCTCATCGATCACGACGACGATCAGCGGCTCATCGACGGTGGGGGTGTGGACGCGGGCTTTGCCGCGCAGGATCTGCTGACGGGCGCGCATCCGGGCCACGGCGTCTTCGAGGAGGTCGGCCATGCGGGACCAGTCGTCGTCGACGTAGCGGGAGAACAGTGGCCGGCCGATCGCCAGTTCCATGCCGCCCTTGGGGTCGATCGCCCACACCCGCACCAGCCCCGACCGGATGCCGGCGGCGAGGGAGCGGAGCAGGGACCAGATGACCGAGCCCTTGCCCATCCGGGTCGCGCCGCCGATGAGGACGTGCGTGGCGAGGAGCCGGAAGGCGTAGACGGCCAGGTCTTCGCGCAGGCCGAGGGGCAGGGCGGTGAAGTCCGGACGGGCGGGCACGGGCAGTGGAGCGACGATGCGGGTGAGCGGGTCGCGGCGGATGAACACCAGCCACACGTGCCGGGGCCGGTCCCGGAACCGCACCCGATCCACCAGCCGCAGCAGCCAGGCGAGACGCCCGGACCGGTGGGGTACCGGGTGGCGGCGGGTGGAGAAGACCCGGCAGTGCCGGGTACCGAACGAGTAGGCGAGGTCCCGTGCCGCCTTGTGCCAGACCTCGGGGTTTTGGCCCTTCGGCATCCGCAGCACCAGCTCGTCCGTGGCGTAGGAGCAGCGCACCGACAACAGCTCCGGTACGACTTCGCCGCCGTCGTACTTCTTGACCAGCCCGCACAGCGACATCACCTCGTGCCACTGCCGCCGATACACCCACAACCGCCGCCACACCGACACCGCCCGCAAGACGATCAGGCGGTGGAACGAGTCCCGACCACGCCACCACCACACGCCACCAGCGGACGCGAGGACGGTGAGGACCAGGAGGTGAGGCCACCAGCCGTGCGCCCGCCAGACGTCGACGGCGAGCAGGACCAGGACCACGGCAGGCCAGGCCCGCCAGTGCCGCACCACGAACACACCCAGCCGCACCACCGCCACGGCGAGGCGGAACAACACGAACAGAGCGGTGACGGTCCAGAGCAGCGGCCACGGCGCCGAGATCTGGAACCGGCGGAAGTTGACCAGCGGCGCCCGCACCATCACGCCACCGCCCGGCGGTCGGTGTTGCGCTGCTCGGTCCAGGTCTCCGCGCAGACCTTGTGCACCGGCTTGCCCGCCGGACTCCGGCAGATCGCGGGCTTACCGCAGATGACACACGGGACCGGCT
>NZ_MAXA01000088.1 GCF_001854695.1 Parafrankia soli
GCCCGAACCCGCGCGTTCTACGAGGCGGCGAAGGCGGTGGTGACCGTGGTCTGGGTCTACTGCGATGCCGACACGATGTTGACCTACGTACGTCGGCGAGGCGCTGCCCGGGACGCGTACAAGCTCGCTGACTGGGACGGCTATCTCGGCGCCATCAACCTCGACTTCCGTCCAGTGGACGCACACCTCGTAGTCGACAACTGCGCATCGAGTTCTCCTTTGCAGGAGCAGGCCAAGCAGTTGGTGAAGGGAATCCTCGCGGACGAGGGCCAGTAATGCAGGGCGTGATCCTCTACGGTCCGCCAGCGGCGGGCAAGGACACGATCACTACCGCTCTGCGTGACCTCGACGAGCGGTACCAGCTCTACTCGCGGTTGAAGGTCGGACCGGGACGGACGAGCGGCTACCGGATGTCCGACGAGTCGACTCTTGAAGGGCTGCGCCGCAGTGGCGATGTGGTGTGGGAGAACCAGCGGTACGGCGCCCGGTACGTTGTCGACCGTCCGTCGCTGGTGACGGGTCTGTCGGCGGGTATACCTGTCGTGCATCTGGGTCAGCGGCCAGCCGTTGCCGCTGTCACCGCGGCTGTCGCTGGTGCTCGATGGTGCATGGTCTACCTCTGGTGTCCACGAGAGGTAGCGGAGCACCGAATCATTGCCCGACGGACCGGAGACACCGAGGCGCGCCTGCGGGCGTGGGATGCGACCGAGCCACTACCCGAGGCCGACCTGACGATGAACACGGCCGAGTTGTCTCCCCACGAGGCCGCCGAGCGGATACACCGTCACGTCCTGGCCGATGATGCTGCGGAAGCTCCCCAGGCTCGGCGTAGCAGTGCGAGTAGCTCGTAGCCATCCTCAACCCGGGCGTCCGGTCTTAGGTCGTCGTGCGGTGGCTCCCGGTCTGTGCGGGGTGAGCGCATGAGGATCGCCGCCTGGGCGCCGGCACGCCGAGCGCAGGCGATGTCGCGGCCGAGAGTGTCACCGATGAACCAGCAGGCGCCGATCGGGACGCCGATGGCGTCGGCCGCGAGG
>NZ_MAXA01000089.1 GCF_001854695.1 Parafrankia soli
CCGTTTGAGTCCGCGCATCGGCCGGAGCCGGGCTTTGAGCCTGCCATGATCGGCTTCGATCCGATTGTTCTCTCTGGCGGCGTCGACATGGCAGGCCTCGGGGAGCAGCTCGTCGAGGATCCTCGGGTAGACGGGTGCCTTGTCGGTGGTGACCTCGACCGGGCGGCGGCCATGCGCCAGCGCCTGGATGAAGAACCGGCGGGCAGCGGCCTGGTCGCCGCGGGTGCTGACGAGGACGTCGATGACCTGGCCGTGCTGGTCGACGGCACGGTAGAGGTAGGCCCACCGGCCGGCGACCTTGACGTAGGTCTCGTCGAGGAACCACCTGTCGCCGGGCCGATGCCAGCAGGGCCGGRCTGCCCCGGCGAGTAGAGGCGTGAAGCGCTGCACCCACCGGTAGACCGTGACGTGATCGACCTCGAGGCCGCGTTCGGCGAGCAGCTCCTCGACGTCCCGGTAGGACAGCGCGAACCGCAGGTACCAGCGGACCGCCAGAACGATCACCTCCGACAGACAGGGGAACCGGAACCCGGCGAACTCCGACACCGGAGCCGATGGACGGGCACGACGTCGGCGCATCCTCTGATCATGGCTGATCGGCGGCTACGCGAAGGCAGACATCGCCGATGCAACAGCGCCCTCAGAAGTGCMTCGCAGAACACTGGAGTTGCGAGAGGTTTTCTGCGAGCGAGCATCGGGGCAAAACGGACACAACCCGGGGTCTCGCAGCACTCTCGCAACTGATTATTTATGAGAATCGTCATCTGTGCGCCTCTGGCCTGGGATGCGGTCGGGCGACACACTCGGTCACGTGTCGTCTTCCGATATCGGATTCCGTAAGGAGCGCACCCATGCCGAGGAGTGAGCCGTGAGCACGGCATCGACCGCCGCTGGCGTCCCGAACGAGTTGCGGCGTCGCCTCGGGGTGCCCGACACCGTGGTGATCGGTCTGGGGTCGATGATCGGTGCGGGGATCTTCGTTGCGCTCGCTCCGGCGGCGCACGCGGCTGGCTCCGGGCTGCTGCTCGGGCTGGCTCTGGCCGCCGTGGTCGCGTACTGCAACGCGACGTCCTCCGCCCGGCTGGCCGCTCGGTATCCGGCCTCGGGCGGGACCTATGTCTACGGGCGTGAGCGGCTTGGTGCCTTCTGGGGTTATCTCGCGGGGTGGGGGTTCGTGGTCGGTAAGACCGCTTCCTGCGCCGCGATGGCCCTGACGGTCGGGTCGTACGTGTGGCCCGGTCAGGCGCACGCGGTCGCGGTGGCCGCCGTGGTCGCGCTGACCGCCGTGAACTACGCCGGGGTGCAGAAATCCGCCTGGCTCACCCGGGCGATCGTGGCCGTGGTCCTGGTGGTTCTCGCCGGCGTGGTCCTCGCCGTCCTCACCTGCGGTGAGGCGGATGCCGCGCGGCTGAGTATCGGCAGGGACGCCTCCTTCGGCGGGGTGCTGCAGGCGGCGGGTCTGTTGTTCTTCGCCTTCGCCGGATACGCGCGCATCGCCACTCTCGGTGAGGAGGTCCGCGACCCGGGTCGGACCATTCCCCGGGCCATCCCGCTCGCGCTCGCCATCACCCTGGTCGTCTACGTGCTCGTCGCCATCGCCGTTCTCGCGGTGCTGGGGCCGTCGCAGCTGGCCGATGCCACCGCACCGCTGTCGGACGCCGTCCGGGCCGCGGGCGCGGGCTGGCTCGCGCCGGTGGTGCGCGTCGGCGCGGCGGTGGCCGCGCTCGGCTCGCTGCTGGCGCTCATCCTCGGCGTCTCGCGCACGACCCTGGCGATGGCCCGGGACCGGCATCTGCCCCACGCCCTGGCGGCGGTCCACCCCAGGTTCGGGGTGCCGCACCGGGCCGAGCTCGCCGTCGGCGCCGTGGTGGCGGTCCTCGCGGCGACGGCGGACGTGCGTGGGGCGATCGGGTTCTCCTCCTTCGGTGTGCTGGCCTACTACGCCATCGCCAACGTCTCCGCCTGGACCCTGACCCCCGGCGAGGGCCGCCCGCACCGCCTGATCCCTGTCCTCGGGCTGGCGGGCTGCCTCACGCTGGCTTTCGCCCTGCCTCCGGCCTCTGTGATCGCCGGGGTCGCGGTGTTGGCCGTGGGCGCCGCCGCCTACGGGATACGCCGCATAGTGGCCCCGTAACCCCTGCACGACACGGCTGCGGGCCGGGCGCACAACCACCGGTGCCCCGCTGGCTCACGGGACGGTATCGGTATCCGATACGTTGCGATGGCAGAGGGGCACCTCGTATGACACAGCTCGGCACCTGGCAGGCCCGGCTGACCTCGACCACCGCGCCCGCCGCGGTGATCCTCATCCGCTTCTACGTCGGCGCGGTCTTCCTCTTCGAGGGCATTCAGAAGTTCCTCTACCCCGACGAGCTCGGCGCCGGCCGGTTCGACAAGGCCGCCATCCCCGCCCCCGGCTTCTTCGCACCCCTGGACGGGGGCTTCGAGATCGCCTGCGGTGCGCTGATCCTGGCCGGGCTGCTCACCCGACTCGCCACCCTGCCGATGATCGTGAACATGCTCGGTGCGCTACTCATCACCAAGCTGCCCATCCTGTGGGGCGACGCCCCGCTCTTCGACGGCGCATCCGGCTGGTGGGACTTCGTCCACGAATCCCGCACCGACCTCGCCCAGCTGTGCGGCAGCCTCTTCCTGCTCATCGTCGGCGCCGGCGCCTACTCCCTCGACGCCCACCTGCACCCCACCGCCACGGCTTAGCCGCACGCCCCGCAAACTCCCAACGCGGTTCCTACAGGGTGTCGTCGCCGAGGACTTCGCGGGCCAGCTCCGCCAGAGCCTTGCGGTCCTCCGCGAGAGCCCGCCTCCCGACCTCGGTCGCCCGGTAGACCCGCCGGGCCCGGCCATCCACGACACGCTGGTCAGAGGTCAGCAGCCCGTCCGCTTCCAGCCGATGCAGCGTCGGATACAGCGTGCCGGGGCTGATCTGGTAGCCGTGGCGGGCCAGCTCCTCGGTCATCCACGCKCCGTGGATCTCCCTCTCGGCCRCGTGGTGCAGGATGTGCAGCCGCACCGCACCCCGCTGAAACTCCCGCACCCCTGACCCACCTCCGACAGCGACGAAACCGATATCGGCATCCGACCCTACGCCCGAGGTGGGCCCAGCCAGACGTTGTCAGTAGCGACCATCCGCCACCCGCAGGGCGCGTGAGTGAACTGTCACACCCAGTCATTACGGTCGCACCGTGAACAACCTCGCCACACTGGCCGCGTCCGTGACTGAATTCGCGGCGTGCAACACCATGACCCTGGTGCCCGCGGCGCCAGAACGCGACCTCGGCCCGGAGGTGAACATCTCGCCGGGCGCCTTGGACCTGCCCGGCTTCCTCGCTCTCGCCGCGATGCTCGGTGGCGCAGTGCTGTACCTCAAGGCCGTTGCCTTCGACCCCGACAACGATGAGGACGAGGTAGCGGACCCGCCTACGCATCTGATCAAAAACAAGGGCGAGACCGGCCGGGTCAGCGTCGCGTTCGCCGCGAACGGTCTGATCCGCTTCTGGGAGCAGTCCGCGCCCTGGTACCTCGAATGGCAGGAACTGACGGGCCGCCCCTCGGCGCGGTTTCCCGCGCAGCGTGACGCCGACGAGGACACCGAGCGACTCAGCGACGAGGAGCGGGCACGCCTCTCCGCCGAGCTGGTGGACACGCTGCTGGCCGACCCGGGGTTCCGGGCGGCGAAGCAGGGCGGAGCCAGGCAGCCTGTACTCCGCACGTTCGTGCGGTGTCCTGAACGTGTGACTCTTTGATCTTGTGGTGTGTTGATCGCCCTGGTGTGTAGGGCTTCCGGTCTGG
>NZ_MAXA01000090.1 GCF_001854695.1 Parafrankia soli
GGTCGGTGAGGACGACACCTGGCCCCAGCTCGCACCGGTCCTGTCGAGCAAGACGATCGACTGGGATCTGATCGCCCAGCAGTACGACCAGATGGTCAAATACGCCACCGCCCTGCGTCTGGGTACCGCCGAGGCCGAGCAGGTGCTGCGCCGGTTCACTCGCGGCGGCCCGAAGCACCCCACCTTTCAAGCGTTGGAGGAACTCGGCCGCGTCATCCGCACGATCTTCATCTGTGACTACCTGTCGTCCCCGGCGCTGCGGACCGAGATCCACGAGGGGCTGCAGGTCGTGGAGAACTGGAACTCGGCCAACACCGAGTTCTGCTACGGCAAAGACGGTCAGCTCACCGGCGCGGACCGGGAATCGGTGGAGATCTCCGCGCTCGCCCTGCACCTGCTCCAAGCCGCCGTCGCCTACATCAACACGGTCCTCGTCCAACGCGTCCTCGCCGACCCCGCCTGGGCGGCCCGGCTCACCGACGCCGACYGGCGAGGCCTGTCCGCCCTGTTCTGGACCCACATCAACCTCTACGGACGGTTCCACCTCGACATGACCAGCCACCTTGACGCACTGGCACCGCTGCCCGAGCCGATGGTGCCGTCATGATCGGGGGGCCCGAGCCGCCGGGTTCGCTGTGGTGACCGCCATGCTGTGCGGCGAGCAAGAGTCCCCCGGCGAGCTCGGCGACGGCTACCGTGCAGCCTGCGCCGCGCTCGACTTGCAGGCCAGGCCCGGCGGGTACGCGTTGCTACTCGGCCAGGACGCTGAGGGGGCAGTTGGATTCATCTCGACCGCGGTCGACGACGTCGCCACGGCGCTGTCGATCTGGCAGATAGGGAACGAGACAGGTGTCGGCGTCGCCTCCGACATCGTAGTGGCGACGTCCCAGTTGGCTCGTTGCCTGTGCTCTCGGCGTCGTGGGCCACCACTCCGAGCCCCACGGCCGGACCAGTTCCCGACCGAAACTGTCAGCCCCTACTACCGTTCCCGGCAGCTAACGGACCGGGCTTCACCGGTAAGCGACGACGAACTTTTAAAACAACCAGATCAGCCGCTCGCACGAAAAACCCTAGTTAACTGGCGGAATCGACTAAAGCTGCCACCGAGCCGAGGAGAAGAGTTGCACATCGATATCGTTCGACGGGTGGTCTCGGTTATTCAGACTTTGCAGACGGGTCCGCAGTCTGCCGATCTGCTCGCGGTGCAGCGACACGTGTATCAGGCGCTGGTGGCGCATTGCGCGACACAGCCCGGCAGTGATCCGCTGACCGATGCATACCGTACCTACGTGACGCTGACCGCACGCCGGCTGGACGGTGAGGGCGCGGTAGATGACCGCACCTACCTTCATGCTGCGGCGGCTTTGGTAGCCGAGGTGCAGTTGACGACGCTGCACGAGACGCGTGCGGGGGTCTCGCATGACTGATGCCACGGATCCGTTCCAGACATACATCGATAGTGTCTCCCTACGCAACGATGCAGCGTCGGTAATTCTTTACCGCATAGGCCTCCCCGATGTGACTCGCGCCGCCGAGAACTGGGAACGCCTACAGACCGAGATCGCCAGCAATAAGTCGGTCGCGGAGGTCTGGMGTGCACAGCCGGCAGCCGATACGCAGACTTGGGTGAACAACCAACTTAACGGCATTCATTACGAAAACGAGGCAGCGCGCCTGGCCGCCGCGCCGTCTCCGCCACCCACATCGGTACTCGGCGGCCTCAACCTCGGAGTGAGCATAGTCGGAGCGGTCGAGGCTGGATACCAGATAGGGCATGGGACGGCCGCTGCCGTAACGGGCAACGATGAGGAGATACTGAGCGGCGGAGCGGAGGCCGTCATGGGCGCCGTCTCCGCCTATTCCAACGGGTTCTCAGTCGCCCAGGCGTTGGGCGTCACTGCAGCGGGTAGCGCGGCAACGGCAGCTGCCTTAGTGGCGGGTGCGGCGGCATTTGGGTACACCACGGGTTCCCTCCTTAATACCGTTACGCAGGGAAGTCTCGCATCTCCGCTCGGCACCCATTTGCCTAACTCCTTGGCGGATCAGATCGGCGATCTGATCTTCTCCTGGACGCATGAGCCTTATGAGGCCGCGCCGCGTGGGTATCATCCGACGGCCGATCAACCTGTCACTGTCGATGACCATGCCCACCAGGCGGTTACGGCTGGGTCCGCGACGAGCTCGGACAGCGGCGCCGGTGGTTACAGCGCTGCTGGGGGGCCGTTCTCCTCAGCGGACGGCCGACTCGCTCCGAACGACCACGGGCAGCCTGCCCCGCCTGTGGCAGGAAGCGGGTTCGGCGCAACCTCCACCAGCTCTGATAGCGGCTATCCGTCTGAGAATGGTGGCTTCCATGGGGCCGCACAGTTCACCGGGGCGGACCATACGAACACTACTTCTGATACGAACACCAAACATGAAGGTGAAGCGCCTGGAGGGAAATTCACGCCGACGGAAGTAACACCTGACGGCGGTGTGGTGCTGCCGGGYGTGGCTGGGCCGGCCGGTGTCCCGATTCCGAATTTCGTACCCCATCACGATCTCGCCGTAGCCAACGTAGGCAAGGTTACCCCCGCTGATTCCGTGGCGCAGACTCCAGGAGAGGGGACCGCCGGGCCGGCGCGTCCAAGTCTTCCGGCAGGCCACGATTTCGGTGGACCAGCCAAGTTCGACAGTACCGGCTTGGGGGCGG
This sequence comes from Parafrankia soli, assembly GCF_001854695.1. Classification (GTDB taxonomy): domain Bacteria; phylum Actinomycetota; class Actinomycetes; order Frankiales; family Frankiaceae; genus Parafrankia; species Parafrankia soli. The sequence continues at coordinate 2,693 of NZ_MAXA01000090.1, forward strand.
ACGGGTCAGCGACGAGTCCGGACGGTCCCCCCGGTGGCTATAGCGCTGCCAGCGGGCCGTTCTACTCAGCGGATGGCTCGCAGTTTGCTCCCAACGACCCGAGTTCTTCGGTGTCGCCGGGGTCGGGTAGCGGGTTCGGTGCGACCTCCACCAGTTCCGATAGCGGCTATCCGTCTGAGGATGGCGGAACGCATGGGATCGTGCAGTTCACCGGCGCGGACTACATGGTCCAGCAGCCCGACGGGACCTGGACCACCGGGCACGTCGGCGGTGCGGGTTTTGTAGCCCAACATTCTGGAGGCTGGACCGCGGGACCGGCTGATCCAAGCACGGGGTCGGGCGGCGGGTTCGGTCACGCCAGCTTCGACGGAGGCGCCTACGGCCCCGCCGACGGAGGTKTCTCAGCTCCTGATGCTTTCCCGTCGGGTGACGCCGCGGTTGGCGGTGTCGCGTTTGACGCTGCAGCTGCTCCTCCGCCGGGGCTCTGAAATGATGATCATGTCCATGGGCCTCTGATGACGATGCGCTCCGGCGGGACTCGGGATTCGAGATATCCGCCGATCCATTTGACCTCGTCGGGACTACCGAAACCGGCGATTTCTACACGCTCGACGGTGGTTGCGGAGGGGTTGTAGTGGATGCGCAGCGAGGCCGTGTTGGTGAAATAGTCGGCAAAGCTCCGCACGTAGGTCGGCGCTTCGGTTATCTGGTAGTACCAGACGAACTGGATCGAACGCCGGACGAATCCGGACTTTATCTCGACCCCGTACTCGTAGAAGTCCGCGCCGTTGGTGCGGGACTTTACCAGGATGGTGACAGGTGAAACAAGAAAGCATATCCATGCTATGGCCGCCAGCAATAGGGCCGGAGCGCCCAGAATAACACCACCGAGCAGTCGACTTACGAGTCCGGCGACCACAGTCAGTACGGCGGCGATCAAGAATGCCTTCACGGCGAATGGTATGAGGTGGCGAGGTTGAAGGTTGACGTTTCTGACAGGCTGGCCGCGGTCCGCGACACGATGGGCGTCGATCCTGGTACGCAGCGGGGGTGGCCCGGGTGTGATGGCCGGTCCGGTGCGCGGGTTGAT
>NZ_MAXA01000091.1 GCF_001854695.1 Parafrankia soli
GCGCGTCGACTCCGCCGTCGGGGTGACAGTCGAATGATGTATTCTGCCGGTCGTGGGGAGTCGGGTTGTGAAGCGGGCCTACAGGTACCGCTTCTACCCGACTGCCGAGCAGGCCGAGCAGTTGGCGARAACGYTCGGCTGYGTGCGCTACGTGTACAACCGGGCGTTGGCGGAGCGGCACCGGGCCTGGTTCCAGGAGTAGCGCCGGGTCACGCATGCCGAGACGGACACGATGCTGACGGCRTGGAAACGCGACCCGGAAACAGTGTGGCTGGCCGAGCCGTCGAAGGGGCCGYTGCAGGCGACGCTGCGGCATCTGCAGRCCGCCTACGTGAACTTCTGGGAGAAGCGGGCCGGCTACCCGTCCTTCAAGAAGAAGGGCAGGACCCTCGACTCGGCGACCTACTTCCGCAACTGCTTCGKTTTCCGCGACGGGCAGGTCAGGCTSGCGAAACAGGAYCWGCCGYTGGACATCGCCTGGTCGCGTCCGCTGCCCGAGGGYGCGGCGCCGTCCCAGGTGACGGTGTCGCGCAACGCCCGCGGCCAGTACCACMTCTCGATCCTGGTCGAGAAGACCATCACCAGCCTGCCTCCGTCGCCGGAACGGGTGGGGGTCGATGCGGGYGTSACGTCCCTGGTCGCCTTGTCGACGGGCGAGAAGGTGACCAACCCGCGGCACGAGCGGGCCGACCGTGCCCGGCTCGCCCGCGCGCRGCGGGAGCTGTCCCGYAAACGGAAGGGTTCGGTGAACCGGGCCAGGGCCCGGCTCGCGGTGGCGCGTGTCCACGGGCGGATCGCSGACCGGCGCCGGGATCATCTGCACAAGCTGTCCACGAGGATCATCCGCGAGAACCAAACGGTGGTCATCGAGGACCTGGCGGTCCGCACCATGGTCCGYAACCATTCGCTGGCACGGGCGATYTCSGACGCTTCCTGGTCGGAGCTGCGGCGGATGGTGGAGTACAAGGCCGACTGGTATGGCCGCACGGTGATSGCGGTCGACCGTTTCTACCCGAGCAGCAGGACCTGCTCGGCCTGTGGGTCGATCGTCGARARGCTGCCGTTGCACGTACGGGAGTGGGAGTGCCGCTGCGGYGCGCRCCACGACCGGGATGTCAACGCYGCGMRGAACATTCTGGCCGCGGGGCTCGCGGTGTCTGCCTGTGGAGACGGAGTGAGACCACCTCGCTCCTAGAGCGAGGAGGCGTCCGTTGGTGAAGCAGGAACCCGTATCGCAAGGTACGGGAATCCCCGGCCGTCAGGCCGGGGAGGATGTCAACCAGCTGATCGCGGCGGACGGCGTGGCCACGACCCGGGCCTGCCGGGGCAGCGGCGGCCGGTCGACCATCACGACCGGCAGCCGGAGCCGGCGCGCGGCCACCAGCTTGGCCGCCGTCAGCGAGCCGCCGCTGTCCTTGGTGACGACGGTGTCGACCTCGTGGCGGCGCAGCAGCGCGGTCTCCGCATCCACGGTGAAGGGGCCGCGGTCGAGCAGTACGCGCAGCCGTCGCGGGACCGGCCCCGGCGGCGGTTCGACGGATCGCGCCAGGAACCAGTGGTCGAGCCCGGCGAAGGCGGCGACCCCGGAACGGCCCACAGTGAGGAACACCCGGCGACCGCGCCGCTCTCCGGGCTTGCCGGGCTCGCCCGGTTCACCGAGTTCACCGGGATCGCTGGGCCCGCCGGGGCGGCCAGCGGCGAGCAGCGCGGCCGCCGCGGGCAGCGACGGCACCCGCCGCCAGTCGTCGCCGTCGCTCTCCGTCCAGCCGGGACGGCGCACCACCAGCAGCGGCACGCCGGTCGCGGCGCATGCTGCGACCGCCGCCGCCGTGATCCGCGCCGCGAAGGGATGGGTCGCGTCGACCACCGCGGCCACGTCATGTTCCCGCAGGAACTCGACCAGGCCGTCCGGGCCACCGAACCCACCGCTGCGGACGGTGGCCCCCGCCGGCACCGTCGACGCTGTCGGGGGCCACAGCCGGCCGGCGAGGGAGTAGACCACGTCGAGATCCGCGCGGTCGGCGAGGGCGGCGGCGAGCCGCCGGGCCTCGGCGGTGCCGCCCAACAGCAGCACGCGCCGGGTCATCGGCCGGCACCCGGCCGGCAGGCCCCGGGTGCTCGGTAGGGACCGGCCGGCTGCACAGCGCCAGTCTCTCCCATCCGCCCGTCTCATCAGCTCCGCTCCGCCCCATCAGCTCCGCCTCGTCTCGTCCGCTCCGTTCCGCAGGCCGTTCTTCACGGCCGCGCCTCCTCCCTTCCTCCCGGGTCGCCCGGTCGTCTTTCCCTGGTATTCGATCTCGCCTCTGCTGTCTCTCCGTGTGGTTCCTGGTGCCGTGCGCATCCGGGCATGCGCGAGGTCGCGCCGTCCGGCATTGGCGGGCTCGCGGGTTCTCACCCATCTGGGCGATGCGGCGGGCCGTCGGACGCGCGGCCGGGTGCCGTCCGGATACCGACCAAGTGCCGACCGGTGGGCGCCGCTGCGGCCATCCGGCACCCGACGCTTCGACTCCGTGCAGGTCATGGGACTGAAAGCCGTCGAACCGCGGCCGTCAAGTAGGCCGTAACGCGATCCACACGAGCGCACGGTCACACCCCGACCGGACCCAGACCACCCGCCCGAACAGGCGGTTGGCACGGTAGCCACCCATAAGATGCACGTGACTGCCTTAAACCCATTTCTTACGACATGGTCGTTCTTCCGACATGGTCGATTCGATTTGGGCGCGGCCCCGGGAGGGGGACGATGAGCGACACTCCGCAGAGCGCGGTCGGGGTGGGTCCAGGCGAGCCGGCAGCGCCCGCCAGTCGGATCGAACCCGTGCGCGATGCGGTGTTTACCCCGCTGACGCCGCACGATCCACACAGCGTGAGCCGATATCTGCTGCGAGCCCGGATCGGCGAAGGCGGCATGGGCGCGGTGTACCTGTCGTACACCCCCGGCGGACGTCCGATCGCCCTCAAGGTGGCCCGCCCGGAACTCGCGGCGGACCCCGACTTCCGCAGCCGGTTCTCGAAAGAGGTCGCGATCGCGCGGCGGGTCCAGGGGCCCTACACCGTTCCTGTGATCGACGCTGATCCCGAGGCCCTGCGCCCGTGGATCGCCACAGCCTATGTCGCCGCCCCCTCGCTGGCGGTCGCCGTGGTGCGCCAGGGCGCGCTCCCGTCGGCGACCGTGCTGATGCTGATCGCGGGCGTGGCCGAGGCACTGCAGTCCATACACCGGGCGGGTGTGATCCACCGCGACCTGAAGCCCGGCAACGTCATCCTGGCCGACGACGGGCCGCGCGTCATTGATTTCGGTGTGGCCCGCGCCATCGAGACATCGACCGCGGCCATGACCCAAACGGGTGTACGCATAGGAACACCCGCATTCATGTCACCGGAACAGGTCCGGGGAAAGCAGATCGACGCCGCGGGCGATGTCTTCGCACTCGGCTCGACCGCCTATTACGCCCTGACCGGACGTCCCCCGTTCGGGTCAGATGCCGCGGTGTTCCACCGCATCGAGCACCAACAGCCCGACTGGGACCACTGCCCGGACAACGTGCGGGAGGTACTCGCCCGTTGCCTCGCGAAGGACCCGGCGGAGCGGCCGACGTCCACGCAGGTCATCGAGCTGTGCCGATCCGCGATCACCGACGACCTGTACCTGCAGACCGGCGGCGGATGGCTGCCGCCCACGGTCGCGGCCGAGGTCACCCGGTACCGGATCTCCACGGTGCCCTCGCCGACCGCGAGCATGTCGGCGGTCCCGCCACCCACGTTCCAGTCGGCGCCGACGGGCGCGCCCGACGCGATGGACGCGCTGGGCACGCCGTTCCCGAGCGAGCCGAGCGACAACGTCGCCGCCCCCCACTCGGCGTCGTCCTACTCGTCGGCGTCGATCACCCACATCGCGCGTGCCCCTCATCCGCCCCATGCGCTCAACGCGGGGAACTCCCCGCGGGCCCTCAACGCGGCCCGCCAGCCACGGGCCCTGTGCGCACCCCGCGTCCCCCGCGCGATCGGGGCGGCGAGCGTCGCCGCCGGCGGCGCGGCCGGCGGCGCACAAGCCCTGGCCGGCCCACCGGCCGGTGGCTCCGGTGGCCTCAGCGGCCCTGGTAGCCCTGGCGGTGCCGGTGGTCCTGGCGGTGCCGGTGGTCCTGGCGGCCCTGGTAGCCGTCGCGGCGCCGGTGGCCCTGAGTCATCCGGCGCACCCGGCTCGCCGGGCGCGGCCGGTGCGTCCGACGAGCCCGGGAGGCTCGACGCCGCGGGTGCCGCGGCCGGTTACGACACCTCCGGTGGACTCGGAACGCCCGCCCCCAGTCCCGAGGACGGCGCGGGTATGCCGGAGTCCGTCGCGAACGGGATGAACGGTGCGCAGGCCGCGTTCGGGTCGTCCGCGGTTCGCGGCGCCCTCGCGGCCGCCGGCCCCTCCGCCCCCGCGAACGCTCCGGCTCAGCCATCCGGCAGATCCACACCGGACGGCCCTGCCGAGCCGAGCGCTCCCGCGGGGCCGAGCGCTCCCGCGGGGCCGAGCAAGGCCACCGGATCTCCGGGCACCGGCTCCTCCGGCCCGGCGGGTTCCCCCAGGCTCACGGACTCCCCCGGGCCCGGGCCCGCGGGCTCCGGCGGACTCACGGGTTCCGGCGGTTCCGGCGGTTCCGGCGGTTCCGCGGCGCCGGGCGGATCCGCGCCCCGGGCCGCCGCGGGCTCGGCTTTCCCTGGTTTGGCCCCGTCCCCGGGTTCGCCGGGTTCCGCCGGGGGCGCCGGCGCCCCCGGCCCAGCCGGGACCACCGACTCATCCGGCCCGGCCGCCCCAGGCGAGCAGGCCACGCCACGGAACGCACAGGACTCCCAGGACTCCCAGGACTCCCAGAACGCTCGGGACTGCGGGGGCGAGCGGGGTGCCGGGGGCGCGTCCGGGTCAGCCGGGTCGGACGGGCCACGGCAGGCCGGTGACCCCGCGTCCCCGTCCGACTCGGGCGACGGCGACCCGTCCGGGGCCCGCCGCCGCGGCCGCCGTCGGCGTCGCCGTCTGGTGACCGTCGTGCTGGCCCTGCTCGTCACCGTCAGCGCGGTGTTCTTCTGGCTGGCCTCCAAGCCGGCTGGCGGCGAGCCCGTCGCGCTCGTGGTCACCCCGTCGCAGGACGTCGGTACGGACGGTCCGGGCTCCCCCGAAGCGTCGCCGGGCGCCATCCGCCGGGAGTCGAGGACGACGCCGAGGGCTGCCGAAGCCTCGCCCACGGCCACGCCGACGCCGACCGTGGCCCCCGCCCCGAAGCCGGCGACCGGCGAGACCCCGCGGGCGGCACCCGTCGTCCCGCGGGTCTCCCCCACGCCCACTCAGCGGCTCAGCTGCCCCGCCAAACCCGCCACCAGGGCCAACGGTGACGGGACCGGTGTCCTGATCAACGCGAGCGTCCTGCGAGAGGGCCCGGCGGACACCTGCGGAGCGGTCGTGACGCTCGTGCGGGGCCGGAAGTTCTGGCTGTGGTGCAACGTCGTGACGAAGACCAACGACACGTGGTGGTGGGCACGCCTCGACGGGACCGAGACCTACGGCTGGGTCCGGGACGACGACATGAAGGTCGACTACACGGACGACGACGGCGACGGCAAGGTCCTCGTCTACAGCTGCGACGGCAAGGTCACCAAGAAGTAGGCCGGACGGGATCCGCGAGGTCAGCGGCCGCCGGGCGGCGCCCCGATGCCGGAGACCCGGGCCCCAGGACCTCCGCCACCAGCAGCGCGACGTCGTCGGTGAGCGCCGAGCCCGTCCACTCCCGGACCCGGGCGACAAGATCACCCAAGCAGTTGTCGAGGGTGGCGGGCCGGGCCAGCGCCGCGCCCACGGCCGGTAACAGCGGGAAGAACTCCCCCGACCCGGGATGGCGGGCCTCGGCGATGCCATCGGTGTAGAGCAGCACCCGGTCCCCGGGCTCGATCACGATCGAGGTGCTGTCGGCCCCGCCGACCAGAAGCCCGAGCGGCGGCCGCCTGCTGACCGCGGTCAGCGGTCGCGCGGACGTCCGGCGTACCAGGATCGGATCGGGGTGCCCGGCGTTGACCATGTCCATCCGGTCGCCGCGGATCTGCACGACGACGGCGGTGACGAAGTCGTCCAGGACGCTGATCTCGGCGACGACCCGGAAGCAGCCGAGCACCCGGCTGGCGATCCCGACCGCGTCCAGGCCCTTGCCGCGCACATCACCGATCAGCAGCCGGGTGCCCCACGGGCTGTCCACCACCTCGTAGAGATCACCGCCCACCATCGCCGCCAGCGGGGCTCCCCGCACCGCCCACCTGGCGATCAGGCGGCGTGCCCGCGGCCCACGCCCCTGCTGATCTGCCCCCCGGGGCGCGGCATCCGGCCCGCGTTCCGTCCCGGTCCCGGGCTCGGGCTCGGGCTCGGGCTCGGGCTTGGGCTCGGCGCCGGTGCGACGCTCGGTTTCGGTCCAGCGCGCGGGGTCGACCAGTCCGGTGCGAGGGCGGCCGGCCGGTCGCCAGTTGGGTGGGGTGCGGGGAGCGCGGGGTGGGTGATCAGGGGAGGAGGAGGGCGGGGGCAAGCTCGCCGAGGATCAGCGCGGCCAGCAGGACGGTGACGGCGTTGGACTCGCGCGGGGTCAGGTCCTGCTCGCCGACATGGTCACGCCGGCCGGTGTAGCCGGCGAAATACCACTTCATCACCGTCGCACCGGCTCCGGCGATCGCGAGGACGAGGGCGCCGGTCACCGGTAGCGACCAGCCGCCCACACCGTCCAGCAGCAGGTCCTCCCAGATGAAGCCGAGGGTCGCCGGGAACCCGATCGACGTCAGCCCGAACAGCAGGAACGCGACGGCGAGCCGCGGCGTGCGGGCGAAGCAGCCACCCGGGCCGGTCAGGAGCATCGGACCCCGCCGGGCCTCGGTCGCCGCGGCGATCATCGTCGCACCGCCCGCGGCGACGGCGCCGACCTGCCAGGCCAGGACGGCCCCCGACCGCGCCGGCTCGGACCCGATGAGAACTCCGCAGCTCACGATGCCGGAGAGCACCAGGCCGACCTGAGCCAGCGCGGACCGGACGTCCCGGGCGACGAGCCCGAGTCCGGCGCCCAGCAGGGCGGTCATCGCGGCCGCGGCGACGACCCAGCCGCGGTCCGGCACGGCCCGTCCGACCTCGGGGAGCAGCAGAACGCCCGCGGGCCCGGCGGCGAAGGCGACGACCAGCCCGGCTGGGGCCGTCCGGGCGAAGGGCTCGAACCACAGGTGCAGTGGCAGTAGGCACTGGCGGACACCAACGCCGGCCACGAGCAGCAGTGCGGCCGCTGTGCCGCCGAGCCCGTCGGCCAGGAGCAGCCCGGCGGCGCAGGCCCCGACTCCCACGAAGTGGTGCAGGGCGAACAGCCGGGTCGGGCCGCGGCCGGGGGCGCGCTCACGCATTTCCCGCCACACGACGCAGGCCGAAAGCGCCCACGAGATCACAGCCGCGACCGGATCAGCCACCGCCGTCGCCGCCGCGCCGCAGGCGAGAACGAGCATGATCCGCGCGAATGTCGCCTGGTCGTGAGAGGCGACCGCCCGCGCGTCGCCATGCGTTGCGGCGGTCAGGGGTGGGGTGATCGGGGCCAGTGCGGTGGCGCCGAGACCGGCCAGGCAGGTCACGAACGGCATCCACCACCCGGACCCGGGGGCGAGCAGGCCCACCTGGTGGCCGTCGGGCCACCCGGTCCAGCGGGTGACGGCCATCGTCGCGGCGACGCCGAGGGCCGTGACGGTGACGCACCCGGCCGCGGCGGCCCGGGCGGCCCGAGGGTCCGGCGCCCGCCGCGCCGCCACCGAGCCGGCGAGCAGGAAGGCGGCCGCGACGAACGGGACGACCGCGACGGTCACCAGGGCCCTCCTCCCCGGGGGCGGACGGGGCGGACATCCGCGGGGAACCGGGGCCGGTCCTCCTGGTGGCGCCAACGCGAGGCGCCGACGGTGGGCGAACCGTTCCTGGTGCGGAGGCGGTGCGTGGCGGGATCGTCGTCCCGGCGCGCCAGACCGCCCGGCCCCGGCCTCTCCGGCGCCTCCGGACCGTCGACCGTCTCCGGACCCCCGGGTGTCTCCGGACCGTCGACCGCGTCCGGACCGTCGGTCGCCTCCCGGCCGTCGACGGCCTCCGGACCATCGACCGTTGCCGCGGCGTCGGCAGTCCCTGGACCGTCGACCGCCTCCGGGGCGTCCGCCGTACCCACGACATCTACCGCCGGATCGCCAACCGTGCCCGGATCGTCCACAGCCTCCGGGGCGTCGGCCGTCTCCAGACCATCGACTGGACCCGGGCCGGTGACTGGGCTTCGGTCGCTCACCGAGCCCCGGTCGTCGGCCGCGCCCGGCCGATCGTGCTCGTCGGGGGCCCCGTCCGAGGGTGCGGCCGACCGCGCGGTACCCGACAGCGCGACATCCGACGGCGCGGCGCCTGGTGCGAGGTCGTCAGCCGCCGGGCGCGGGCCCGGCAGCCAGGGCGGTGCGGACGGTTCCGCATGGCGCGAAGGCGCCCCGGGACGGGACACCGCCGGCGGTAGGGCCTGGTCGGGAAGCTTGCGCAGGTTCGGTAGCCGGGACGAGGCCGCCGGCCGGGTCACCGGCGCAGACTCCTCGGCAGGCCCGCCGTGCTCCCCCGCCCCGGGGCACGCCGGATCCTCGGCGATCTCGGCGATCTCGGCACTGCCGGCGCTGCCGGCGGTCTCGGCCGCGGCGGGGGCCTCCTGCGGACCCGAGGCCTCCGCCACCTCAGCGACCTCCGCACCGGCAGCAGGCTCCGCCGTCTCCCCGACGATCGGCCGGGTCGTCAGGGCGGCCTCGCCCGGGACCGCGTTGTCCGTGCCGCACGGGTCAGGCCCGCACGGGTCAGGGCCGTAGAAGTCCAGGGCGTAGGAGTCGGCGCCGTAAGGCCCGGATCCGTGCCGGGCCCTGGGGTCGGCCGCGGGACGGCGCTCCGGTTCCGCGGGCGCGGTCCCAGCCCCAGCCCCGGCCGGCGGCTCCGCCCGCGTGTCGGCAGGCTGCCGCGGCCGGGCCCCGGCCGGGAGGTCCCCGGCGGCCCTGGCGGAGGCATCGCCGGTGGGGCTGGCCGGGACGTCCTCGACGGGCTTGATCGGGCCTGTCAGTGGCCGCATCGGGGGTCCCGGGGGGCGGGCCGGAGAGGGCGGGCCGGGGTCGGTGCCCCGGCCACCGATCAGGTCGGCGGCCTGTCGCTGCCAGCGGTCGATCGCCGTCAGCGCACGGGCGGCGGCTCCTCCGACTCGGCGAAGCACCACGTCTGCGTATCCCTTCTCGAACGCGTGCCGGTAGAGCCGGGGCTGCCACCGTCCCGGCGTGATCCGCCCCAGCCGCGATACGGGCACGGGGGCCTGGCCGCCCAGCGCCTGCTCCAGGCGCTGGCTGTCGCGCAGCGCGCTGGGCGAGCGCAGGATCTGCGCGCAGCGCAGCGTCGCGTGGGCGAGGATGTGCAGGATCGCCAGCGTGTGCAGCCCCAGCCCGATCTCGGCGACGATCAGCCCCACCTGGGTCATCGACCCGTAGGCGAGCGCGCTCTTGACGTCGCTCTGGGCCCGGCTGACGAGCGTCGCGTGCAGCGCCGTCAGTGCCCCGACGCAGACGAGGGCGGCGCGGACGGCCGGCGCGTGGTCCAGCATCGGCTGCGCCCGCAGCAGGAGGTAGGGGCCCAGGTGGATCGACACCGCCCCGTAGAACACGGCGCTGGACGGCGTCGGTCCCTCCATCGCCCGCGGCAGCCACCCGCCGACCGGGACCAGCGCCGACTTCCCCAGCACCGCGGTCAGCAGCAGGAAGCCCAGTATCTCCGCGTGGGCGGTGGCACCGGGTGACGACAGGACGTCGTCCCAGCTGAGGCCGTGCCTGCCGCCGTGGCCGCCGCTGTCTCCGCCGGCCGTGCCGGCGAGGTGCCCGAGCCAGACCGTCGCGACGAGCAGGCCGGCGTCGCCGGCGCGGTAGGTGAGGAAGGCCCGCAGGCCGTGCCGGACGGGCCCGGGCCGTTCCACGAAGAAGGCGATGAGCAGCGCCGAGGTCAGCCCGACCAGCTCCCAGCCGAAGAAAAGCGCCGGAAGCTCGCCCGCGACCAGGGTGAGCTCCACCCCCGTCCCGAACAGGACGAGGAGAAGGTGGAAACGGGCGAATCCGGGTTCTCGGTGCAGGTAGCGCGCGGAGACGGCGCCGGTGAGCCCGATGAGGACGGCCGCGACGAGCGCGAACGGGACGGACAGCATGTCCGCCGTCAGGCTCCAGGCGAAGGTGTGGCCGTGCGCGCCGAACCACGGGCCGATGCTGGCGTCGACCGTGTCCCGGCCGGTCGCCATCAGGCCGAGGGCGAGCACCGCGCAGGCGAGGGTCGAGACGGTGAACGCGGCGGCCACGATCATGCCGATGATCCGTTCGGACCGCAGGCGGCCGAACCACATGGGCACCGCCAGCGCGGCCACCGCCGTGCCCGGCGCGGCGACGCTGGTGATCAGCGCGGCGGCGAGCAGCGGGTGGGACGGGTCGGTGGTCACTGGCCGTCCCGCCGCACCGGCAGCGGCCCGCTCGCCTGCTCCGGCAGCTCGATCGCCTCCCGCGTGGGCTGGACGGCTCCCGCGCCCGTCACGGCCACCGTGCCCGGGCGGTCGATCACGACGTCAGGGGATTCACCGAAGACGGCGAGCACGTGCGCCGGCGGGAGATGGTCGCGCTGGCCCGCGTAGTAGTGCTCCGAGCGGGCCACCACCGGGAAGCGCAGGTTCTCGGGCTGGTGCTGCTCGAAGGCGCCGTCGCGGTAGAGGTAGGTCTCGGGGCCGGACGGGTCCCAGGCGGCGAGCTGGATCCAGCCGCCCTCCACCAGCCCGCGCAGCGGCGGGTTCTCCCGCACGATGCGGGCCAGCCGCTCGGGCTCCGCCTCGGCGATCACCAGCAGCCGCATCGGTTCGTGGATCTCGACCGACTGCCACGGCATCCCGGTCCGCAGGTCCGAGCCGTGTCCGTCCATCACGCCGACCAGGCCGGTGATGTTGTGCGGCAGCTTCGACCCGGCGCCGTACCCGATCGGGTCGATCCGGCTGAAGTAGTACTCGAGGTTGATGCCGGCGCCGACCGGGGCGGCCGACAGGAGCAGCCGGGTGAGCACGGCGCCGTCGGGGTCCGCGGTCGGGTCGTAGGAGACCAGGAAGGAGCGGCGGTCGAGGTACAGGCCCCGGGTCCGCGAGCGCCGGCCGATCACGCAGGTCGCGTTCGTGCTGTGCCCGTACTCCGGTCGTGACTGCCCGAGGTCCTCCGAGCGCCCCCGCACGTGGGCGTGGGCGGTGCCGGCGGCGACGTCCGGGCCGACCGACTCGAACCGGCGGCAGCGCTCGTGCGCGTCGAGCTGGACGGCGGTCAGCAGCGCGTCCGTGGCTGTGGTGAGGGCCGGCCGCAGGTGCGCGGGCACCAGGTCGGTGTCGTAGTAGGCCAGGGAGCTGTCGCAGGTGTCGTGGTGGCCACCGACGAACCAGGTGTCCGGGCCGATCAGGCGGCCGCGGTGGGCCAGGGCGGCGCGCACCCGCGGATGGTTCGCCATGGCGGCGAACGCGCGCGCGTTCGGGCCGCTCTGGCCGCCGCCGGTGGCACCGCAGTCGTAGGCCGCCGCGTGCGGGTTGTTGACGCTGGACGAACCGTGCCCGATCACGAACACGACCGGGCCGAGCGTGCCGCTCATGCCGATCGTCGTGAGCAGCGTGTCGACGATCTCGGCCATCTCCTCKACGGTGAACCCGAGGCGCAGCGGCCCCGCCCCCACGCCCGGCACGAGCTCCCCCGCCTCGCCCGCCTGCGCGTCATCCCCCGCCGGTCCGGTGGACGGTGTGTGGTCCTGCGCCGCCTCGATGACGAGCCGGGTGAGCGGACGCGCCGGCTCCCGGCGGCCGAGCATCCGCACGCCCTCGCCGGCGGCCCTGGGCGCGACCGCGCGGGCGGCCAGCGGCACCAGCTCGGCCAGCCCGGCGATGGCGGAGTACGCCGCGGCCCGCGCCGGACGGCCGCGGGCCGCCGAGATCGTGTGCTGGAGCTGGGCCTTCCTGCGTCGGGCCCGCTGGTAGGCGACCAGCTCGCCGTCGTCCACCGCGCGCTCGACGACCAGGCTCCGCGGCGTCATCGTGACCGGGCACAGCGCACGCGGGCGGACGTCGTCGAGGCCCTGGTAGGCCATGGCGACCCCGAAGTACCCCGAGGCGCCGTAGGTCCGGACCTGGGGATGGCTCTCCTCCAGGTGCCGGCGCAGCGACTCCTCCCGCTCGTCCATGCAGAACACGGCCTGGAAGTCGGGGGGCGGCACCGTCCCGGGGAAGCGCCGGTCGTGCGCCGACAGCGCGTCGAGCACCTGGGTCCGGTAGCGGCGCTCGTAGGCGAGGTGCAGCAGCCAGCGCCGCCGGCCCGCGTCGAACTCGGCGACGGCCCGCAACCAGGCCCGCGCCCACCGGGGATGACAGAGCACCTCGGTCTCGACGTCCATCACCTGCGCGAGGACGAACGCCTCGTAGGCAAGCTCCAGGTCGCCCCCGCGAAGTTCCTGCTCACCCTGGGTGAGATCGTCCTGGACGGTGGTGCCGGTCGCGAGGACACCCTGGGCCGCGCCTGGCGCGCCGAGCGGGCCGAGGTCCTCCGGCCGCGCGTCGGGGCCGATCAGCCGCGCCAGGACGTTGTGGGAGACGACGACCTCGAGCGTGAGCTGGACGGCGAGGTAGTCCATGAGCCGGGCGGGTGCCGGGCGCGACGGCGCCCGGTCGGGACGGCACTCGAACTGGTGGACCATCCCGGCCCAGCCGCGTAGCGAGACCAGCGTCGCGCGCACCGTGTCCGCCCAGGCGTGCACCGGCACCTGCAGCGCCCACAGCGCCCAGGCGACCGTCCGCTCGGCGGACCAGTTCATCCGGAGCTGCTGGCGCAGCTGGCCGCCGAGGCCGGCCCAGCACGCCTCCCGCGGGGCGCCGAGCGTCCCGAACAGGTGCCGGAAGGCGGCCAGCAGGCCCTTCTCCCGGTGCGGCATCTCCCAGGCGGCGACTCCCTGGTCGAGGAAGGCGGCGCAGAGCCGGATCAGCACCGGGTGGACGGCCTCGTCGGTGTCGACGCCGAACTGTTCGAGCACCTGGTCGCGGCGGCGCAGCGGTACCGGCCGCGGCGCCGGCGGCGGCGCGTGCCGGCGCAGGTCCTCCCACAGTTGCGCGAGCAGCCGGGCCCGCAGCGCCTGCAGCCGGGCCGCCCGGCCGCGCCGGGTGCGCCGCTCCGTGGTCGCGAAACGGCGCCGGCCCTGGCGGGTCAGCTCCTCCCGCCGCGCCTCGGTGACCAGCGGGTGGACGCGGTGCAGCTCACCGCCGTCGGCCAGCGCCCACAACGCCCCGGCGCCACGCGGCACGTCGATGAACAGCCCGAGCCGGGCGAGCCGGAACTCGTTCCACGTCGGCCCGCCGGGGACGACCTCGGCGTCACCGTCGAGCATTTCCTCCCCGGCCCCGCGCGTGCCCTGGTCTCCCACCGGCAGATGCCGGCCGGGGACAGCGCCCGCCCGGTCGCCGTGATGCTCGAGGACCGCGGCGAGATCGCGGGGAAGGATCCGGCCGGACGCGAGATGCGCGGCGAAGGCCTCCTCGGTCTGCAGCGCCTCCGTGCCCAGCATCGCCGAGGCGTGCTCGACCGCGCGCTGGAACGGGAGCTCCTCCAGGGCGTGCAGCGGGTTGTGATGGGAGAAGTACCCCAGTGGGGCCTGCGGCGGCAGGAGCTCGCCCGCCTCCTCCACGATCCGGGTGATCATCTCGATCTGGTCCGCGGCGTAGGCCATGTCCCCTCCCATCCCTTACCGGCGACGAATCCGGGGTTCTGTTCTTCTTTTCCGAACGACCGGTTCCCCCGCCATGGCGGTGAGCACTCACATGTCTTCCAGCATCGCGACGACCGTGTCGGCCCAGCGAGCTCCCGACCGCCGTTGGACGGGTTAACCTGATAATCCGGGCGGGTGGCCCGGCGCCAGAGAGAAGTACTTTGTTGAACGCGGCCGCGAATCCAGCGACGACGCGCGGCCGGTTCCGCCCATCCGTGGGCCGGCCAGGCTGACCGGTGTACCGCCGGCGCCAGACCGCCTGTCCCACATCAGTATGAAGGACCCTGGCCCCCCACGGACCGCGCCGGTCATGGCGGTGGCGAGAATCACCGTGAACGCTACTCGCGAACCTTGCCGGCCGACAGGTGGCATGAACCTCGAATATGTCGCCGATCACCGGCGAAGGCGTTCACCAATGCTGCCCGGCAAACACAGGACTACCTTTTCGAGCGGTGACATTGTTTACATCGCGAACACCCGGAGGCGTTCCGCCCCACGCCACGCCCGCCCCTCACCAGGGTATTTACCGGCCGACTTGTCACCCGGCCGTGCCAGGGTTCCGTCACGGGCCGCGCGACCCGCCCGCGTGGGTGGGGGAGCGCCCGGCACCTCCGTAGCCGGCGGCGGGCCGGCCCCGCGGTGCGGTGGTAAGTTCGAAATTTGGATGGACTTGGTGCCCGGGACCCCTGCTCCCGGGACCCTGCTCCAGGACCTTCGCCACTGTCCCGGGGACGTCCATGGCCATGGAGGAGGCCCGCGATGGGCAAGACCGCGCGGGAGTGCTCGATCGCGAACGCGCTCGCCGTCGTCGGGGAACGCTGGAGCCTGCTCGCCCTGCGGGAGGTCCTGCTCGGCGCGCGCAGGTTCGACCAGATCGTGGAGAACACCGGCGCGAGCCGGGACATCCTCGCCACCCGGCTGCGCTCGCTCGTCGCGGCGGGGGTGCTGGAGAAGCGGC
Source organism: Parafrankia soli (assembly GCF_001854695.1). Lineage (GTDB taxonomy): Bacteria > Actinomycetota > Actinomycetes > Frankiales > Frankiaceae > Parafrankia > Parafrankia soli. The sequence goes on from NZ_MAXA01000091.1 coordinate 14,802, forward strand.
AGTACAGCGAGCATCCGCCGCGTCACGAGTACGTGGCGACCGAGTCCGGCAGGGCGCTGAACACGGTGCTGCTCGGCCTCATGGACTGGGGCGACCGGTACGTGACGCCCGGTCCGCCACCGACGGTGTGGGCGCACTCCTGCGGCGCGGAGCTGCGGCCCCGGTGCGTGTGCGCGAGCTGCGGCGAGCAGGTGCGCCTCGGCGACACCACGGTCGTGCGGCTCGGCGAGGTCCGCCCGAGCCACTGACCGCCACGCGTGTCCGCCGCCCGGCGGTCTGCCGGGCGGCGGACAGCTACAGCGCTACCGGGTCAGCGACAGCGCTCCCGTCAGGCCAGGGAGGTGTCGAGCTCGCCGCGGAGCTCGTCCGGGGTGACGGTGGGCTCGAAGCGGCGGACGACCTTGCCCTCGCCGTCCACCAGGAACTTGGTGAAGTTCCACTTCACCTCGTCGGTGCCGATCGCCTCGGGCCGCGAGCGCTTGATGTGCTCGTAGAGGAAGCCCGACTCCGGCCCGAAGTCGCCGGGGGCCTCCGAGCGCAGGTAGTCGTACAGCGGGGCCGCGCCGGGGCCGTTCACCTCGATCTTGCTGAAGACGGGGAAGGTGACGTCGAAGTTCGTCGAGCAGAACTCCTGGATCTCGGCGTCGGTGCCCGGCTCCTGGCCGCCGAACTGGTTGCACGGGAAGCCGAGGATCTCCAGCCCGCGCCCCTTCAGGTCGCGGTAGAGCGCCTCCAGCCCCTCGTACTGCGGGGTCAGGCCGCACTTGCTGGCGACGTTGACGATCAGCAGCGTCTTGCCGGCGTAGTCGCGCAGGGATCGGGAGGTGCCGTCCGTCGCCTCGACGGTGAAGTCATGGACAGTCATGATCGACCTAGCTCTCGGTGGTGCGGACCCGACGACCGCAGGTCCGGCGGCGGGGACGCCGACGCGTAGCGGGAGCCGGCCGGGCAGGACCGGACACAGCCTTGGCCCGCACGGGTGGAGCCGGACGGGCCGACGCGGACGGCGCGCGGACACATCGGACGCTACCCGGCCTCCAGGGATTCTGTCACCGCCCCGGTGACAGAATCAGCCGCGGCGTCAGCTCGACGGGGTACGCATCTGCACGAACGAGACCTCTCTGCGCGGCGCGAAGCCCAGCGCCTCGTACAGCCGGAGGGCATCGGTGTTCGACACCGAGACGTGCAGGAAGGGCTGTTCGCCCCGGGCCCGCACGCCCACGGCCACCGCCCGGACCAGCCGGCTCGCCAGGCCCTCGCCGCGATGGGCCGGATCGGTGCACACGGCGCTGATCTCCGTCCACCCCGGCAGCCGCATCCGCTGGCCGGCCATCGCCACGAGGCGCCCCCCGCGGCGGATACCCAGATAACCGCCGAGCTCGATGGTGCGCCGCGAGAACGGGCCGGGCCTGGTCCGCGCGACCAGGTCGAGCATCTCCGGGACGTCACCGGCCCGCAGCGGGACGGCCTCCGGGTCGGGCCGGTCCACCAGGTCGTCACCGAGGAACTGGAGGGCGGGCACCGCCATCGTCACCTCCCACCCGGGCGGCGGGAGCATCCGCAGGCCGGAGAAACCCAGCAGGACTCCCGGCCCGGCGAGTTCGGCCAGCTCCGCCCAGGCGCCAGGGTCGGCGCCGTCACCCACCGCCGCGAACGGCGAGATCTCGGGTGGATAGCGCGCCGCGCGAGACGTGGCGATGGCGAGATGAGCGTGCGCGCCCGCGAGTGACTCCCAGACCGGGTTGTCGAGAACCGACTCGGCGACGGTCACCGATCCCGTGGCAGGCTCCGGCAGCGCGCTCGGGCTCACGCCCGTCGGACCCATCGAACCTCCCGCCGGCGACGGGCGCGGACAGCGCGCCCGGCCGTCAGACTATGCGCCGGCTCCGAATCAGTGCGAAACACCCACCCGCTGCCGGTCCGGGCGATACCCCACGACCTGGGAACACGCCCCGGGAGCACGCCCTGTGAGTACGCCACCGGCGCACCGCCGCGGCATACCAACGCCGCGGCGACCGGGCCCGCCGTCGAACGGCCACCGCGGCCCCGGCGAGCGGCCGGCGAGCGGGACGCGCGGAGCGGACGGCACCCCCGGAGACACCCGTCGGCGCACCCCCACCCCAACCGGGAGCCGGCGGTCGGGTGCGCCCGGGACGGCGGCACGCCCCACTGTCAGGCCACGTTCCGCTTGACAGACAGCGTGGACACGCGGCGATCTTCCGGCGCAACGGCCCCTCCGAGCGTCCCCGGTGCACCCGTGCGGGGGTGATCGCGGCGCCGGCACCGCCGCGGGGCGGGAGCCGGGCGGTGCCCCGAGCAGGGCGATTCCCCGCCGGCACAGGATGAACCGACGCGCGACCGTCCTTAACTGAGAAGGAATTCAACAAGTATCCGCCCGGGCCACCCCACCCGCCAAAAGTGTCGCCGCAATTGCCACAAGCGACCCGTGACGCCCCGAACCGGGCGGCAGCAATGCCAGGCTGTCAACTCTTCAAGCACCCGGAATCCTTCTCTCCGGGCGACCGAACGGGATTCCAGCAAAACAGAAACAAACCTTACACACTACAGACGAACAACAGTAACACTCCGATACCACTTGCGGCTATCACCCGACAGCGCCGCCCCGCGCCTGGCGCGCGACCCGTCCGAGGTGTCCCTAGCATGTGCGACGCGCATATGACCTGCACTGATGGTTCAGCTTCGGCCCGGGGGCGATCCCGGGCGCGGACGCGGATCACGGCGCAGGGCGGCGACGGCGAGGGGGCGAAGATCGACGTGGTCAGTACGGCCGGCGGCGCGACCCACACCGGTGCTCCCACGCACCGGGAATCACGGTCGCGCGACCGGGAGGACGTATTCCGCCGCAACGGCACGAACAGTTCAGAAAAAGGCCGGGAGGGGGTCCCAGCCGTACCTTTTCAGGATTACCGAGAAGTATCCGAGAACTCTTCCCGACAGACGACTCCGACCATGATCTTCCCGTGGGACGTTGGATTTTCCGTGGTCCCTCCCGACCGCGGCAGGCCGGCCCTGGCCCACCGACCACCGACGACGAGGACCTGATCGATGTCAGAACACGCAATCGCTCGTCATCAGGTACAGCGACCAGCGACGGCCCGGGACCTGATCGTGCCGCCGGCCGCGGCCGTGCTCGTCGTCATGGTCATCGGCCTGGTCGCGGCGGCCGTGTCGCCCGCCGAGGGCCGCGGCGCGATCCTGTTCTGCGTCTCGGTCGCCGCGCTGCTCGTCGGCTTCGCCAGCACCGTGGCCGTCCGCAACCGGCAGACCGTGCGGGAGCTGCGCGGCCGGGTCGTCGCCCTGGAGACGCGCGCCAGCCGCTCGGCCGCCCAGACCGAACGGCTCGCCCGCGAGGTCCTCCCCGCGGTGGTGGAACGCCTCCGCGAGGGGTCGTCCGTCCAGACGGCGCTCGGGGAGGCCCCGCGCGGCACCGAGGGCACGCACCAGCACATCCTGCGCACCGTCGCGGAGGAGGTCAGCCGCGGGGAGCGGATGCGCAGCGCGGCCATGGCGGCCTGCGCGAACGCGGCCGGCCGGATGCAGGCGCTGAGCACCAGCATGCTCGCCGACCTGCGGGCCATGGAGGAACGGCACAGCGAGGAGGTCCTCGGCGACCTGCTCCGGCTCGACCACCTCACCGCCCAGGCCGGCCGGCTCGCGGACAGCATCGCCGTGCTCACCGGCGGGCGCTCCGGGCGCCGGTGGACGAAGCCGATCGTGATGGAGAGCCTCCTGCGCGGCTCCATGGGACGGATCAGCGCCTACCAGCGGGTCCGCCTGCACTCGGTGAGCGCGGTCGCGGTGGTCGGCTACGCCGCCGAGGGCATCATGCACGCCCTCGCCGAGCTGATGGACAACGCGACCAGCTTCTCGCCGCCCTCCGAGGAGGTGCATGTCTACGTCGAGGAGGTGCAGGCCGGGGTCGTCATCACCATCGAGGACGGCGGCCTCGTCATGGGGCCGGCCGCCCTCGAGCGGGCCGAGCGTGCCGTCTCGGCGGAGGTCCTCGACCTGACCACACTGTCCGGGACGCGGCTCGGCCTGGCGGTCGTCGGCGTCCTCGCCCGCAAGCACGGGCTGACGGTGTCCTTCCGGCCCTCCTCACGCGGCGGCACCGGGGTCGTCGTCATGATCCCGCGCCAGCTCATCACCGCGCCGAGGTCGGTTGTCGCCCCGCCGGCGGTCGCCGACTCCGCGGACACGGTCACCGCCGGGCTGCCCACGGTCGTGCCGTCCAGGCTGCCCGCGCTCCTCTCCCCTGAGGCGAACGCGACGAGCGCGGGGACCACGGGCAAGGTGGGGAGCGCGGCGGGCGCGGCCACGGCGCGAATCGCGGTCGACCCGGTCACCGAGTTCATCTCGCTGCCCCAGCGGACGCCGGAGCACCCCGCGCGGCTCGACGCCGGCCACGCCGCCGCCTCGGCGCGCGAGGCCGGGGCGGCCCGCGAGGCCGGGGCGGCCCGCGAGGCGACGCCGGACGCGACCACGGTCGCCAGCGCCGTCCCGAGCCCGGCGCTGGCCGCGGATGCCGACGGGAGCACCGACGAGGCGGGCGCTCCGCCGCTGCTGACCCTGCCCAAGCGTGAGCGCGGGCAGTCCCTCGCGGCGAGCGCACGCGCCGCGGCCCTGCTCGCCGCGCCGCCGCGCACCCACCGGCCACGCCGCAACTCCAGCGCGAACTTCGCCGCCTTCCGCCGGGCGATGCGCGCCGCCGGAACCAGCCACGTCCGGCCCGCCGGTCCGGCGCCCGGACGCGCGGGCGCGCTGGTCACGGCAGCCGCCACCGGCACCACGGCCAGCCCGTCGGCAGCCCCCGGGGATGCGGACGTCCCCGATGGCACCGGCGAGCCGGACCAGCAGGACACGTGACCTGCCAGCGCCGCGTCACGACGAACGTCCCGCATGACGACCAGCGCCCTGCATGACGACCAGCACAGCACTGGACGACCTGATTGGAGGCAGGGGCACGACCGGATGGGACCCACCCGCCCGGCGCCCCGCGATCCCGATGAACACCACTGAGCGCGATCTCGACTGGCTGCTGGAAAACCTCCTCGCCCGCACCCCGGGGACCCGCCACGCCCTGGTGCTCTCCAGGGACGGGCTCAAGCTGTGCCGCTCGTCCGGACTGAGCATCGACCAGGCCGACCAACTGTCCGCGATCGCTTCGGGGATCCAGAGCCTCGCGCACGGCGCGTCGATCGAGTTCGGGGACGGCACCGGCGGCGTGCGGCAGTCGATGACCGAGTACCACGGCGGGCTGCTGTTCATCGTCGACGCCGGCCAGGGCGCGCACCTCGCGGTGATCGCCACCGACGACGCCGACGCCGGCATCATCGGCCACAACATGAGCGAGCTCGTCGAACAGATCGGCGAGTACCTGAGCGCGGCGCCACGCGATCCCGTCCAGCCCGCGCTACTGCCATGATCCGTCGGCTCGTCGACAGCGAGGACCCGGACCGCCTCTACACCGTCACCGGCGGCCGCAGCCGGGCCGGAGACACCGCCTTCGACCTCGTCACGCTCGTCACGAGCAGGAGCGAGCCGACGCCCGGGATGCAGTCCGAACACGTCCGGATCCTGCGGGTCTGCCGCGCGCCGACCGCGGTGGTCGAGCTGTCGGCGGACCTGAAGCTGCCGGTGAGCATCGTGAAGATCCTGCTGTCCGATCTGCTCGAGCGGGGCCGGATCTCGGCACGCCACCCCTCGACCCCGAACGACCCCTCGCAACTGCCCGATCCCGCGTTCCTGAAGCAGGTGCTCGTTGGACTCCAGAAGCTCTGAGCCCGCCGCCCGGCCGCCGCTGCAGACCACGGCCCGGGACGGCGTCAAGATCGTGATCGTCGGTGGTTTCGGTGTGGGCAAGACCACGATGGTCCGTTCGGTCAGCGAGATCCGGCCGCTGAGCACGGAGGAGGTGATGACCGAGGCCGGCGTCGGCATCGACGACAACGGCGACGTCCTCGAGAAGAACACGACCACGGTCGCGTTCGACTTCGGACGGATCAGTCTCGACGCCGAGATGGTGCTCTACCTGTTCGGCGCCCCCGGCCAGGAGCGGTTCTGGTTCCTGTGGGAGCGGCTGTTCGCGGGGACGCTCGGGGCGGTGGTGCTCGTCGACACCCGGCGGGTCGCCGACTCGTGGTACGCGATCGACCGGCTCGAGCACCACCGGATGCCCTTCATCGTGGCGCGGAACAACTTCGGCTCCCCCGAGCACTCGCTGGAGGACCTGCGCGAGGCGCTCTCGCTGTCACCCAACGTCCCCGTGATCGACTGCGACGCCCGGGCCCGGTCGTCCAGCAAGGACGTGCTGATCACCCTCGTGCGCCACCTCTGCGAGCTGTCCGCGGCGCGCGAGGAGCGCGAGGCGGAGGCGTCGTGACAACCGCCCGCGAGCCGGCGCGCGAGTCAGTCCGCGAGCCGGCACGCGAGCCGGCCGGCGCGGCGCGGGAGCGGCCGCCCGGCGGCCGGACCCCGCCCTGCCACCTGGGCGAGGCGCAGTTCCAGGGTGGGCCGGCGCGGGCCTACCGCGACCTGCGCCGGGAGCACGGCGCCGTCGCGCCCGTGCTGCTCGACGGCGGCCTGCCGGCCTGGCTGGTCCTCGGCTACCGGGAGCTGCACTACGTCCTGAGCCATCCGGAGATCTTCGCCCATGACCCGCGTCACTGGGCCGGCTGGGACGACGTCCCGCCCGACTGGGCCGCCCTGCCCGGTGTCGGACACCGCCCGTCCGTGCTCCGCGCCGAGGGGGCGGAGCACCGGCGGCGCTACACCGCCATCCAGGACGTCCTCGGCGCGGTGGACCTCTTCGAGCTCCGGGCCCGCGCCGAGGAGATCACCGACGACGTGATCGACGCCTTCGCCGGGCGCGGGGAGACCGATCTGATCGACTCGTTCGCGCACCGGGTGCCCGCCCTGGTCCTGGCGTCGCTGTGCGGGCCGCCCGAGGTCGACACCGCGGGCCTGGTGCACGACCTGATCGTCCTGATCGACGACGGCCCGGACGCGGCCGAGAGCCACCAGCGGGTCCTGGACCGGCTGCGGTGGCTGCTCGCCGACCGGCGCGAGCATCCCGACGACGACATCGTCTCGCGCCTGATCGCCCACCCGGCCGGGCTCGCCGACGAGGAGGTCGTCGAGGACCTCGCCGTGGTGTTCGGGTTCGGCGCGCGCGCCGTGGCCGGCTGGATCGGCAACTCGCTGCGCCTGCTGCTCACCGACGGGTCGTTCGCCCTCGACCTGTCCGGCGGACGGCGCAGCGTCATGCAGGCGCTGAACCAGGTCCTGTGGGAGGACACGCCGATGCAGGTCGTCGCCGGGCGGTGGGCGACCCGCAACACCCAGCTCGGCGGGCAGCGCATCGAGGCCGGCGACATGATCGCGCTCGGGCTCGGGGCCGGCAACGCCGATCCGCAGGTCCGCCGCGGCCACGCCCCGGACACCCAGACGGGCGCGGGGACCAGCGCCAACAGCGCCCACCTGTCCTTCGGCCACGGCGAGCACCGCTGCCCGTACCCCGCGCAGGAGATCGCCGAGGTCGTCACCCGGACCGCGGTCGAGGCACTCCTCGACCGCCTGCCCAACATGTGGATCGCCGTCCCGGCCGATGCCCTCGGCTGGCGGCGGACCGCGTGGAACCGCGCTCTGACGGCGTTGCCGGTCCGGTTCAGTCCCGTGTGAGGACCGCGACAGGCCGCACCGCGCGGCACCACGCTGACCCGGAGGCCGGAGACAGCACATGACCCATCCCAACCCCCGCCAGCTCGGCACGTGCGCGAGCGGCATGCCCCGCGCGCTCGGCGCCGTCCGCCAGCTCGGCACGCTGCGCCAGTACGGCGCGTCCTGCCCGGCACCGACCACCCGCCGCGGCGGGCCCGAGGACACCCCGTCCGGCGAGCCCGTGCCCGGACCATCCAGCGGCCCGCCGAGCGGACCGCGCGGCGGGTCGGTGCGCGGCGCGGCGGGCGCCCACCCGCCGGTACGGCCGGATCTCGACGCGCGCTGGCCGGCGCACGCCACCGCCGTCCGGCTACCGGCCGACGGCCCCGGGGACGACCGCGCCGCGTTCTACCGGCGTATCCGCGACGAGCACGGCCCGGTCGCCCCGGTCCTGCTCGAGGGGGACGTCCCGGCCTGGCTGGTGCTCGGCTACCGCGAGGTCGTCTACGTCGCCGGCACCCCGGCCCTGTTCGGCCGGGACTGCCGGATCTGGAACGCCTGGGATCTTGTCCCGCCGGCCTGGCCGCTGCAGTCGGTGGTCGGCCAGCGGCCGTCGCTACGCGCCCTCGACGGGCCCGCCCACGCCCGCCGGCTGGGCGCCGTCGGCGACGTGCTGGGCATGTTCGAGCCGCACGGCCTGCGGGCGCAGGCGGCCAGCGGCGCCGACGCCCTGATCGACGCGATGGCCGGCGACGGCCGCGCCGAGCTCATGACCCAGTACGCCAGCCCGCTGCCGGCGATGGTCGCGGCCGGGATGTGGGGGCTGCCCGACACCGACCTGACCGCGCTCGCCCGGGATCTGACCCTGCTCGTCAGCGGCGGGACGGGGGCCCGCGACGCGCGTCGGCGGGCCCACGCGATGCTCACCCGGGTGGTCCGGCGCCGCCGCGCGCAACCGGGCGACGACGCGGTGTCGGCGCTGCTCACCCATCCGGCCGGCCTGCGCGACGACGAAGTCGTCGAGGACGTCATGGCGACCCTGATCGCCGGCCAGGCGCCGACCGCGGACTGGATCGGGAACACGCTGCGGCTGATGCTGACCGACCCCCGGTTCGCCACCGACCTCGCCGGTGGACGGCTCAGCGCGGGGGACGCGATGGCCGAGGTGCTGTGGGCGGACCCGCCGATCCAGAACCTCGTCGCGCGGTGGGCCCGGCGCGACGTCCGGCTCGGCGGGCGCTGGATCCGCGCGGGCGACCTGCTCATCTTTGGCCTGTCGGCCGCGAACTCCGATCCGTGGGCACGTCCCCAGCCCTCCGGGCGCCCGTCAGGCAACCACGCCCACCTGGCGTTCGGCCACGGCGAGCACCGCTGCCCCTTCCCCGCCCAGATGACGGCCGAGACGATCGCGACCACCGCGATCGAGGTGCTCCTGGACCGCCTCCCCGATCTCGAACTCGCCGTGGAGCCGCGGGACCTGCGCTGGCGCCCGTCGGTGTGGGCACGCGGGGTCGCCGCGCTCCCGGTGCGCTTCACGCCCCCCTGAGCGGCCCCGGCCAGGGCACGTCCGCCCCGCCACCTGTCCCGGGGATCGGCGGGCGCGGCATCCCGACGGCGTCCAGGATCCCGGTCACCTCCGCCAGCACGTCCGCGGCCGGCGCGTCCGCGTCGATGACGACACAGTCGACGCCGGACATCACCTCGTCGTAGCGCGCGCACGCCTCGACGGCCTCCCGCAGGGCCGCGGCCTCGTCCACCCGGCCCGCGGACTCCCGGCCCGCTGAGGCCGACCCCCCCGACTCCTGCCCCGCTGAAGCCTGTCCCGCCGGCCCATGCCCCGCTGTGGCCTGCCCTGCCGACGCCCGGCGTGCCAGCCGCGCGGCCGCCACCTCGGGCGAGACGCGCAGATAGAGCACGAGGTCGGGAACGGGCACGTACGAGGCGATCTGCAGGTACCACTCGGTGTACTCGCCGAGGTCCCCGCAGTAGACCTCCCAGGTCTGGATCCAGCGGTCGGCCACCACCAGGTCGAACCCCGCCAGGAACTCCTCCAGGTACCGGAACTGGACGGCGGCCTCGATCAGGCGAGCGGCGTGGACGAGATTCGCCGGGACCGCGCCGAGCGGCTCACCGAGGGTACTCAGCCGCCGCATCAGGTCCCGGAGCACCGCGTCGGTCTGCGACGCCAGGTGCAGGTGCAGCGCCGCCGGTGCCGCGGTCAGCCGCCGCACCAGGGCGAGCTTGCCCGCTCCGGCCGGGCCTTCGACGGCCAGCAGAGCGTAGGGACGCGCCGGCGCGGCGCCGAAGGTGAAGACGTCGCTGGCCAAGAGCATCCCGACCGGATCGGCTGCCGCCCGACGCGGACGCGGACCGGCGCGGCAGAGTTCGTCGACGGCGCACCGAGCTCGATGGGCACCGAACCAGCTGGTGCACCGAGCAGGGAGCGAATCACCGCCGCGGATGGTCCCGCGGCGAGCTGTGCCCGTCCGATTCTGGTACCGGTCGGGCGAACCGGCAATAGACGGCAGCCGCATTTACGGCGTCGTAACACTCCGGTGGGCCCCGCTCACCCGAGCGGCGGACGCGCCCGCCGCCGGCGATCTACAGTTCGGGCATGAGCCGGAAAGATCCACTGCTTGTGGCCGTGGAGGGTGTCGACGGAGCCGGGAAGACCACGCTCATCCGCGGCCTGGAGACGGTGCTGCGCCCGCTGCGCGGAACCCGGCCGGCGCGCGTGTGCGTGGAGATCTTCCGTGCGATCGCCGAGCCCGACGACACCGTCCTGCACCAGGCGGTCATCCCCGGCCCGGTGCGGCGGCTGGCCCACCTGATCGAGCTCTCCGCCCAACTGCGCTACCGCACCGGCCCGGACGGCCGTCCCGACCTGCTGTTCGACCGGTGGATCCAGTCGTCAGAGGTGCACTGCGGCCCCTACGGGGAGCAGCACCGGCCGTGGCTCGAGCACATGGAGGATCTGCTTCCCCGCCCCGACCCGCTGCTGTGGCTGCGCGTACCGCCCTCGCTCGCCTACGAGCGGATGGTCGCCCGCGGCGACCGCCGCACCCGGGCCTTCACTCCGGCGGCGCTGCGCGCCCACCTCGTCGAGCAGGCCGACGGCTACGAGAAGATCATGGCCCAGGCCGACAACGTCGTCGAGCTGGACGGGACGCAGTCCCGGGAGAGGCTGCTCGAGCAGGCGGCCTCGGCGATCGAGGCCGTCGCCGCGCGGCGCGAGCAGGCCGCACGGCGCGGGCAGACCACGCGGGCCGGCGGGGCCGACACCGCCCCGAACGTGCTTCAGGGCCCGTGGGATGTTCCCCACGGGCCCTGAAGATCACTTACCTACGGCCTACTCGCGGCCGAACTGCTCCCGCAGACGCCGCAGCGCCTCCTCGTCGATCGCCGAAGCGGGCTGCTCCGACTGCGACGAGGTGTAGGAGGACGGTGCCGCCGCGGCGGCGTCGGCCTCCTGCGCGGCCCGGATCTGGGCCTGGTGGGCCTCGAACCGGGTCTGGGCCTCCGCGTACTGCCGCTCCCACTCGGCCTGCTGCTCCTCGAAGCCCGGCAGCCACTCGCCGGTCTCGGGGTCGAAGCCCTCGGGGTACACGTAGTTGCCCTGCTCGTCGTACTTGGCTTCCATGCCGTACTGGCTCGGGTCGAACGAGTCGCCCTCGGCGACCAGCGAGGACGCCTCGTTCGCCTGCTTCAGCGAGAGGCTGATCCGGCGCCGGTCGAGGTCGATGTCGATGACCTTGACCAGGATCTCGTCGCCGACATTGACGACCTGCTCGGGGATCTCGACGTGGCGCTCGGCCAGCTCCGAGATGTGCACCAGGCCCTCGATGCCCTCGTCCACGCGGACGAACGCGCCGAACGGCACGAGCTTGGTGACCCGACCGGGTACGACCTGGCCGATCGCGTGCGTCCGGGCGAACTGGCGCCACGGGTCCTCCTGCGTCGCCTTCAGCGACAGGGAGACCCGCTCACGGTCCAGGTCGACGTCGAGAACCTCGACGGTGACCTCCTGGCCGACCTCGACCACCTCGGACGGGTGGTCGATGTGCTTCCAGGACAGCTCGGACACGTGCACGAGGCCGTCGACGCCACCCAGGTCCACGAAGGCACCGAAGTTGACGATGGAGCTGACCACGCCCTTGCGGATCTGGCCCTTGGCGAGCTGGGCGAGGAACTCCGACCGCACCTCGCTCTGGGTCTGCTCCAGCCAGGCGCGGCGGGACAGAACCACGTTGTTGCGGTTCTTGTCCAGCTCGATGATCTTGGCTTCGAGCTCACGGCCCACGTAGGGCTGGAGGTCGCGGACCCGGCRCATCTCCACGAGGGAGGCGGGAAGGAAGCCGCGCAGGCCGATGTCGAGGATGAGACCACCCTTGACGACCTCGATGACGGTGCCGGTGACGACGCCGTCCTCCTCCTTGAGCTTCTCGATCGTGCCCCAGGCGCGCTCGTACTGCGCACGCTTCTTGGACAGGATCAGACGGCCTTCCTTGTCCTCCTTCTGGAGGACGAGGGCCTCGACGTGGTCGCCGACCGTGACGACCTCGTGCGGATCGACATCGTGCTTGATCGAGAGCTCCCGCGACGGGATGACACCCTCGGTCTTGTAACCGATGTCGAGCAGCACCTCGTCGCGGTCCACCTTGACGATGATGCCGTCGACGATGTCGCCGTCGTTGAAGAACTTGATCGTCTTGTCGACCGCGGCGAGGAAATCCTCCGCCGAGCCGATGTCGTTGACCGCAACCTGTGGTGTGGTCGGGCTGTGCGAGGTGGTCACGGTCTCCACGGGTCGTACGTCGGTGGTGCTCGTCAAGGGGTCGGCTCCGACTGGGAATCGTCCAAAGCGCGAGGGCCGGATCGAACCGCCGGGACGGAGKGACAGGCACCGAACGCAAGAACGACACTGTCAGAACCGATAACGACCGCTCGAGTGGATCCGCTCGGTCTGAGACCCACGAACCCTCGTGCAACTCCCAAGTCTAGGGAGCGGTGTCCCACGAGGTCAACGGGAGGGCACACAGACGCGGAGCCAGTCCTGCCGAACCCCTCACCCTGTGGGGCTTTCATAGTACGAAAAGTCACCAGCCATCGTCCCGCCCGCCGTCGAGAATGTGGCCCAGTCGGCTCTCGGCTGCGCCGTCCGGGCCGGGCCCGCCGGGCCCGCCAGACCCGCGGGCCGGCTCCCGGCCGGGTCGCCGGGCGCGGTCGCCGGCCGGGCGCCGCGGGGCGGGGGTGACCGGCGGCGGCTACGCGGAGCCGCCGGGACCTGGTACCCCACGCTCCCGCGCCCCGCGCCCCGGCTCCGCGCGCGGCCGGGGAGCCGGGCCGGGCGACCGGTCCGCCGCCGGGGCACCCGGGCGCGTGCCGGGTCCGGCACCGGGCGCCCGGCCGGTCCGCAGCGGCATCGTCCGCGCCGACTCGCCGTCGGGGGCACTGTCCGCTCCGCGGTGTCCGCCAGCGGCTCCGTGGTGTCCGCTACCGGACAGTTCCTGGCGCCACCTCTCGTCCACCCGGGACTCCACCGACCAGCGCTCGTCGGTGCCGGCCGGCGCCCCCGCGCCGGCCGGGACCGGCTCGGCGGGCCCCGCCGGCACCGGCCGGGACCGCGCGCGCACCCGCCGGGCCCACTCCCGACCCAGCGTCATGCAGGGCCGTTCCACCAGGAAGTAGGTGATCGTGGAGACCGCACAGGTCAGCACGAGCACCAGCAGGAAGAACGGGGCGAACGCCAGCTCGCCGGCGGCCGTCCCGGTGTGCTCGGCGACCACCTCGATCACGACCGTGTGCCACAGGTAGATCCCGTACGAGATGAGGCCGAGGTAGGCCATCGGGCGGCAGGTCAGCAACCGCCGCACCAGGCCCTGGTCGGGCGGCCCGAACACCGCGGGCAGGATCAGGAAGAAGCCGAACAGGCCGTAGAACAGGTGCCGGCCCATGTCCTGGGTGCGGTCCGGCACGAACAGCGGCTGCAGCGGGAGGTCGACCTGGGTGCTGGCCACCCAGTAGAAGAACGCGGCGATGAGCCAGCAGGCCCCGCCGGACCACCGCCACCGCGCCCACGCCGGCGTCCGCCCGTTCTGGACGTACCAGGCCGACAGGACGGCGATCAGCATCCCCATGGCGAACAGGTCCCACCAGACCGGCAGCCAGACCGTCCAGCCGTCGGCCCACCAGATGTGCGAGCCGATCAGCGCGTAGTGCAGGACCCGGCTGATCACGAAGATCACGGCGAGGGCCACAAGCTCGACCCTGAGCTGGGAGCGGGCCGGGCGGCGCCGGCGGACGAGCAGCCAGGCATAGAACGGGACGGAGATGTAGAAGGCGAACTCCACGTTGAGGGTCCACGCCTGGGTGAGGCCCTGGATCGCCCAGTGCTGCCGGTAGCCCTGCATGAAGAAGGCCGTCTGCAGCAGCCCGGCGAAGCCGTGGACGCCCATCTTGTCGTTGGGTACGACGTTGAGCGCGACCGCCAGCGCCAGCCAGTACAGCGGGATGATCCGCAGCAGCCGGCGGATGTAGAAGCCGGCGGCGTCCGGGGCTCCGCGGCCGCTCAGGTGCGCCACGGCGAACGGGCGGTAGAGCAGGAAGCCCGAGATCAGGAAGAAGACCGCGACGCCGATCTCACCGCGGGCGGTGTAGACGCCGATGGAGTTGCCGGTGGTCAGCCCGCTGTTGAACGACACGTGCACGACCAGGACCAGCAGCGCCGCGATCGCGCGCAGCCCGTCGAAGCCCGCGAACACCACCGGCGCGGACCGGGCCGCCTCCGCCTGTGCGGGCACGGCCGGTCCCGTGCTGGCCGTGGCCGCGGAGCCCGGACGGCCCGGCGCCCGGCCACCGCTCCCACGGTCGAAACCGGCGGTCACCGACCGTGACCACTACTGTCGGCGATGTCTGGCACGGTCGCAAGGTACCAGGCGGTACCCGACGGCTCGGCGGCCCGCGCCACCCCAGCGAGCCGGGCGCGACCCCCGAAAACGGTGCCGGAAGGCAGCCGTGTCGTCACTTTACGCGCTCACGCTGGGCCTCGGCGGTGGCCAGGCCCGCCCGGCGACGGCGCAGCGCACCGACGACGGCCGCGATCCCGACCGCCGCGAGCAGGACGACCRCCGGCTCGGCGCACGCCCGGAACCGGGTAGTGCCGTAGACCAGCACCGAGGCCAGCGTGAGTGTGACCGGTACCGCCAGCAGCGGCAGCAGGACGACCCCCCGTCGGCGCAGCACCACCGTGCCGGCGACGGCGGCCAGCTCGAGCACCCAGAGGCAGACCATGCCGAGCCGGCTCAGCCCCAGCGGGCGCAGCTCCACGCCGTCGAACTCGGTCTGCTGCCACGGCCGGTAGAGGCCCCACGTCCGGCCGGCCCGGGCGGCGGCGACACGGGGCAGCTCACCGGCGTTGTCACCAATGAACCGGTAGGCGGCCTCCCGGTAGTAGACGTCCCGCTCGGACCGCTCCACCGGCGCCTGGTCCAGCGCCTGGATGCAGTCGAACGACCACCACCCCGTGTACTTGCCGAAGTAGCTCGCCTCGCAGTGGGTGACGGCCAGCGTCGAGCCGAGCCCGGACGAGAGGAACTCGGGCTCCTCGAAGCGGGACAGGTTGTAGGCCGTCCAGGGGGCCACCACGGCGACGCTCGTGCCGGCGGCGGCCGCGAGCAGGCCGAGGCGGCGACGCCACGGCAGCGGACGGCTCATCGCGATCAGGGGCACCACGAGCACCAGGGCGAGYAGCGCGAGCTCGGCGCGGGCGAGCATCGCGGCGGCCAGCGCCGCGCCGAGCCAGCAGGCGTCCGCCACGGTCCGCCGGTCCCAGAAGCGGTGGGCCGCGGCGATCAGCAGGGCGCAGGTCAGGATTCCGGTGGTCTCGGACATCACCAGGGCGTCGTTGAGCCACATCCCCGGGTAGAGCGCCGCGATGCCGGCGGCGAGCAGGCCGGTGGCCGGGCCGGCGGCGCGGCGGCCTACCAGGCCGACGACGCCGACCGACACCGCACCGAGCAGACACGAGAAGATCTGGTGCGACAGGAACCCGGTGAAGCCCAGCACGGACGGGATGGCGAGCAGCGCACTCGTCAGTGGTGGGTGCTGCGCGTCCGGGACGTATCTGTCGAAGTACCTCAACTCGAACGGATCGGGCCAGCCGTGCCCGTCCGCGAACAGGTTCGCGGCCTGGTGGTAATAGAAAGGGTCACCGTCGACGACCGCGGGATGCATCCATCCGAACAGGTAGCCGAGGCGGACACCGAGACCGACGGCGACCACCACCAGCAGGCCGATCCACCACGCCCGCCCGGCCGGCGCGAGCCGGGGCGGTGCCGCGGACCGCGCGCCGGGATCCGATGACCCCTGTGTCGGGGGCTGGCCGGACCCGGCCAGGCGACCCCTGCCGGGGCGCCCTCCGGACCTCGACCATCGGCCCGCGGCCGCCGACCGATGCGCCCCGGGCGGGCGGGGCGTCGGCGCGAGTTGACCCTCATCCGACAGAACGTCCGCGGCACCGTCTGATCGATCCGTCGTAGCCTCGACCACGGAACCCGGCGATCTGGACATACCAGATGAATCGCGCGGAACTGGGGGACCGTCGGGATCACCGGCGGTGACCGACGGTGAGCTGCTGTCAGGCACCCGCGGAAGGTACCAATGCTGGCCCATTGGAGGTATTGCCGAGCCCGACATCTCCGGTCTGGGACTACCACGCGTTTCCCCTGACCGGAACCGCGGATTAGCCTTGCCGATCGGGCCCATGTGCTGCTCCCGGTACGCGAACGGACACGGCACCGTCCGTGCCAGGCCCCGTCCGGCTCGATCCGGTGGCCTGCCGCCACACCTGCGCACCTACGACATCGGAAGGGGACCGGGCTGAGCCGCCGAGACACCGACACCTACCCGCTGGCTCGCCCCCGCCCCGGTCAGCCGGAGGACGGCCACGCCGCCGAGCGCAACCCGCGGCGCCCCGCCCGGGACCGGCGCAGAGCCGCGGACCGCCGTGCGGAGCCGGACTCCGGCACCGACGCGGCCGGCGGTCCGGGCGCGGCCACGGGCCCAGGTGCCGACATCGATCGTCCTGCCGCAGGCCGACGCGCGGACACGGGCAGTGGCACGGAGTACGACGAGGCCACAGACCATTTGGACGGCCTGTATCTCGACCGGTCCCGGCTCGACGCCGCCTACCAGGACGACGCCTACCCGGACCCCGAGGGCCGCCTGCGCCGGGCCGGCGCGTACAGCGGCGACGAGACCGAGCACATCGAGCGCCGGGCCGCCGCCTCACGCGACCCACGCGAGGCGGCACGCGACGCCGACGATCACACCCGCGTCATCGCCCGCCCCCGCGTCCCAGCCCGTGCCGGGCGAGCCGCCCGCACGGGGAGCCCCGCGGGCGACCGGAGCCCGCGGGGCGGCCACGAGCTCGTCGGGAGCGGCCCGCCGCGCCCGCACGGCGCCGAGCCGGCCGAGGCCCGCCGGGCCGGTTCCCGCCAGCCGGTGGCCGACCCGCATGCGACCGGCCCGCTCGAGACCGGGCAGCCGGACGACGGATCGCCGGAGACCGGGCCGCTCGAGACCGGACCACTCACGGCACCGGTGCTGGCACCATTGGGCCACTCTCCCGCGCTGGACGGCCTGCGCGCCCTCGCCGTCCTCGGGGTGATGGCCTACCACGCGGGCCTGAGCTGGATGCCGGGCGGACTGCTCGGCGTCGACGCCTTCTTCGTCCTCTCCGGATTCCTGATCACCGGCCTGCTCGTGGCCGAGTACCGGACCACCCGGCGCATCGACCTGAAGTCGTTCTGGATCCGCCGCACCCGACGTCTGATGCCGGCACTGCTGACGATGATGCTGGGCGTGGCGGCCTACGCCCGGTTCGTCGCCCAGCCCAGCGAGGTCGAGACACTGCGCGTGGACGCGCTGTCGACCCTCGGGTACGTCGCCAACTGGCGGTTCGCGCTGTCGGACCAGAGCTATTTCGACCACTTCTCCGCCCCGTCCCCGCTGCTGCACACCTGGTCGCTGGCGGTGGAGGAACAGTTCTACGTCCTGTGGCCGCTCGCCGTCTACCTGCTGATGTGGCACAGCGGGCGCACCACGGCGCGGTGGCGCAACCAGCGCCACAAGGCGCAGACCCTGATCCTGACCGTCGCCGTGCTGGGCGCGGAGGCGTCCGCGCTGCTCGGGCTGCTGCTGGTCGTGCTGGGCGCGGACGCCTCCCGCATCTACTACGGCACGGACACCCGCGCGCAGGCGCTGCTGGCCGGCGCCGCACTGGCTGTGTGGCGGATCCAGCGGCGGACACCGCTCACCGAGCGGACGAAGAAGGGCCTGTCCGTCGCCGGCTGCCTCGCCGGGGTGGCGATGCTCACGGTCTGGGCGACCGTCGACGGCGAGAGCCGGGTGCTCTACTCCGGCGGCTTCCTGGGCGTGGCGGTGATCGTGATGCTGCTGATCGCCTCGATCGTCGAGGTGCCCCGCGGGCCGGCCGCGCGGGTGCTGTCGCTCCCGCCGCTACCCACCATCGGCCGGGTCTCCTACGGCCTCTACCTGTGGCACTGGCCGGTCTTCCTGACCGTCACCGCGGCCCGCACGGGGCTGAGCGGCGCGGCGCTGCTGGGCGTGCGCGTGGCCGTCACGGCGGCGATCACCATCGCCTCGTTCCACCTGGTCGAAAACCCGATCAGGCGACGGAAGATCCGTTTCCCCATGCCGCGGGTCACCGTCCCGGCCTCGATCTGCGCGGTCGTCGCCCTGGTGATGGTCGCCACGATCGCGGACCCGTCCGCCGGCCGCGGCGCGGCGGACCTGGAGCAGCTGGCCGCGCGGGCCGCTACCGCGGCACCGCCGACGGCCCGGGCCGAGCCGGTGACGGGCCGACCGCTGCGGGCCGTCCTGGCCGGGGACTCGCTCGCGCTCACCCTCGGCTTCAGCGAGTTCTCCACGTCCGCCGCCCGCGAGGGCCTGGAGATCCACGACGGCTCCCAGCTCGGATGCGGGGTGACCCGCTCGCCGCGCCGCCTCCTCATGGGCGAGGTGAACCTGCCACCTCCGGGGTGCGACCAGTGGCCCACCCGCCTCAGCCGGAAAGTCGACGAGCTCCGTCCCGACCTGGCCATGCTGCTGGTCGGGCGCTGGGAGGTCACCGACCAGGACCTCGAGGGCCGACGGACCCACATCGGTGATCCGGCGTTCGACGCCTATCTCGGGCGCGAGCTCGACCTGGCGATCACCACCCTCTCGGCCCGCGGAGCGAAGGTGGTGCTGCTGACCGCCCCGATGTTCGAGGAGGGTGAGGCGGCGGACGGCAGCATCTACCCGGAAACCCGGGCCGACCGGGTGATCCAGTTCAACAAGCTGCTTCGCCAGACCGCCGCGCGGCACTCCGCCGTCACCACCGTCATCGATCTCGCCGCGGTACTCAGCCCGGGCAACGAGTACCGCGGTGAGATCGACGGCGTTCGCGTGCGCGACGACGACGGTGTTCACATCAGCAACGGCGGTGGAGCGCGGGCCGGCCAGATGGTGCTACCCGAGCTTCTCAAGCTGGCCCGCCCGGCCACGGCGCGTGGTGCCGACGGGCCGGCCCCGGCACCCGAGTGACCCGGCCGCTTTACCTGACGCTAACCTTCCGCAGCAGTACTCCACGGGCCACAGGAGGATGATCGTGCCTCGCGCGCTGATTACGGGAATCACCGGCCAGGACGGGTTGTATCTGGGGGAGTTGCTGGTTGGGCGGGGTTATGAGGTGTTCGGGCTGGTGCGCGGGCAGTCGAACCCGAAGGTGGCGACCGTGGAGCGGCTGGTGCCGGGGGTCGTGTTGTTGGAGGGTGATCTGACGGATCTTCCGTCGTTGATCGGCGCGGTGGAGATCTCCCAGCCCGACGAGGTGTACAACCTGGGCGCGATCTCGTTCGTCGGACTCTCCTGGAAGCAGGCGGAGCTGACCGGGGAGACGACGGGTATGGGGGTGCTGCGGGTTCTGGAGGCGCTGCGGATCGCGGGCGGTAACGACCTGTCCCGGGTGCGGTTCTACCAGGCGTCCTCGTCGGAGATGTTCGGAAAGGTGCGGGAGACGCCGCAGCGGGAGACGACGCCGTTTCATCCGCGTTCCCCGTACGGGGTGGCGAAGACGTTCGGGCATTACCTGACGGTGAATTACCGCGAGTCGTACGGGTTGTTCGCGTGTTCGGGGATGTTGTTCAATCACGAGTCGCCGCGGCGGGGAATCGAGTTCGTGACGCGGAAGATCTCGCGGGCGGTGGCGCGGATTTCACTCGGTCTGCAGGACTCGGTGTCCCTGGGGAATCTGGAGTCGCGGCGCGACTGGGGTTTCGCGGGGGACTACGTGGACGCGATGTGGCGGATGCTCCAGCAGGACACCCCGGACGACTTCGTGGTGGCGACCGGCGAGACCCACAGCATTCGTGAGTTGTTGGACGTCGCCTTCGCCCGGGTGGGCATCGAGGACTGGTCCGGCTACGTCCGCTCCGACCCGCGGTTCTTCCGCCCGGCCGAGGTGGATGTCCTCGTGGGCGACGCGTCGAAGGCCCGTGAGGTGCTGGGGTGGAAGCCGCGGGTCGGCTTCCACGAGCTGGTGGAGATGATGGTCGACGCCGACCTCGCCACCGAGGCCGCTGCGGCGGACAGACACTGACCAACCGGTGACCGACGTTCCCCGGGTGCCCGCCACCGAGCCCGCACGACTGGCGCGGGCCGCACCACCCGCGCCGAGACCTGGCGCGGGTGAATACACACCCGGGCGCATGTCACGCCGTGTGACGGGGAGGGTACGCGCGTGCGCGACTCCGGGGGACAACCGATGAACCAAGGTCCAGCCACCGAGTCTCTTCCCCCGCAGGTGCGCGGGCGGCACCGTTCGGGCCGGCGGGATTCCGCGCCGGCCCCGTCCCAGCCGCTCGGGTCGGCGCAGGTAGCGGGCCAGGGGCTGCAGGAGGAGCCGCCGCCCGGCACGCGGGGAGTGCCCGGTCCGGCGATGATTCCCGGGCAGGCGACACAGCCGCGTCGGCAGCACCCGAGCCTCGCGGCCTTCCCCGGGCTCGCCAGCCTCGCGCCCGAGCGGCTGCGCGGCCAGAGCGACCGGATCCGGGCGGCCATGCGGGGCGCGATCCCCCTCGCCCTCGCCGGGCTGATCGCCAACGCGGCCAACCTCGGGGTCACCCTGGTCATCGCGCGGGCCATGAGCACCCGCTCCTACGGCGCCGTCGCGCAGCTTTTCGCGATCTTCTTCGTCGTCTCGATGCCGGGCAGCGCCCTGCTCGTCGGCGTCGTCCGGCGGATCACGAACTGGCAGCACACCGGCCAGGCCGACCTGATCGACGAGTGGATCGGCCGGGTCCGCCGGGCCGGGGTCGTCCTCGTCCTCTCCGTCGCCGTCCTGGCGATCATCGCGCGCGGGTTCGTCGCCCGCGAGCTCTCGCTGCCCGGAGCCGGCGGGGTCGCCGAGATCATCATCGCCGGAGCGGCCTGGTGCCTGCTGTGCGTCGACCGCGGGCTGATGCAGTGCGGGCGGCTTTACCCGTCGCTCGCCACGAACCTGCTGGTGGACGCGGCGGTCAAGAGCGGCTCGACGATCGCGCTGGTCCTGGCCGGACTGGACGAGGCCGGCGCGGCCATCGCCGTGCTGCTCGGGGTACTCGCCGCACTCGCGCACACCCGTTACAGCCTGCGCCGGCACCCGTCGGCGATCATGCAGGCCGACCCGACCCGCCCCCAGGCCCAGGCGCCGCCGGCCCCCACCCAGCTCCCGGCCCCAACCCAGCTCCCGGCACCGCCGGCCCGCCAGCGCCGGCTCACCGGCGGCCGGTTGGGATCGCATCCGGCGGCGGGGCGTGGCGACGCCGACACCGGGGCGACGACGCTGCCGCTGCCGGTCGCCGGGCCGGCGGCCACCGCGGAGCCGCGGCGGCTCGCCATCGAGGTCGGCGCCGCGCTGGTGACACTGGCGTTCCTCGGTGTGCTGCAGAACATCGATGTGCTGCTGCAGGGCCGGCTCGCCCCGGACGAGTCGGGCTCCTACGCGGCCGTCTCCGTGGCGGCGAAGGTGATCGTGCTGGCCGCGATCGTCCTGGCCGGGTTCCTCCTGCCCGAGGCCGCGGACCGCAACCATCTCGGGCAGCATGCGCTGCATCAGCTCGGTGCGACGCTGGCGATACTCGCGGTGCCCGCGGTGGGGCTGCTCACCGTAGCGGCGATCGCACCCGACACACTGCTGTCGCTGRCTTTCGGGCCGCGTTTCACCAGTGCCTCCGGCGCTCTCCTCCCGCTGGCCGGAGCTATGACCTGTCTCGGAGCGACCGTGTTGTTCTCCCACTATCTGCTGGCTCTCGGCAAGCGTGCCGTGCTGGCCGTGCTCGCCGTCGCGACCGGCACCGCCGTCGCCCTCATGGCCTGGGCGCAGGGCTCCCCCGTGTCGACCGCGCGGGCGAACTTCGGCTGCCAGGCCGTGCTCGCCGTCGTCACCGGGCTGATGGTGCTCGCCGCCGCCCGCCGGACGGCCCGCGCGTGAGCACGCTGCCGGAGGGCTCGCTGCGCCCCACGACCATTCCGCCGCTGCCGGCACCGCCGTCCGCCGCCGGGCAGGTGCCCCTCGTCGGCACCGGGATGCCCGGGCTGACCGAGCAGTTCGTCCCGTCGGCGACGTCCGAGCAGCTGCTGGCCGGCCTCGCCGACGCGCTGCCAGCACAGCCCACGCTGGCGGAGCTCGTCGAGACCTCGGGGATGCGCCGCATCCACATGCTGGCCTGGCGGGATCTGGACGACCCCGAAGCGGGCGGCTCCGAACTGCACGCCGACAAGGTCGCCGAGCGGTGGGCCGCCGCCGGCGTCGACGTCAGCCTGCGCACCGCCGAAGCACCCGGCCACCCCGAGACCACGCGGCGCAACGGCTACCAGATCGTCCGCAAGGCCGGCCGGTACTCGGTGTTCCCGCGGACGGCGACGTCCGGCGCGCTGGGCCGCACCGGCCCGTGGGACGGCCTGGTCGAGATCTGGAACGGGATGCCGTTCTTCTCCCCCGTCTGGGCGCGCTGCCCGCGGGTGGTGTTCCTGCACCACGTCCACGGCGCGATGTGGCGGATGGTGCTCTCCCCCAAGCTGGCCCAGGTCGGCGAGACCATCGAGTTCAAGGTGGCGCCGCCGCTGTACCGGCGCACCCGGATCCTCACCCTCTCCCAGTCGTCCCGGGACGAGATCATCGAGCTGCTGGGCCTGCCGGCCGGCAACATCTCGGTGATCCCCCCGGGCATCGATCCCTCGTTCAGCCCCGCCGGGGAGCGCTCCCCGCGCCCGCTGGTGCTCGCCGTCGGTCGGCTGGTGCCGGTGAAGCGGTTCGACGTGCTGATCGACTCGCTGATCCGGGCGCACGACGAGCACCCCGCGATGGAGGCCGTGATCGTCGGCGAGGGCTACGAGCGCCCGGCGCTCGAGGCGCGCATCGCCGCGGCGGGCGCGGGCGACTGGCTGCGGCTGGTCGGCCGGGTGGACGACGCGGGTCTTCTCGACCTCTACCGGCGTGCCTGGGTGCTCACCTCGGCCTCCGCCAGAGAGGGTTGGGGCATGACGATCACCGAGGCGGCCGCCTGCGGGACGCCGTCCGTCGCGACGAAGATCGCCGGGCACACCGACGCCGTCGCGGACGGCGTGTCCGGCCTGCTGGTCGAGGACCCGAACGACCTGGGCAAGACCCTGGCCGGCGTGCTGTCCGACCACGAGCTGCGGGCCCGGCTCTCCGCCGGCGCGCTCGCGCACGCGGCGACGTTCACCTGGGAGCACACCGCCCGCTCGACCTACCTCGCGCTGGTCAACGAGGCCGCCCGCCGCCGGCTCGTCCGCCGCCCCGCCCCGAGCTCGCGCTCGGGCGCGCCCCGGTGACCTTGACCGCTCCGGCGTCCGGAGCCGCCCATCCCGACGGGCCGGCCCCGGGCGCCACGACGGGCCCCGGCGGCGCGCCGCCCTCCGATCACCCGCGCCGGCAGGGGCGGCTCGGCCGGGTCCGCCGGCTGCTGCCGTCCTGGCCCGCGCTGGTACTCGCCGCGCTGGCCTACATCCCGCTGCTGGCGACGGCGCCGGGGCGGATCGGCGCCGACACGAAGGCGTACCTCTACCTCGACCCGGGCCGGATGCTGGCCCGCGCGGTGTCGATGTGGGACCCCGACGTCGGCATGGGGACCGTCACCCACCAGAACATCGGCTACCTGTTCCCGCAGGGCGCGTTCTACTGGCTCGCCCAGCTCGCCGGGCTGCCCGACTGGGTGGCGCAGCGGCTGTGGACGGGCTCGATCCTGTTCGGCGCGGGCGCCGGCGTGCTGTTCCTGCTGCGCACGTTCGGCTGGGCGAACCGCTACGCGTTCATCGCGGCCCTCGGGTACATGCTCACCCCGTACACGCTGGAGTACGAGGCGCGGATCTCGGCCATCCTGTTGCCGTACGCGGGCCTGGGCTGGCTGATCGGCATCACCGTGCGGGGGCTGCGCGAAGCCGGCGCGGACGACCGCTCCCGCGCCGCGGACGCCCCGCGCCTGGTGCGCTGGCGCTCGGGCTGGCGCTGGCCGGCGGCGTTCGCGCTGATGGTCACCCTGATCGGCAGCATCAACGCGTCCAGCCTGATCTTCATCCTGTTCGCGCCGCTGCTGTGGGTGCCGTTCGCGGTGTGGGGCACCCGGGAGGTCCGTCTCGGCACCGCCCTGACGCTGTGCGGGCGGGCGGTGGCGCTGGTCGTCGTGACGTCCGCCTGGTGGATGGCCGGTCTGTACACCCAGGCCGGCTACGGGCTGAACGTGCTCGCCTTCACCGAGACGGTGAAGACCGTGGCGAGCAGCTCGCAGGCGTCCGAGGTGCTGCGCGGCCTGGGCAACTGGTTCTTCTACGGCGAGGACGCGCTCGGCCTGTGGATCGGCCCGGCCAAGGACTACACCGGCAGCCTGGTGATCATCACGATCAGCTTCGCGGTGCCGATCCTGGCCCTGGTCGCCGCGTCCTGCCTGCGATGGGGCCAGCGCGCGTACTTCGTGGCACTGATCGCGCTGGGCACGACGATCGCGGTCGGCGTGTACCCGTACGACCACCCGTCCCCGCTGGGCCGGGTGTTCCGCGACTTCGCCGAGGGCTCCACCGCGGGCCTGGCGCTGCGGTCGCTGCCGCGTGCCGTCCCGATGGTCGTCCTGGGGCTGTCGGTGCTGCTCGCCGGTGGGCTCGCCGTCCTGGACCAGCGGTACGCGGCCCGCCGCGCACAGGCCCGGGCCGGCACGTCGTCCGCGACCGATACCCCGCGGCCCGCGGCCGGTGCTCTACGGCTGCGCGGGCGCGCGGTGCCGACGCTGGCGTTCGGCGGGGTGGCGCTGCTGCTCGTGCTGAACATGTCACCGCTGTTCCGCGGGCACTTCATCGAGCCGCTGCTGGACCGGCCCGAGGACATCCCCGGCTACGAGCAGGAGCTCGCCAGCGCGCTGGACGCCGTCGCCCCCGACGCCACCGGGGAGCAGACCCGGGTGCTGGAGCTGCCCGGCGCCGACTTCGCGCACTACCGCTGGGGCACGACGCTCGACCCGGTCATGTCCGGGCTGATGGACCGGCCGTCCGTGGTCCGCGAACTCATCCCCTACGGCGACGCCGGCTCCGTGGACCTGCTGCGCTCGCTGGACCGGCGGATACAGGAGGGCGTGCTCGACCCGGCCTCGATCCCCGACATCGCCCGGCTGATGAGCGCCGGCGACGTCGTGCTGCGCAGCAACCTGGCCTACGAGCGGTTCCGGACCCCGCGCCCGCGCGCGACCTGGGACCTCGTGGCCAACCAGCGCCCCGCCGGGCTGGCCGAGCCGCGCACGTTCGGGCCTCCGGTGCTGGAGGACCCGGGCATCCCCTACACCGACGAGATCACCCTGGGCACCAACGCCGACGTCATCGACCCGCCGGCCCTCGCCGACTTCCCCGTCGACGACCCGCACCCGATCGTGCGTGCCGAGCGCACCGACGCCCCGCTGCTGGTCAGCGGCAACGGGGAGGCCCTCGTCGACGCGGCGGCCACCGGCCAGCTCGACGCGGTGCTCAACGACGGCCGCACCATCCTCTACGCCGGTGACCTCGCCAGCGACCCGCAGCGGCTGCGCCAGGCCCTGGACGACGGCGCCGAGCTGCTGGTCAGCGACACCAACCGGCTGCGCGCCGAGCGCTGGACAGGCATCCGGGAGAACTTCGGCTACGTCGAGCAGCCCGGCGTCACCCCGCTGGCGAAGGACGCCAACGACAACCGGCTGGTGCTCTTCCCCGACGCCGGCCACTCGTCGCAGACCGTCGCCCAGATGCACGCACCGGGCTCGGAGGCCCAGGTCGCGGACGTGCGGGCCACCGACTACGGCAACACCTTCTCCTACGGGGTCTCCGACCGCCCGGTGCTCGGCATCGACGGCAGCCTGGACTCGGCCTGGCGGGTCGGCGCGTTCACCGACCCGGCGGGCGCCGCCTGGCAGGTCGACCTGGCGAAGCCGACGACCACCGACCACATCCGCGTCGTCCAGCCGCTCAACGGCCCGCGCAACCGGTGGATCACCAGGGCGACCCTGACCTTCGACGGCGGCTCTCCGATCACCGTCGACCTGCGGGACTCCTCCCGCACCCAGGCCGGCCAGACGATCACCTTCCCGTCCCGGACGTTCACCACGCTGCACATCCACGTGGACGCCACGAACTTCGGCGTGCGGCGCACCTACGACGGGCTGTCCGCAGTCGGCTTCGCCGAGGTGGAGATCCCCGGCACCGACGGGAAGCCGCTGACCGCGGAGGAGGTGCTGCGCCTGCCCACCGACACCCTCGACGCCGCCGGCGCCTCCTCCCTCGACCACCGGCTGAGCCTGCAGATGTCCCGCGACCGGGCGAACCCCGCCGAGCCGTTCCGCCGCGACCCCGAGCCGACGATGGCACGCTCGTTCACGCTGCCCACGGCGCGCACGTTCGCGCTCACCGGCACCGCCCGGATCTCCGCCTACGCCTCCGACCAGCTCGTGGACGCGACCCTCGGCCGGGCCGGAGCCGCGCCGACGGTCACCTCCTCCGGCCGGCTGCCCGGCGCGCTCGCCGCACGCGGGTCGAGCGCGTTCGACGGCGACACCACCACGGCGTGGAGCCCCGGCATCGGCGGCCAGATCGGCTCCTGGCTCCAGGTGACCTCGCCGACCCCGGTCACGTTCTCCTCGATGAACCTCGCCCTCGTCGCCGACGGGCGGCACTCCGTACCCACGAAGATCGGCATCATGGTGGACGGACGTCGGGTCGGCGCGGTCGCCGTCCCACCGGTCGCCGACACGCCGGTCAGCTCGCAGACCCGCAACGCCGCCCAGAACGTCAGCCTCACCTTCCCCGCGGTCACCGGCAGCACCATCCGGCTGGTCGTGGACGACGTCCGCACCGTCACCAGCATCGACACGATCAGCGGCGCGGTGATGGACCTGCCGGTCGGCATCGCCGAGGTCGCCGTACCGGGCCTGGACGGCACCGCCGGCGGAACGGGCCGCGGCTCGGCCGCGACCACCGCCCCCGGCACCGCCGGCTCACCCGCCACCGCCACGGCCACCGGTGCCGACACCGGCGCTGTCACCGGAGCCGCAGCCGGCCTGACGATCACCGCGGTTCCCGGGACCACCGGAACGGCGGCGACCGGTACCGCGGACATTCCCGCCCCCTGCCGCACCGACCTGCTGACCGTCGACGGCGCACCGGTCGGGATCCAGGTCACCGGAAGCATCAAGGACGCCGCCGGCCGCGCCGGACTGACGGTGCGGGCCTGCGGGACACCGGTCGCCCTCAACGCGGGTGACCACGTGGTGCGCACCTCCAACGGCGCGCTGACCGGGATCGACGTCGACCGGCTGCTGCTGGCCTCCGCCGCCGGCGGCGGAGCCTGGCTCGACGCCACCGGCAGCGGCACGGACGCCACCGCCGGTGCGACCACCGGGGCGGGCACCGGGACTGCCGCCGTTCCGGGCGGGACCGCACCGACCGTGAAGGTCGAGGCGACCAGCGACACCTCGTTCCGCGTGGATGTCAGCGCCGCGACCCCGGGCAAACCGTTCTGGCTCGTGCTGGGCGAAAGCCGCTCCCCCGGCTGGACGGCCCGCGTCAACGGCCAGGACCTCGGCGAATCCCACCTGGTCGACGGATACGCGAACGGCTGGCGGATCGACCCGAGCGCCGGGAGCTTCACCGTCCTCCTCGACTGGGCACCGCAGCACGTCGTCGGCATCGCACTGAAACTGTCGGTGGTGACGGGCATCCTGAGCCTGGCGATCCTGCTGGTCGGGGCGTACCAGCGCCGCCGCGGCCGGAGCTGGCGCCATCTCGTCGGCTACCAGTACATCCCCGCGGGCACCGGCACCGGCGGAGTCGCCCGAGCGGGCACCGCGGGTCCAGGCCGGGCTGATCTGCCGACGGCGGATCCCTGGCGGGCCGGGCCGGGCCCGGCTCTCCGGGTGTCGGGCCGGTCGACGCTGCTCACGGCCCTGGCCACCGGGGCGGCGAGCGTGGTGCTGGTCGCCCCGCTGGCGGGACTCGTGGTTGCCGTGCTGACCGCCGCCGCGCTGCGGATCCCCCGCGCCCGGCCGCTGCTGCGCGTCGCCCCCGCCGCGTGCCTGGCTCTCAGCGCGCTCTACATCCTCCAGGTGCAGGCCCGGCACGACCTGCCAGCCAACGGCTCCTGGGTGGCCGCGTTCGACCGAGTCGCCATGATCTCCTGGCTCACGGTCCTCCTCCTGGCCGCCGACATGATCGTCTCGCTGGTCCGCGCCCGCGCCGCTGCCCGGATCGCCTCGGGCACCACCCCCGGGACCCCCACCGCTCCCGCCGCACAGGGCTCCCCGTCCGAGCTGTGACCGACGGGCTCTAGCTCGGAGGTCGGTCGGCGCCCCGGAGGTCGGTCAGCGGGGGTGGGAGCTGGGGCCGGCGTGGCCGGGGCCCGGGCCTCCGTGGGGTGTCGGGGCGGGTGTCGGGCTCGGCGGGGGCATGTCCGGTACGGCACCCCGAATCTCCGGTCGAAAAGTTACCGAGAGTAATTTCATCTCACCCTCCGTATAGCATCACCGCGTCATCGGCTACGAGCGGCTCTGGTCGACGAGCTTGCCGACCACGGGCCCTGACGAAGGGATGAGGCGCGGGGTGCCACAGGAAATCACTTCGGATCGGGGAACATCGCCTCAGGAGGCTGCCAACTCCGGCGAACGCAACCCGAAACACGCGCGACGCGGTCGCCACAGGCGTCCCACGCTCTGGCGAAGCCGGGCCCGGACCCGGGCCCAGCCCGTGGGACCGAGCGATATGGAACCACGTATCGGCGGGCCGCCCGCCGGGCACCTGGATCAGCCGGGCGGCGGTACCTCGGGGCGGCAGCGTGGACAGCGCGCGCGGCCATCACATCGTCCGCGCACCAACCGGTCGTCGGCGGTCCTACCTGCGATCGACGATGCTGCGTCTCGCCGTCCTCGCGCCGACCCTGTTGGCCGGGGCGACGATCGCCGGCAGCGGCGCGGAGGCCCTGCCGGTGCCGGGAGCCCTCATCGAGGACACGTCGATCGGTTCGGGGGTCTCCCAGGTCAGCTACTTCGGCGACTGGTCGGCGTGTACGCGGTGCGGCCCGGCCACGCCCAACAATAGTTACCGGGAGTCGGTCCAGCCGTCGAGTGGCGCGGTGCTCCGGTTCTCCGGGACACAGGTTGACGTCTACGGCGTCCTGGGCCCGTCCGGGGGCATCGCGACGATCAGTGTAGATGGCGGGACACCGACCGCCGTCGACACCTACGCGGCGGCCGGTACGGTGAGCCGCATCTACCAGTCCGGGTTGCTCAATCCCGGGATCCACACCGCGGTGATCGTCAACATCGGCTGGCGCAACCCGGCTTCCAGTGGTGTTCGGGTCGCCTTCGACCCTGTACCGGCCGACCGGGCCGTCCTGTCTGTTCATCAACAACGCCTCCGCCCAGCGCTACACCGATCTGTGGAGCAGCCCTTAGAACTGACCGGTGACGGGGCGGGGCCTCCCGGCCGGCCCTGACCGGCGCGTCGCTCGCGGGCACGTGGGGGGCCCGCGAGCGACGTCGCCTCAGCCCCGCGGCGGACCGGGGCGGGCGACGAGCAGCTCGACCAGCCGGTCCAGCTCGGCCGCGGGGTCGTCGGTGAAACCGGTGTGGACGGCCGACGTCTGCACCACGGTGCTGCGCGGGGCCGTCAACCAGCGGAACCGTTCCCCGCCGGGGAGCCGGCCAGGCGGTCCGGCGTCGAGGCCGCCGGCGCAGACCCGGCGCAGGGCCGCGAGGCTCGCCGACACCGCGTCCTGGTCGAGGAACGGATCGAGGCTGGCGAGGCGCTCCCGGTCGACGACGCACCGCGAGCCGAGGAAGCCGGCCCGTTGGCACCACAGCAGGACACCGACGTTGACGCACTCGCCGCGTTCGACTCGCGGCACGACGCGGATCATCGCGTACTCGAACAGATCAGGCACCGGAGCCTCCCAGCAGCCAGTCGGGACGTCCGGTACGCCGCTCGGCGGCGACGAGCGGTTCGGCGGGGGTGAGCATCGCCGCCAGCCAGGGACGGTCCCCCTCGACGCGGGACAGCAGCCAGTCGACGTAGGCCGAGYCGGACACGTCCGTCCACTCCGCCGGCACCAGCTCGACGATCCGGGACAGCAGGTCCGCCGTGACCGCGGGTGCGAGCTCCCGGTCCGCGGCGGCGAGCAGCTCCGGTGCGTCCGCGCCCAGCAGGGGGAGCAGGACGTGGTCGGCGAAGCCGGGCAGCGGCCGGTCGACCGCCGCCGCGGCGCCCGGCCAGTCATGGTGCGGGTACAGGGCCGCCCCATGGTCGATCAGCCACAGGTGGGAGCCCCACACCAACAGGTTCGGATTCCGCCAGGAGCGGTCGACGTTCAGCGTGAACGCGTCGAGCCAGACGACCCGGGCGGCGAGCGCCGGCTCCACCGGGAACGCCAGCGGGTCGTAGGTGATCGAGCCGGGCAGGTAGTCCATGCCGAGGTTGCGGCCGGGGCTCGCCCGGAGCAGGTCCTGAACCTCCTGGTCGGGCTCCGTTCGGCCGAGATCCGGGTCGACATCGACGAGGACCAGCTCGGGTACGGCCAGGCCCAGGCCGCGCGCGAGCTCGCCGACGATCACCTCGGCGACGAGCGCCTTGGGCCCCTGCCCTGCGCCGGTGAACTTCACCACCCACGTTCCGAGGTCGTCGCCCTCCATGAGGCCGGGAAGACTGCCGCCCTCCCGCAGGGGCGTGGCATAGCGGGTCGCGAGGACATGACGAAGCACCGCACCAGCATGYCCGCCGGCCCACGCGGCCAGCCGAGCCGGGCCAGACACCGAGGTGCCGGGCCGCACCGGACGTCGGACTGGGCCGGGAGGGAACCGCGGCGCACCGGAACCGGTGCGCCGCGCCCCCCCGACTGACGCGTTCTAGGCCCCCGCGCGGCTGGAGGTGTCGCGCTCGGCCGGGCGCCGCCAGGCGAGGGCCGGGCGGGTGGGCGGCGGAGCGGGGGCCAGCACCCACGCCAGCGCGCGCTGGCCGCTCTCGGGCACGTCCAGGGTCACCGGCCGGAAGTCGGCGCGGCACAGGTCCGGCGGATGACCGCCCGAAACGTCGTCGCCGGCCACGTCGTCGCCGGCCACGTCGTCGAACAGCTCGCCGGAGACGATGAGCACCAGGTCCGATTCCGGGTGCTCCGCGAGCTCCCGGTCGAGGATGTCGGCGTCGCGCAGCCGGCACGCCTTCACCACCGCGCGCCCCCCGTAGCCCTGCTCGTCGACGCGGGTGATGCCCTGGTGCAGCGCGACCCGCAGCCGCAGCCGCGGCGCCGACCCGGCGTTGGCCTGCGACCCGGCGTTGGCCCGCAATTCGGCGTTGGCCCGCAATTCGGCGTTCACCCGCACCAGGGTGCGGCGCAGCTCGCGGACGAAGTCGGAGACCACCCGGCCTTCGTCGATGCCGGGCGGGAACACCGCCAGCTCGCCCCCGGTCGGCCGGTTGACCCAGTGCGCGCACCGGACGTCGGCCGCCGCGCAGGTCTCGTCCAGGACGGCCCCGAGCGGCGGCGAGGCCGGCGAGCCCTCCGGGAGCGGGCCCTCCCGGCCGTTGTCGTATGCGGCGACGGCGATACACAGCCGCCGGATGCCGGGCATCGTCTCGTTCACGCACAGCCTCCGATGGTCACGGTCCGTCGGAGGCAACTGTTCACGCTGTGGGCACGGAACACATCGTCATGCGATGGGATTGTCCGAGCGACGACGATCAGCCCCGGCGATCAGCGATAGGCGATCAGCGGGGGCGTGTCGTCCCGGCGGCCCGGTGCAGGGCCTCGACGTCGCGGATCACGATGGAGCGGTAGCGGGTATCGATGACTCCCTGCTGGCGCAGCTCGCGCAGGACCTTGTGCACCGTCGGCTCGGCGGCGCCGACGAGCGCGGCGAGCTCGGGCTGGGTGAGGGCGATCTGGACCCGCCGCCCCGGGCCGTCCGTCGCGTCGGCCCCGTAGGCGCGTTCGAGCTCGACGATCACGCGGGCCAGCCGGACGGCTACCGAGCACCCGCCGAACTCGACGCGGCGCCGGGTCGCGTTGCGCAGCTTGGCGCTGACGGACTGCAGCACAGGAGGGCCCGCGTCGGGATGGGACCGCAGGAAGGCGAGGAACGCCTCCAGCGGAATCACCTTCGCCAGCACCGCCCCGGCCGCGGTGACCGTCGCCGACCGGGGCTCACCGTCCAGGCCGGCCTGCTCGCCGACGAGGTCGCCACCGTGGCGGATGGCGAGCAGGGCGAAGCCGCCGTTCTCGGTGGAGGCGGTGACCTTGACCCACCCGTTCAGCAGGAGCACGACGAAGTTGGTGCCGTCGCCCTCCCGCAGGACGATCTCCTCGCTGGCGTACTCACGGTAGGGGCCCAGACCGACGAATGCCGCCCGGGTCTGTTCGGGCAGCCGCCCGAGCAGGGTGGTCGACGGCCAGTCGCGCCGCCGCGGGCCTTGTTGCTCCGGACCGGTCCGGCCGATCTCCCGAACCATGATCCGCTCCCTTGCTGCCGGGTGCCGCCCATGCCGGAGCCCGACCGATGATCCACGAATTGCCCGATGTACCGGTTGATATCATCACGGCCG
The DNA here is from genome assembly GCF_001854695.1 of Parafrankia soli. Classification (GTDB taxonomy): domain Bacteria; phylum Actinomycetota; class Actinomycetes; order Frankiales; family Frankiaceae; genus Parafrankia; species Parafrankia soli. The sequence continues at coordinate 47,640 of NZ_MAXA01000091.1, forward strand.
TTCCCTTATGTGAACGACCGGGTGCGGTCCGCCGGCATCCTCGGTTAAATCGTGGTCGGTCCCGGGCCGGGCAGCGGCAGGCTCACCCGCGGTGCGGCATCAGGGCGTTCTCCGGGATCACACCCAGCCGACCGGCCTGGAAGTCCTCGATCGCCTGGCGGAGCTCGTCCTTTGTGTTCATGACGAACGGCCCGTACATCTCGACGTGCTCGCGGATCGGCCGGCCACCGAGCAGCAGGACCTCCAGGTTCGGGGTGTGCGAGTCCTGCGCCGCGCTCGCCGCGAGGGTGATGCGGTCTCCCGCGCCCAGCACGGCCGTCCGGCCGAGGTGCACGGGCGCGCCGTCCGCACCGACTGTGCCCTGACCGGCCAGGACGTAGACCAGCGCGTTGTACTCGGGGTTCCAGGGCAGGCTGACCCGCGCGCCCGGGCTGACCGTGGTGTGCACCACCGCGATCGGCGTGTGGGTCGACCCGGGGCCGCGGAAGCCGCCGACGTCACCGGCGATGATCCGGACCAGGCTGCCACCGTCCGGGGAGGCGATCAGCGCGACGTCCTCCCCTTCGATGCTCTGGTAGCGGGGCGCGCTGAACTTGTCCTTCGCCGGCAGGTTCACCCAGAGCTGGACGCCGTGGAACCGGCCGCCGCTGACGACGAGCGCCTCGGGCGGGGTCTCGATGTGCAGGATGCCGGAGCCGGCCGTCATCCACTGGGTGGCGCCGTCGGCGATCAGGCCGCCGCCGCCGTGCGAGTCCTGGTGCTGGAAGGTGCCGTCGATCATGTAGGTGACGGTCTCGAAGCCGCGGTGCGGGTGCCACGGCGTCCCCTTGGGCTCACCGGGCGCGTAGTCGACCTCGCCCATCTGGTCGGCGTGGACGAAGGGGTCGCGGTCGGCCAGGCTCACCCCGGCGAACATCCGGCGGACGGGGAACCCCTCCCCCTCCAGCCCGGACGGGGCGGTGACGACCTTCTTCACCGGGCGCTCGACATCGCCGAGACCCGGTGCGGGCAGCCTCGGCAGCGTGAGGGCGTCGGCGGTGACGGCTGGCATGGTGACCTCCTACGGAACCAGGCAGATCCTCTCATCGGACCCCTGCCCGGTCGACGGGGCGAGACCTCGCTCCCACCCGACCTAACAGTTGCCGATGCAACTACCCCCCTCAACCCACCGGGACGCCCGACCCTTCCCGACACCTCGAGCACCTTCACATCCCGCGCATCACGGCCCGCACATCACATCTCGTGACATCTCGCGACATCTCACGCAGACAGCGGCGTTCGCCCAGGGCGATCAGGTTCGGGAACAACGATCCACTCCGATGCCTTGAGCACAACAGGCTCAACGAGAGTGGGCCCAAGCCGCTCGACACGAGGGATGAAGGCCGCATGTCACACACCAGGCTCCTCCCGCTGCTGCCGCTGGACGACGCGGTCGTCCTGCCCGGCATGGTGGTTCCGCTCGACCTGTCGGACGCCGGGACCCGCGCCGCCGTGGACGCGGCCCGCGGCGGCAGGCCCGACTCCACACCCGACGCCAGGGCGCCGGGCATCTCCAGCCGCTCCTTCCAGCGCACCGCCGAGATCCTGCTCGTCCCCCGGGTGGACGGCGACCTCGCCGACATGGGCGTCCTCGCCGTCGTCGACCAGATCGGCCGGCTGCCGAACGGCGGGACGGCCGCGCTCGTGCGGGCCGTGTCCCGCGCCCGGGTCGGCACCGCCCCCACGCCGCCCGGCGCCGCCGACACCGGTGTCGTGTGGGCCGAGGCGACCCCCGTCGAGCCGGTCCTCCCGGCCGGCTTCACCGGCACGATCAGCGCGACGGCGACCGCGGGCACGCCGGGTGCCACCGGCGCCACCGGCAACCCCGACGGCGCGGCCGCCCGGCTGGTCGAGCTCGCCCGCGAGTACCGCACGCTGGTGACCGGGGTGCTGCGCGCCCGCGGGGTCGGCCAGGTCGCCGACACCGTCGAGGCGATCGAGAACCCCGACACGCTGGCCGACACCGCCGGCTACTCGTCCTACCTGTCGACCGTGCAGAAGCTGGAGCTGCTGCGCACCGTCGACGTGACCGCCCGGCTGGAGCTGCTCGTCCCGTGGACGCGGGAGCACGCCGCCGAGGTCGACGTGGCCGAGACCATCCGGCGCGACGTCCAGGAGGGCGTCGACCGCCAGCAGCGGGAGTTCCTGCTGCGCCGTCAGCTGGAGGCCGTCCGCAAGGAACTGGCCGAGCTGGACGGGTCACCCGCGTCCTCCGAGCAGGAGGACTACCGAGCCCGGGTCGAGGCCGCCGACCTGCCGGAGAAGGTCCGCGCCGCGGCGCTCAAGGAGGTCGACAAGCTGGAGCGGACGGCCGAGTCCTCCCCCGAGGTCGGCTGGATCCGCACCTGGCTGGACACCGTCCTGGAGCTGCCGTGGAACGAGCACGCCGAGGACACCTACGACATCGCCTCGGCGCGGGCCGTGCTGGACGCCGACCACGCCGGGCTCAGCGACGTCAAGGACCGGATCGTCGAGTACCTGGCGGTCCGCCGCCGGCGGGCCGACGCCGGGCTCGGGGTCGTCGGTGGGCGCCGCAGCGGCGCGGTGCTCGCGCTGGCCGGGCCGCCCGGGGTCGGCAAGACCTCGCTGGGCGAGTCCGTGGCCCGCGCCATGGGCCGCCGGTTCGCCCGGGTGGCGCTCGGCGGCGTCCGCGACGAGGCGGAGATCCGCGGCCACCGGCGCACCTACGTCGGTGCGCAGCCCGGCCGCATCGTGCGGGCGATCCGCGAGGCCGGCTCGATGAACCCGGTGATCCTGCTCGACGAGGTCGACAAGGTCGGCTCCGACTACCGCGGGGACCCGACGGCGGCGCTGCTCGAGGTGCTGGACCCGGCGCAGAACCACACCTTCCGCGACCACTACCTGGAGGTCGAGCTCGACCTGTCGGACGTGCTGTTCCTGGCCACCGCGAACGTGCTGGAGTCCATCCCGGCGCCGCTGCTGGACCGGATGGAGCTGATCCTGCTCGACGGCTACACCGAGGAGGAGAAGGTCACCATCGCCCGCGACCATCTGCTCCCGCGCCAGCTCGAGCGGGCCGGGCTGACCCCCGACGACGTCACCGTGGACGACGCGGCGCTGCGGCTGCTGGCCGGCGAGTACACCCGCGAGGCCGGCGTGCGTGACCTGGAGCGGGCGACCGCCCGGGTGCTGCGCAAGGTCGTCGCGAAGGTCGCGCTGGACGGGACCGCCCTGCCGGTCACGATCGGCGCCGGCGATCTGGCCGGATACCTCGGACGGCCGCGGCACACCCCGGAGTCGGCGGAGCGCACCGCGCTGCCGGGGGTGGCGACCGGGCTCGCGGTCACCGGGGCCGGCGGGGACGTCCTGTTCGTCGAGGCGTCACTGGCCGACCCGGAGACCGGGGCCAGCGGAGTGACGCTGACCGGGCAGCTCGGCGACGTCATGAAGGAGTCGGCGCAGATCGCGCTGTCCTACCTGCGCTCGCGCGGGGTGGAGCTCGAACTGCCGGTCGGCGACCTGCGTGACCGCGGGGTGCACATCCACGTCCCGGCGGGCGCGGTGCCCAAGGACGGGCCGAGCGCCGGGGTCACGATGACCACCGCGCTGGCATCCCTGCTCTCCGGGCGCCCGGTGCGCGCGGACGTGGCGATGACCGGCGAGGTCTCGCTGACCGGTCGGGTGCTACCCATAGGTGGGGTCAAGCAGAAGTTGCTCGCCGCGCACCGCGCCGGCATCACAACGGTGCTCCTGCCGGCGCGCAACGGCCCGGACCTTGACGACGTCCCGGCAGCGGTCCGCGAGGCGCTGACCGTGCACCTGGTTGCGGACGTCCGCGAAGTGCTTGAGCTGGCGCTGGAACCGGCCTTCGACACGACGCACACCCACGCCGTGGCGGCCTGAGATTGTCCGTTGGCAAATCGTTGGGTGCCGCCGCCGCCTCTCACAACGGCGGCAGCGGCACCTACGTGCCGACGCGACGCGCGGGTCCGGAACTCACGCGACACGCCGGCAGTTCGGTTAACACCTTGTGACGGCGCCCACGAAGGGCCGTCCGGCCCGCTACCTTCGGGGCGTGGATCGTGGCCGGTGCCTTCGGCAGGAGCGCGTCGCACAGGAGCGCATCCTGGCAGTGAGTCGACTACGGGGACGCCAGCGTCCGCGGGACAACCGCGGCCCCGGGCGCAGGCCGACCAGACCACCGGGCCGCAGGCCCCGCTGATCTGGTCGCCCCGCCGGGGTGGCGGTAACGCACGGGCTAAACTCGGTGCTTCACCGCAACCGTGGCGAAAGGTGCGCGCGGCGTGGACGCCTTCCGGCGCGGCTGGGTCGGCCTGGCACTGTTCCTCGCCGCGCTGATCATGATGCCGGTGCTTGTGGTCGAGTACCACAGTCGCCTGTCGGACGACGCCCGGTACTCCGGGGTCGACGCGGAGAGCATCATCCCGCCGGTGACCAGCACGGCGCCACCGCGGACCGCGCCCCCCGGCGTGATCGTCGGGTTCAACGGCGTCCTCGAGAACGAGACGCTGCGCGGCTTCCGGCACATCAGCCTGGAGACGACCGGTGACATCGGTGAGATCCACTACACGCTGACCGGCCCGACGGGCAGCCGCTATCCCATGACGGCGAGCGTGGCGCCCTACCTGTTCGCCCCGCACCAGACCGGCTGGGAGACGAGCGCCGTGATGGACGGCGTCTACTCGCTCGAGGCCAGGGCCGAGCGCCCCGGTGTGCCCGCGCGCAGCATCACCTTCACGATCCAGAACTCCACCCCGGCCGACGCCGGTGCTGGTACCGGCGCAGCCGCTGGTGTCGGCGCCGGGCCGGTCGCGAGCCGGCCGCCGGCCTGAGCACCGCGACTGGAAGCAACCCCACCTCACGGTGACTATGGAGGCAGGTCGGGACGTGATGCGGTGGGCGGGGCCGGATCCGGAGGCGGTACGTGACGACAGCGACGGAAATCCCTAATGTGAACGGGATGGATCGCCTGGTTTGGATCGACTGCGAGATGACCGGCCTGGATGCCGGTTCCGACCTGCTGCTCGAGGTCGCCTGCCTGGTGACCGACAGCGAGCTCACCGTGCTGGACGAAGGCATCGACCTCGTACTGACGGCCCCGGACGCGGCCCTCGACCAGATGCTCCCGGTGGTCCGCGAGATGCACGAGACCTCCGGGCTCACCGAGGCCGTGCGCGGCTCCGACCTCAAGCTCGACGAGGCCGAGGAGCAACTCCTCAGCTACATCCGCCGGTTCGTCCCGGAGGCGCGCAAGGCACCGCTGTGCGGGAACTCGATCGCGACGGACCGCACGTTCATCGCCCGCTACCTGCCCCAGCTCGACACCTTCCTGCACTACCGCATGATCGACGTCTCCTCGATCAAGGAGCTGGCCCGGCGCTGGTACCCGCGGGCGTACTACGCGGCCCCGGTGAAGTCGGGCGGGCACCGCGCTCTGGCCGACATCCGGGAGAGCATCGAGGAGCTGCGGTACTACCGCGAGATCCTCTTCGTGCCCCAGCCCGGCCCGACCACCGACGCGGCCCGCGCCGCGGCCGCCGCGATCCGCGCCTCCTGACAGCCGCGCCGCCGGCGTTCACCGAACCCCCGCCGGGGCCCACCGGGCGCACCGGAGCCACCCGCGGACCGCCGCCGGATGGGAATCGGACGGATTTCGGCACTCGATCGTGACCCGGCTGCCGCACGGGCGCGTTCACCCGGTACGATGGCTGCGCCCGGTGAGATTCGGGCGATGGTGGGTGTAGCTCAGTTGGTAGAGCACCGGGTTGTGGTCCCGGGTGCCGCGGGTTCAAGTCCCGTCACTCACCCCAGATAGAGGGGGCCGCCGCCTGCGGGGGACCCCCTCTCTTCGTCGCGGGATGGCGTTGCCGCCCTTCTCGGCGGCCACGGTCGCCAGCACCCGGATGTCGCGATCCGACCTGAATCCGAGCATGCGAAACGCGCGCAGCCGGTCGATCTCCGCGAGTGCGGACCTCTCCATGCGATAGCGGCGCGCGGTGGCGCTCCGGCGGCCGTGGTGGGGGACCGTGCTCCTCGGCCGCCGGAGCCCGGTTCACAACATCGGAAATATGGTCATACCGGCGGGATGAGGCCTACGTGTCGGCCCTTTCCCGCGCAGTGGCGGCAAGGCTCGAGATGCGGCGCGGTGCCGCCCTGGTCGGCGGCCCGAAGCTCGAAGACAGCTCGCCCGCCTCGACAGGTGAGGCAGATCTGATTGATGATGCTCGGCCGCCCCGGGCTCGTGTCGGCCCCGGACGGCTGCTCCGCTGTGGTCACCGGTGAACTCACCTCCCCGGTCAGGACAGACCGTGGGACGAGTGGTCGCGCGGACGGCCAGCGCTCGACGAACCCGACGGATGGCGAACCCGACGGACGCTGACAGATCGCGGGCCGGAGGAATCCGGCCTAGGACGTGGCCCTCGCCGAGGACCGGGCTCCTCACCTCCCCGATGGCGCTGTCCCGGCGTTCGAGCTGCTCGATCGATCTCGCCGGACATCCGAGCGTGCTGGTCGACCGATGACGCTAGCCAACATCGACATCGTATGGGGTGGAATGCAGGAAAGGACCGCACAACTCTGTCTGCCACGTCTCGCGCTGAACCAGGCGTGGATACACCACCGGCCCGGAAGTGTGGCCCGTGCCGGGCGGTCCGGCATGGCGAGCCCTTCCAGATCCGTCCATCTCCCGCGCCGCCGCGGCGTTCACACCGGACCGACATCCGCTCTACGCGGCTGCCAGGCTTCCCACCTGCCTCTTCCCTGCCGTCCGCCCGCCGATGCCATTCATGGTCACCCCTGGTTCCGTTCCGGGCGACACACGATTTCCAGAACGGACAATTCACCCATTACGGGAAAAGCGTTGTACAGGCCCGACACCACGAAGAAGACGCGCAGAGTACGGATGATCGCGCCGGACACGGCCCGTCGGTGCTCCCGATGGCACGCACCGGCCACGTCCGGAGATCACACGAGGATCACCAGATGATCATCCGGCGAACACCGCCGTTCCCGGCCGCTCCAGCGACACCCACCGCGCCATTCACACCGAACACACTCCCGAAGCACACCGGAGACACTTATTCGATGTCGAACAGGCCCTGGCGGACGGCGTACATCACCGCCTCCATGCGGGAGTGCAGCTGAAGCTTGTCAAGAATATTGCGAACGTGGTTCTTCACCGTGTTCTCACTGATGAAGAGCTTCCGCGCGATCTCGCGGTTCGCCCGGCCCTCCGCCACCAGCTTGAGGACCTCGAGCTCGCGGGCGGTGAGGTGGGGCGCGTGCGCGCGCGGGCGGTCCTCCCCCCCACGGGCCATCGTCGCGAACTCGACCATGAGCTTCGAGGCCATCGAGGGGCTGATCAGGCTCTGACCGTTGTGCACGGCACGCACCGCGTCGGCCACCTCGTGCGGCGGGATCGACTTCAGCAGGTAGCCGACGGCCCCCGCCTTGATCGCCTCGAACAGATCGGACTCCTCGTCCGAAACGGTGAGCATCACGATCCGCGTGCGCGGCACCGCGCGCTTGATGGCGCCGGCGGCGGCGATGCCGTCGCGGCCCGGCATCCGCACGTCCATCAGGACGATGTCCGGCGTCGTGCCGGACGCCAGGGTCAGTGCCTCCTGCCCGTCCGCCGCGCGCCCGACCACCGAAATGTCCTCCTCGGTCTCCAGCACGGTCTGCAGGCCCTGAAGGAAGAGCTCGTGATCGTCCACGACGAGAACCCGTATCGGCGTCACGTCACGGGTCGGGTCGGCATCAGCGGCCGACGGCGGCACCACACTGGCCGTCATCACACATCCGGAAATCGAGTTCGGTTTTTGCGCCACGCGGCTTCTCCACCGCAGGCGAAAGCCGGTTCGGACACCTGCCCACTCTACGTGATGCACTACACACATGAGGTCGCAGGCGCGCTGAAGTCACCTCCGACTTCCATGTCCTTAACGCATCCGACATGCCGGAAATAGTACGCGGCTTCACCGCAAGTTTGGCGTAGTGGGACGTTCTGCTCTCCGTCCGGAACGCGACCCCGGCCCGCCAACAGGCTCGCGAGCTGTGCGGACGTCCGCCCACGGCCCCGGCGGGCGCATTCATCCGGCTGCTCAGCACAACCAGGCAACGACGCGCGGTAGCAACACGATCCGGGTAACAGGTGCTTCATAACCAGTTATCTGAGTCTCCTGGATGTACCGCGTGCGCGACGGCATTGAAGGCTGTTTGGTGGCGCCGCGATCGGATCAGAGAGACCCTCGTCAGATGGACGCCGCAGCCAGCACTCCCCCGTCCCGCCTGCATCTCAAGCCGGGCACCGCCTGGGCCGACGCCTACTCGCGCGCCCGGCAGGAGGCCCCGGAAGCGTTCCACGAGGACCGCCTGCTCAACCTGTGGGGYGGTCAGTGGCGTCGCACCGGCAACCCGCTGCACAGCCTCACGCCGGTGGACGGCACCCCGATCGCCGGCCCGCCGATGATCGAGCCCGACGAGGCGCGCGAGGCCATCCGCGCGACCCTCGACGACCACAAGGAATGGCGCGACGTCCCGCTGGCCGACCGCAAGGCCCGGGTGACCGCCGCGATCGAGGCGATGGAGGAGCACCGCGACCTGCTCGCACTGCTGCTGGTCTGGGAGATCGGCAAGCCGTGGCGGCTCGCCCGCACCGACGTCGACCGCGCCCTGGACGGCGTGCGCTGGTACGTCGACGAGATCGACTCCATGATCGGCGGCCGGGCGGCCCTGCCGGGCCCGGTCAGCAACATCGCGAGCTGGAACTACCCGATGAGCGTGCTCATGCACGCCATGCTCGTCCAGGTGCTCGCCGGCAACGCGGCGATCGCCAAGACGCCGACCGACGGCGGGGCGGCCTGCCTGACGCTGGCCTGCGCGCTCGCCCGCCGGGCCGGGCTGCCGGTGTCGCTGGTCTCCGGGTCGGGGTCGCGGCTGTCGTCCGCGCTGGTGCGGGCCCCGGAGATCGGCTGCCTGGCGTTCGTCGGCGGGCGCTCCGCCGGCGGCCAGGTCGCCGCCGCGCTCGTCGACACCGGCAAGCGGCACTTCCTCGAGCAGGAGGGCCTCAACGCCTGGGGCATCTGGGACTTCTCCCAGTGGGACCTGCTCGCCTCGCACCTGCGCAAGGGCTTCGAGTACGGCAAGCAGCGCTGCACCGCCTACCCGCGCTATGTCGTCCAGCGCCAGCTCTTCGACAAGTTCCTGGAGATGTACCTGCCGGTGGTCTCCTCGGTGCGATTCGGGCATCCCCTCGCCGTGGCGGACGACTCAGACCCGCTGCCCGACCTCGACTACGGGCCGGTGATCACCGCGGAGAAGGCGGCGGAGCTCGCCGCCAAGATCGACGAAGCGGTGACCAAGGGCGGCGTGCCGCTCTACCGCGGCGACCTCGCCGACGGCCGGTTCCTGCCCGGCCAGGACCGGGCCGCCTACGTCCCACCGGTGGCGATCCTCAACCCGCCGCCGTCGGCCGCGCTGCACCACGCGGAGCCGTTCGGGCCGGTCGACAGCATCGTGGTCGTCGACTCCGAGGCCGAGCTGCTGTCCGCGATGAACGCCTCGAACGGCGCGCTCGTCGCCTCACTGGCCTGCGACGACGACACCACGGCGCGCCGGCTCGCCGGGGAGCTCGCCGCGTTCAAGGTCGGCGTCAACAAGCCCCGCTCGCGAGGCGACCGGTCCGAGCCGTTCGGTGGGCGCGGCGCGTCGTGGAAGGGCGCGTTCGTCGGCGGGGAGCACCTCGTCCGCGCGGTCACCGTCGGCGCGGACCCGAACGAACGCCTCTACGGCAACTTCCCCTCCTACTCCCTCTACCCGGAGACGTGATCAGGCTCCACCCCAGGACCTGTTCAGGGTGCCGCGGCCAGGGCCGAGCATGCTCGGGCCGGGCCGTTACCTCGAGACGGGGCGCAGGCCGTGCTCGGCGAGCGGCCCGAGGCACAGACCCGCGTCGTCGCAGCGCGCCGCCAGCTCGGGCAGGGCGCCCAGCGCGCTGTGCCAGGCCCCCGGCGCGGACGTGCAGTCGCTGTCGTGCAGCAGCACCGTCGCGCCGCCGCGCAGATCGGGGGCGAGTGTCGCCAGCACGTTGGCCGGGGTCGCCGTCGCCGTCCAGTCGCGGCCCCACGCCGTCCACAGGACGGGGGTGAGGTCGAGGCGGCGCGCGGCGGCGAGCACCCCGGCCGAGAGCACCCCGTGCGGCGGGCGAACGTAGGCCGGCGCCCGGCCGGTGGTCTCGGCGATCAGGTCACGGGTGCGCGCGAGCTGGTCGTAGGTGGACGCCGGCCCGCGCAGCAGCATGGGCCGGTGATCCCACCCGTGGACGGCCAGCTCGTGCCCGGCCTCGGTCATCTCCCGGGCGAGGCCGGGGGCGCGCTCGAGCATCCCGCCGAGCACGAAGAACGTCGAACGGATCTCGAGCGCGTCGAGCACCTCGAGGAAGCGCGGCGTCGAGGCCGGGTCGGGACCGTCGTCGAACGTGAGCGCGACGTGGTCGGGCCGGCCCACCCCGGCGAGCCCTGGGGTCACCCGGGTGCGCAGCCGACGGAACGTGGCCAGTGACGGCAGGCCGTAGGCCAGTGCGCCGAGTGCCATGACCGCGCCACCCGCGGCCCACCGCCCCGTCTCCCACCGCCCCGTGCCGGACCGCACCATGACGGACACTGTGCCACACCCCGCGCCGCCCCCCGGTGGCACGCGCACCGCCCGTCGCCGTGGTCCGGCCGTCACCGTGTCCCGGCCGGTTGGTTCGGACGTTCCGTGGAGGGAAGGGAGCCACCGGGACGATCCATGACCTTCTGGCGGGCTTCCGGCGCTTCACGATTCGTCGTGCAAACGCCGGCCGGCTCGCGGGCCGCGGGCTCGTCCCGTCCGCAGCAGGGCCCCGGCACGCGTCGCGCCGGCGCGGTCCCTTGATCCCCCGCTCCCGGAAGTGGCATGCGGGCGCGCCGCGCGGGAGGAAGGGCCGCGCGGCCCGGCGGGCGTAACACCAGCAAGCCCGCGCGGGCGCCGACTCCGGCAACGGCCGCTCATGACCCCGCGGGTGCCGGTGGGACATCCGGCGCGGGCCGCACCCGGTGCCCAGCCGTCCCGCGACGGTGCAGCACGATGTCCCCGGGGCACATCCGGAACCGTGAGAACGAGGCCACAGCCGGATCGGACGGCTCCCGGGCCCTCGGCGCCCGTGCCGTCCCATGCCCGCACCCGTCGGGAGGAGCTGCGCTGACCACGCCACGTCTGGGCGTCATCGGCTGGATGTTCGCGGGCGCCGTCGTCCTGGCCACGATCGCGCTGACAGCCGGGCGGCACGAACGGCACGATCCAAGGATCGTGCTCTGGGGTGACTCGCTCGCCTGGGAGGCGCGCGACTCCTTCACCGCGGCCGCCGGGAAGGACGGGGTCACCAGGACGACCACGCGGACCTGGGGCGGCACGGCGCTGTGCGACTGGTTCACCGACATGCGCAACCAGGCCCGGCGCTGGGATCCCACGGTGGCGGTCCTGTCCTTCTCCGGCAACACCGCCTCGGAGTGCATGCACGGCCGGGATCTGATCACCGCCTACCGGGAGGACGCCACCAAGGCCGTCGACATCCTGACCCGCCGGGGCATCGACGTCGTCCTCGTGGACGCCCCGCCGCGCAACGACCAGCCCGTCGGGCCGGACGGCCTCACCGAGCTCGACCGGGTCTGGCGCGAGGTCGCCGCCGGGAACTCCCACGTCCGGGTGGTGCCGGCCGGGGAGGTCCTCACCGACCAGGGACGGTTCGTCCCGAGGCTCCCGTGCCTGCCCGGCGAGCCCTGCGACCCTGATGGCAAGGTGGCCGTCCGCAGCCCGGACGGCGTCCACTTCTGCCCGGTCATCCAACCCGCGATGACGGCGTGCCCGGTCCGGTCCCCCGGCGCGGAACGCTACGGGCGCGCCCTGGCCGAGGCCGCCCGCCCCTGACCTGTGTGAGGAAGCCCCACACCTGTTCGGGATTGTCCGGGGCTGTCCGGGGCGCGGCCTACGGTGCGGCGGACGGCGCTGGCGGCGGTATGACCGGCGTCCGGTCCGAGGAGGATCGGGCCGGTCGGAGCAGGCCGCTCTGGTAGGCGATGACCACCAGTTGGGCGCGGTCGCGGGCACCGAGCTTGGCCATGGCGTGATGGACGTGGGTCCGGACCGTCAACGGGCGGATGGCGAGGATCTGAGCGATCTCCTCGTTGCTCCGCCCCTCGGCAGCGAGCGTCATGATCTCCCGTTCGCGGGGGGTGAGGCGGGCCAGGCGCCCGGGCGGCACCAGGTGGGCAGCCGGCTCGGCGGTGGCCAGGAAGCGGGTGATGAGTGCCCGCGCGGCACCGGCGGACAGCAGGGCGTCTCCGCGGGCGAGCACGACCGCCGGCGCAGGCGTCGCCGACCCCGGCAGCTCGGATCCCGGACGACGATGGACGTCACGGGCATCTCGGATGCCCTGCCCGCCCCAGGTCCTGCCAGTGTCCCTGGCCTCCGACGACCTGAGCCAGGCAGCACCGGACAGATCGACATGAACCGGACCGCGACCCCCCGCGTCAGTACCTCCGTGGAGCTGGTAAGGTTATCCACGTCGCCGCGGGAACGCGGAGGCACGCGCCGCTAGCTCAATTGGCAGAGCAGCGGACTCTTAATCCGCGGGTTCGGGGTTCAAGTCCCTGGCGGCGCACCCGTATTAGCAGGGGTTTCTCATGATTCAGAGAGCCCTGCGGACTCCTCATTCGCCGGTTGTGGGCACGATGTGGGCACACGACTAGCACGGGGAATCGCAGACGCCACCGCTTCGGCCGCGCGTTGTCCGGCCGAGCGCAGCAGGTGCACGTACAAATCGCTCGTGATCGCTGTGGAACTGTGCCCATGCCGCTTGCTGATCAGCGCGAGGTCCACTCCCGCGTCCAGTTGAATCGACGCGCTGGAATGCCGGAGGTCGTGAAGCCGGCGGCGGGAGAGCACCCGCTCCCCCAGCTCGTCCTTGGGTCGCAGGTCGAACGGCAACGGCTCGGCCAGGGTCAGCGTCGCGCCTGATCCTCGACGCCGGACGCACCTGGTGACGGTCACCGTCCCGATGGGCTCGCGATCCCGGTACACCGTCCACGTGCGCTCGGGGGCGACGTGGCGTCGTCCGACTGTGACCACCGCCGTGCCGGCCGACGCCGCGGACACCACCGCGGTGCACAGCCCGACGCGGCGCGCGATGACCTGCATGTGCCGGGAGACGTAGGCCGGATCCAGGTGCCGGCCGTCAGGTCGGGTGAACATCAGACCGGACAGCACGACCGGACGGCCGTGTTGGTCGGGCAGGGTGCCGTTCTGCCAGGCCGCGCCCATCGCCTCCCGTTCGGCGTCCTGGCGCAGCCCATGCGCGAGCAGGGAACCAAGGGTGCCGGCGTCCAGGTCGACCTTCCGCTTGCCGCTCCTGGTCTTCGGAGGCCACACACCCAGCCGGCCGCCGTTGTCCGTGATCTGCAAGCTGATCGTGAGCACGGACGCGGTGGCGTCGAGACCGGGCCACTGACACCCGCATGCCTCGCCGCGCCGCAGACCGTGCAACGCGATCAGCTCGTACATCACGGAGAGACGGTCCGAGGCCGCCTCGTCGAGGAACCGGCCGACCTCTTCGGCCTCCCAGGGCTCGACGTCTCGCTCGCTGTGTTCCGGTAGTTCCACCGACAGCGCCGGGTTGTACTGCAGCAGGCGCTGCTTCACCGCCCCGTTCAGCGCGGTCCGAAGGGTCGCGTGTATCCGACCGATCGTGGCCGGTCCGGTCGGCTGTCGCTTGTCGACGTTGGCCCTTTCGATCCGGCGATATGCCTGGTCGATGTGGTTCGGGTGCAGGCCGGTGAGAGCCAGCTGGCCCAGATACGGCTTCAGGTGAAGGCGAATGTGGCTCTCATAGGACCGCAGGGTGGTGGGCCGGAGCTTGCGCTTTCCGTCCAGCCACTGATCTAGGTACGTGCCGACCGTGAGCGCCCCGGCGGACCGCTGGCCGGCACGTACGGCGGCGATGCGCTCGTTGCCCGCGTCCTCGGCCGCCTTGGCGGTCGGGAAGCCGGAGTCCCGGATGAATGCCTGGCCGACGAGTGGCACAAGCTCCTTGGGGACACGCAGCCGGTAGCTCCACTTGCCGTGGTTCTTCCGCGCCAGCTTGGGGCACCGTGCACCGAGCTGCTTGCCGTCGTCACCGCGGCATCCGCAGCGCTTCTCGGTCTTGATTTTCACGCGACCCTCCCTGGGCCGATGGTCGTCACGCCGCCTCCCGTGGCCCCTGATGTCGTGTCCTCGGGGCGGATGTCCTCATAGCCGAGCCAACGCGCGAGCGGGAGAACGGGGACCAGGTACCTATTGCCGATCTTGAATACGGGGAAGGGCAGCTCCCCCCGTGTCGCGAGGTCGAAGATCTTGCTTCGGCCGCACTGCATGATCTGCGCGACGTCCGGATACAGGGGGCGTGTCGGGGGGCCGTCCAGCAGTTCCCGCAACGTGGGGGTCTTGGGCTTGCTCGAACCTCGACGGTCACGAGGTGGGGCCATTGCCGATCATCCTTCCAGGGGCAGGGACAGGTTGGTGCGGAATCTGGACCCGCGGGCTGTGACTGTCAGGGGGTCGGCGGGGAGGCCAACCACCCCCACACGGACCACCACTGGTCACTTTCCGTGACTGGGAGCCGGCGGGTTTTCTTCTTTTTCTTGGCGTGCGTTTCGCGGGGAGGGGGTTCAACCCTCCGCACCCTCCGCAAACCTCCGCTGCTGGGTCTGTGAGCTGGGTAGATACCTGCTGAGGGTGGGTGCTGGGAACCCTCAGCAGACCCTCGGCAACCCTCAGCACCCTCAGCAGCCGGGTGGCCGTGCTGAGGGTGCACCCTCGGCATTGCGGAGGGTCGTACGGCCAACCCTCAGCAGCGAAAACCCCTGCAGCACAGGATGTTTCGACGGTTTGCGGAGGGTGCTGAGGGTTGTAGGGCTCCGTGGTGCATGCGGGGGTGAGGAAGAAGAGAAACCGGCCGGTCATGGGGTGTCGTCCCGGGTCTCGACGCTCCACAGCCGGGCACCGCTGTGACTGTCCGTGCCTGCGCGCAGGGTGTGGGTGCGGTACCAGCGGCCGACGTGGCCCCCGAGTCGTTTCCCGAGCTGGGTGGCGGTCGGCAGGTACCGGCCGTTGAGCAGGGCGTCGGGGATCGTGCCGTCCCAGGGGTCGGTGCCGTCGGGGTTGTACTCGAAGCTGGCCCGGACCGTGGCTGAGGTGACGGTCTGGGTGCCGAACCTGCGTTCCCAGCGTGCGAGGAAGACCTGCCACATGGCGGCCTGGTCGTCCATCTCGCGCACATCGGCGGCGTTGTCGAGGAAGCCTGGTAGACCGTGGTGGGTGACAAACCCGCCGGCGGCCTGAGCCCAGGGGCTGAACTGGCGCATGAGATGTGCGGTGCGGGGTGCGCCGGCGGCGACCCAGTCCGCGACGAGCACGAGGAGGTTCCACTGCAGTTCCTGGCGGTTGTCGGCCACGGTGAGCCAGCTCTGCAGGTTCGGGATCTGAAACGAGCTGTCGGGGCGGGCTTCGGGGTTGGGCATGTTCGGGTCGAGGCGGACGACGACGGTGCGGGTGGCCATGTCTCCGCCGAGGCGGAGGTTGTTGCCGGTGACGGCCCAGAGTCGGTCGTTGGCGTGCTTCTCCGACTTCGACGAGCCGAGGACCCGGTCGGACCATTCGCCGCTGGTGATGAGGCCGGCGAGGGTGGCGGAGGTGATCTGGGTGCCTTCGGCGATGTTGTCCCAGCAGATCAGCGGTTCGGGGCGGCGCAGGGCGGCGAGGATGGCCTTGCGGAGTTCTTCCTCGCCGCCGGGCCAGGGGTTTTGCTGCTTGCCGTAGATCGACCCGACCATGTCGACGAGCAGGGATTTGCCGGAGCTGGCGGTGGTGGCGGTGGCGACCCAGAACGGGGTGAGCGCGCGCAGGTAGGGCCGCAGGATCGGGGAGACGAGGATGCCCAGGTAGTTGGCCTTGTCCGCCGGTGCCACCCACGGGAAGTCGTGCAGCACCGTCTCCAGGAACCGCTTCGCGGCCACCACCTGCTCGGCGGACGGCCGGTCAGGCACTGGCGGTAGGGCGACCTTGGGTGCGAAGTAGAGGCCGGTGTCCCGGTCGTAGCCGGGGGTCTGCAGCAGGGAGCCGTCGGGGCGCAGGACGGGTGAGCCGACGATGCCGCGCAACGCGCGGATGCCTGGCSAGTGCCGGCGGGACAGGACGGCGGTGAGGATGCGGTCGGCGGGCACGTGTTCCTCCTCGATGATGTCGCCGTCCGGGTCGGCGACGAGCCGGTAGGCGTAGGCCTCGTGCGCGAGGAGCTGCGCGAACGCGGGAGCGGTGAGCGGTGCGGAAATCAGCGGGAGTGGGTCGTCCGTGGTGGTGCTGATGTCGCCGGAGATCGCGGCAATGTGGACGATCTGTCCGCCGGTGACGTACAGGTCGGTGAACGCTCCGGCGTCGAGGGTGGTGGTGAGGTTGCGGATGGCGGTCGGGGCGCCGGTGACGTCGATGTCGGGCCGGTCGCGCACGAGGCGGGGCCGGCGTGCGGCGGCGTCCTTGGCGGCCTGGCGGGCGGCGGTGAGACCGGCTTTGTGGGCGGTGTCGAACGCGCCTTTGGTCAGGAGCTTGGGTTTGGTCGCGGCCAGGGCGTCGCGATGCTCGGCGACCACCATCGGGTCCGCGCCGTGCCGGCCTAGGGCGTAGGCGTGCTCGCGGACGGCTTTGGCGCGGGCGAGGTCGTCGGTCTCGGCGGTGGCGGCGGCCAGGACGACGGTGATGTTGAGCTCGACGACGGGCCTGTCGGGCAGGGGTTCGGCTGTGGTCATGAGGCTGCTCCTTGCATGCGGCCCCAGCGGGTCGGGGGGTGATCCGTCGTGCGCGCCGGCGGAGGCGACGTGTCGTGGGCGGCCGCGTGCGACGGGTCGGGGGTGGTGTAGGCGTGCCAGGCACGGGTGATGGCGCCGGAGCCGGGGAACAGGTCGTCGAGGCTGTCGCCGGGGGCGGCGCCGAGAAGTTGGAAGATCCATCGGGCGAACGCGGCGGGCTTGGTGCCGATGACCCGTCCGGGCAGGGTGGTCATCGGGGCGATGCCGTGCACGAGGGAGTCGACCCGTCGCGTCTGGATCCGGGTGTTCGGGTGCGACGGATCGTCGGGACGTCCGCCGCGGTAGAGGACCGGTTCCCAGGCGGAGAGGGGCCAGCGGCTGGCGGTGGGGCGTTCCCCGCGGTGCCAGGCCGCGACCCGCACCCCCGGCGGGCACAGCGCGAGCACGGCGGGCAGGGCGGCGGCGGAGGTCGACAGCGCCCAGCCGTCATAACCGGCCAGGCGGGCGATCAGCGCGGCGTGGTCGACCTCACCGGCGTAGTCGGGGTGGTCCCGGTAAAGCCAGGCTTTGCCCGGGTAGGGCGGGTCGGCGTAGGCCAGCCGTATCCCGCGGCCGCAGCCGACGGCTCCCCCTGGGGCGGCGTGGCCGACGGTGCGCCCGAAGCGGTGCCGGGCTTGGCGGCAGCGGGTGGAGCAGCACACCGCGTCCCGGCGTGCCCGGGGCGGGATCGGCCCCTGACACCAGGCGCACACCCGCCCGGATACCGCAGATCCGTCGAGGGTGGCCACAGGCGACGTGTCGTGTAGCGCCGTGGTGGGACGCGACGTGTCGTGGGCGGCCGGCGGAACGCCACTGATGCCCGTGGTCATGGCGCACCGCCCCAGGTGCGGGGCTGGCGCATCCCCGCGTCCAGGCCGGAGGTGATGGTGCGCTCGGCTGCACGGGAGCGCATGCCGCAGCCGGCGGCGGCGTCGGTGAGGGCCTGGCGGACGTCGTCCTCGTCGAGCAGGCCACCGGCGACCAGGCGGCCGAGCTTGTAGGCGGCGCCGTTGAGGGCCTTGTTCCGGCCGGTCTCCGGCGCCATGGCGGCGATATCGGCGGCCTCCCCGGCCAGGACGGCGGCGGCCCACCGTGCGGTCCGGATCTGGGTGAGGTCGGGCTGGGCCTGGTAGGTGGCCAGCCGCCGGCGGGCGGCCTCTACGTCGGCGGAGGAGGACACGGGGGTGGTTGGCTTTGCCGTGGCGAGACGGTGCAGCCAGCCGGGCAGCTCTGCCAGGGGAAGCCGCTCAGCCCACCCGTAGCGCCGGCCGGAGGAGTGCAGCGACGGCGGGGCGACCGCCATGCCGCCGGCGCCGTTCCCGGCACCGCGGATGTCGATACCCGCACCGACCCCCTCGGTCTCGGTGCCCTTACTGTTCGCGGGCGGATCCACCGCCGGAGCCCGGTACCAGTAGTGCACCCCGCCGTCGGTCCGCCCGGTGCTCACCGACGCAGTCGGGATGTGCCCGTGCTCGCCGGTCAGCGCCGCCCACGACGCCCGTCCGACCGGCCCGTCGACATCGACGACGGTCAGGCCGGAGGGCTTGCAAGCCACGCCGATCGACGCCCAGGGCCAGCGGGTCCACCAGCCCGTGATGACGTCCTGGTCGGTGGTGGCTTCGCTGCCCCACCGGACCATGGGCATCTTGCTTCCCGCGCGGATGGGGAAGACGACCATTCCGCGGGCGGCCAGAGCCAACACCGCCGGCAGGAGGCTCCCCGGCGGCTGATCGGACAGTGTGCGCATCGGACTCCTTTCACCCTCAACGGCGCGGTGCACGCCCACACCCGACCGGGCCAGAGCGGCCCCCGCCGGGGCCACCCGGTGCCTCCCACAAAGGGAAGGCACACTCGACAGCCCGAAAGCGACACACATCGCAGCGGAAATCCCAGCCGACGCCGCCCGGATCCCGGGGCCCCGACAGCCGTGCCGCGCACCCGACGAACGCGGTGGGATCCCGGTGGTAGCGGCGGGAGGGCGATACAGAAGACATGTCGAGTGGGCCGGGGCTGGTTGCTCGCATGGGCTGACCTGCAACGACGTCCGCCGTGCCGCCGGGGACGCGGGAAGCACGGCGGGAAGGACGGTGGGAACCACGGCAGGAAGCGCTGTGGGAAGGACGGCGGGTAGTGCGGTGGGAAGTGTCGTGCTCGCGCTGCCCGAGCCCGGCCGGGCCACCCTGCCCACTGGCGTGGGCGGGAAGTACCGCGGTGGGATCCCGGTGGTGGTGGCGGGTGTCGACGGTGCGCCCTGGACGGGTGAGAGAAGACATGTCGGATGGGCGAAGGCTGGTTGCCTGTGCGGGCTGACCTGCACCAACGCCCACCAGGCCGCTCATGTCGGTGGAACGGTCGCTGCAACCGTGGCTGCAACCATCGCTGGAAGTTGCCCGGGGCTGATCGCCGGCCGGGTGGTGTGCGGGTCGTGGCTGTCTCGGCCTGGTTGCCCGCGTGCTGGTGGCTGGTTGCCTGATCTCGGCCCGGCTGGTTGCCCGGCTGGCGGTCGGGTTGCCCGGGGTGTCGGGGGTGGTCGTCACGGCGGGGCTCCCTTCGGCGGGGTGGGCGGGGGCTGGTGACCGCGTGGGGCGCCACCGGTCCCGCCCGGTGGCGCCCGGATGGCGGGTCAGACGGGTGGGGTGAAGACGGTGACGGGCAGGTCGTGGCCGTCGGGGGTGTCGGTGAGCAGCCAGTTCTGTTCGCCGAGGAAGGTGAAGACACGCAGGTGGGTGTGGTGCAGGCGGGAGGCGTCCTGGAACACCTCGCGCCGGCTGGTCTCGCCGAGGAGGTCATCGAAGATGTCGTCGAGGTAGTCCTCGGCGTAGGCACGCACGGCGGCCAGGGCGGTGGCGGTGTCGTGGTGGCCGGACAGGACGATCCCGGTCAGGCTCTCGCCGGCGTCGTAGACCTCGAACAGGTCGATGGTGGTGCCGTCGACGGTGACGGTGTCCATGGCGAGGAAGGTCTGCTCGGGGTCGGCGCAGGCGGCGGCGAGGCGGGCGTAGTGGGCGCTGGCCGCGGCGCGGTCGTGGCGGTCCAGGTCGTTGAGGATGGCGAACACGACCTCGGCCGTGGTCGGGAGGCCGTCGACCACGACCTCGGTCGTGGTCGGGAGGCTGCTGGTGGTGGTCATGGTGGTGGCCTTCCTGGTGGGGTGTTGGGACCTCAGTGCGTGGCGTTCGGGTGCCGGGCTACTTCCAGCGGCCGACCTCGATCGGGACGGCGTGTGGGTGCTTTCCGCGACGGTCGATCCAGATCTCGCCGTTCGCCTTGACGACCACCTCGTGGGGTCGCACGTTGTCGCTGGCGAACTGGGGGCAGATCTGGGCGGCGACGTGGCGGTGCAGCTCGGCCGGCACCTCCAGGGCCGGCGTGTGCTCGACCGGCTTCGGGGGCAGCGTGGCCCGCTGCTTCACAGCCGGCGCCGAAGCGGCCCTGCGGGTCCGCGTCACCGGGGCCGGCGGGGTCGCCTTCCTGCCTCTCCCCGCGGTCGAGGCCGGCGTGACGGCGGTGGCCTTCCTGCCCTTTCCTGCGGTCGAGGCTGGCGTGGTCGCCTTCTTGCCCTTCTTCGGGGTCGGCGTCGGGGTGACGGTGGCCTTCTTGCCCTTCTTCGGGGTCGGGGTGGCGGCGGTGGGCTTCTTCGAGCTGCTGAACAGGCCCATGTCAGTTCTCCTTGGTGGTGAGAGCGGCGGTGATGATCTGTGCGTGGTCGAACGCGAGCCCGGCAGTGAGGGCGGCGGGCATCAGATCCGGCCGGTGTCGTAGAGCTGGCGGGCGGCGCGTTCGATGTGGCGGCGGTGGGTGCGGACGAGGGTGGCGGCGAGGTGTTCGGCGTCGCTGATGTCGGCGTGGATGTTGCGGCAGACCGTGCGGGCGACCTGGAGGTCATCGGAGCCGTGCAGRCCCGCATCGCCGGTGATCAGCCTGGCGGCGGTGGCTCCGGCGAGGGTGTAGGCGACGAACTGCAGGTCGCTGCCACGCCACCGACGCAGGGTGGTGATCCCTCGGGCGCCACCGCGGGGGGTGGTGGTCAGGGTGGCCTGCACCCCGCGCGCTGCGTACTCGCGGGCGGCGAGCCAGTGGCCGGCTTCGTGGACCGCCACGATCCGCCGGTGGTCCTTCGACATGGGGATACCTCCTCTCGAGTACCTGGGGGCGATCGGGCCGCCGGTCCGACCGTGCGGGCCGGACCGGCGGGGTTGGTCAGTGCGGGTGGAGGCCGGCGGGGCGGCGCAGGGCGACCTGCTCGCCGTCGTCGAGAGGGATCTCGATGGCTGCGCCGGTGCCGATGTGGCTGCCGTGGATGACCCACCGCGGCGGGGAGCCCGCCTCGGTGTCGCCGAACCCGGACCCGGCGGCGGTGGCGTCGGGGCTGGTGGGGGGTTCGACGCGGCTGACGATGATCAGGGTTCGGCGGGTGTTCGGGGCGGTGATGATGTCGCCGGGGCGCAGGATGGCCGGGTCGACCAGGGGCGGGGTGCGGGTAAGAGCCAAGGGGTTCTCCTTCGGCAGGGGTGCGGTTGTCACGTGACGACCGGCGGGGGTTAGCGGCGGGGGTTGCAGCCGTGGCCGGGCAGGCAGGTCATGGCGCCGCGGGGGCTGATGTGCAGCCAGGTGGTGGCACCGCAGGAGCAGCGGGTGGCCCCGGAGCTGCCGCCGGGGACGCCGTCGCTGGCCCGGGTGGATTGCCGGCCGCGGTTGGTCTGGGTGAGCCCGACGCCGGTGACCTTGATCGCGCGGCCGTTGAGCCGGTTCGCGGCGCGGCGGGCGACACCGGCGGCGATGTCCCCGATCGCGCCCGAGGGGTTGCAGGCCCGGCAGAGCTGGGCGCCTTTCTTGCCTTTGCCTTTGCAGTCGGGGCAGATCTTGGGCTTACGAGCCATGGCAGGGGCTCCCTTCCGGAGCTGGAGCAGGGGTGGGGTGGTGGGTGGTCAGCGCTTGGTGGGCTGGGCGGGCTGGTAGCCGCGCGGGCCGATGACCGGGCAGAGCGGGGTGCCGTCGCCGTGCGCCCACTGCGGGGTCTTCAGCCCGTGGGCCGGGTAGTTGGTCCGGTCCTTCCAGGGCCGGCGGTGGACCACGGGCTCGTGGCACTCGGGGCAGATGTGGGGGCGGGGCATGGGGGTCCTCCCGAAGATCGGTCACGCTGAGTAGTCGGTTTTGGGTGTGCGGAACGGCGCTCACGGCCAGTGAGATCACCGGAAGCGAGTTAGATCTCTAACCCGGTGGTGCCTGGGAGACTGCGGGCCGGCTGAGCTGGGGGAAGTGAGCCGAGTGAGCCCAGGTGGGGCAGTGAGATTCGCCCTGCCAGGGGGCCTGTGGGGTGTGGTTTCGGGGGTGGCGGGTGGTCTACCTACTCGTCGAGGTCGGCGGTGGCCCGCCGGCCGATCTCCTCACGGACAGTGACCGGATCGAGAGGGAAGCGGTTCCCTGTGGACGGCACCTTGATCCCCTCGGCGGCCAGCAGCTTGACCAGCCCGGCGCCGGTAAGGCCCTTGTAGGGCGCCCAGGTGGGGGCGAGGTTGAGCAGCAGCGGCGGGACCTTCGCGATCGAGATGACCTCGGTGCCCAGGACGGTGTCGAGGTCGTCGAGCAGGTCCCGGGCCTCCAGCTCCTGCCCGCTACCGCGGGGGGTGTCGGTGCCGGGGACGGGCAGGCCCTTGCGGTCGAGGGCGTCGAGGGCGCGTTGGATGAGGGCGGGGACGTGGTCGACGTGGATGAAGTAGGTCTGGGCCATGACGGAGCGCTCCCCGGTGAAGCCCTTGACCAGGGCGGTGCCCTTGTCGACACCGGCGATCAGCTCGGTGGCCCGGTGACCGGCCCGGTAGGCGCCTTGTCCGAGCAGGGCGTCGTTGGCGACGTGGTCCCCGACGGCGTAGGCGATCCCGTTGGAGCAGTTACGGGTCACGTCGCGGGGCATCGAGTCCTTCGTCGGCGCCTGCGTGCTCACGATCATGTGGATGCCGCGCTTACGACCCAGCTTCACGATGTCGATCAGAAGCTGGGCGATCTCCTTGCCGTACGTCTCGTGCTGGATCGCCAGGTGGGCTTCTTCGAGCAGGCAGAACAGGGGGTGCAGGCCGATGCCTTCGCTGGCCTTCTTCCGGGTGACCGCGGGGATCTTGTGGTCGACCAGGAGCTGGCCGCGGGCCTGGACCTCGGCGTAGAGCTCGCGCAGGTCCTCGAGGATCTGGCGGATCTTGTCGTCGTCGGCGCCCATGACGTAGCGGGAGCAGCGGGGCTTGAAGTACTCGAAGTCGAAGTTCGTGTCCGGCACCCAGATCCGGATCTCCGCGGTGATGTCCAGGGCCGCTCCGGCGAGCATGGTCCGGGCCGAGGAGCTCTTGCCCTGCCCCGGCTGGCCGCCGGTGATGGTGTTGCGTTCCATCAGCGGCGCGACCAGCGGGTCCCCGCGCAGGCTGCGACCGAACGGCACCCCGCGGAACACATCGACGAACCCGTCGGTCAGCAGCGGGTACGGGCCGGCGCCTTCCTTGAGCGCACCGGGGTCGGCGATCCACACATCGAGCAGGCCGGCGTCCTCACCGGTGCGTAGCCAGACCTCGTTGGTGCGCCGGTGCAGGCTGGCCGCGATCGATTCCCGCTTGGTCTGCACGGTCACATAGCTGGCGGGCAGGCCGCCGGGCAGGCGGATCAGGGCGTAGGTGCCCCGGCCGTCCTTGCGGGCCGGGACCACGTACTGCAGCGGGGCCTTCTTGAGGTAGTCGGTGATCTGCTTGATCCGCAGCGCGGCCAACGCCTGGGTGAGGGTCCGCTCGTCCACGACGATGTCGACGTCCACCTCGGTCGAGGTCGCGACCCAGCTCGGGGCGTCCGCCGCCTGCCCGGCCCGGTGGGTGAGGACCAGCCACGCCGGCACAACCCCTGCGGCGGCAAGCGGAACCAGCACCGTGGCGACGGTGACGAGCAGGCGCAGCAACCAGCCGATGAACCCCCAGTAGTCGCCCCAGCCCACCCCGACCGGGTGCACCACCCCGACCAGGATCCCGGCGGTCAGCAACACCCCGGTGACGACCAGCACCGCGGCCAGCGAGGAAACCCCAGCGGCCTTGAGGACGGCGGGCAGGTTCGCCACCCGCTGGCGGCGGGCGTCCTTCGCCGCGTGCAGCCGGTCCAGCCACGCCGCCAGCTCGGCGGCGTCCCCACGGGCGCGGGCGGCGCGGATCTGCTCCCGGATCGCCGCATGCGTCGCCGCCTCCGCCGCCCGCCGGGCCAGCACCGCATGGCCTTGCGCGGACTGCACCGCCGCCCGCCCGGCGGTGCGGGCGATCTCCTTCCCACTCACCGGCAGCGCGGGCAGCGGCACAGCACGCCGCGCGGGCGGCCCGGCTGGCTCGGGGACGACCAGGTTGCCCTGCTGGTCGATCACCTCCCCGTGCAGAGCCTCGCCCGCTTCCCCGGGAGCGTCGACGGTCGGGGTCCACGGGCCAGGCAGCACAACCCCACCAGGCTGGGAGTCGTTCGGGGTGTTCGGCTGTTCGGTCATCACTCACCTCCCGGGAAACGGGACCAGTCGGACGTAGACGCGGCAGCGGCGTCCAGCAGCCAGGACGACGCCCCCAACGGGCTGATCCCGGCACGGACCGCGGCCGCCACGTCGAGACGCTCAGCCGTGGTCACCACGACCGCGACGACCAGGCCGACCGAGCGCAGCGCCAGCACGACCAGCGCGAGCACCGTCAGGGCGAGCGCGACCCACCAGGGCAACCGGCGCAGATCCTCATGCACACCGCCGGTCATGACGCGGTCTCCGTCTTCACCAGCGACAGCGACGCCTGACCGCGCGCCGCGTGCTCGGTCAGGAGCCGCTTCGCACGGGTCTCCCCGATCTCCAGGTGCCCCGCCGCACCCCGCACCGACAGGCCCGCCGCCGCGTCCCCGAGCGCGTCGAGCACGGCGAGCAGCTCGGCGTCCGTGCGCGGCGCGGGCCGCGTCGCACGTGCGACGCGGGGCACCGCCACGCCCCGGTTCGACCGCGTCGCGGGCTGCTTCGTGGGCCGCTTCGGCGGGTGCGGCGCGGTGGCCTGTTCAGCCAGGTCAGCACCTGTTCGTGCGGGTGCTTCATCCGTACTGCCCACCACGGCCCGCGTCGCGTCCTGAGCCGCGCTGTGAGCCGGGTCCGCCGGTGCGGTGCCGGCGCCGCGCGGTGCGGCGTCGAGGGCGGCCTGCGGCGCCTCGCGCGGCACCACGTCGGGCGCCGCGTGCACGGGCAGCAGTGCCTCGCCCGGGTTGCCGGGCAACGCGGTGGGTGCGACGTCGTTGGCCGCGACAGTGCCGACCGGCGGGCGGCGCGACGCCTCGATCGCGAGCAACTCCGCGGTGACCCGATCCTGCGCGCGGGCAACCTGCCGGCGCACCGAGGCAACAGCGAGTTGCGCGCTGGCGGTGGAGATCTGCGCGTCGACCCACTGCTTGTCGTCCGCGGTCAGTTCGGGGCGGGTGGCGTGCCCGAAGGTCCACCACAGCGTCTTCGCGGCGATGCTCACCGACGCGCCGATGCACGCCACCGCGATGCCGCCGGTCTGGTAGCCGTGCAGGCCGATCGCGGTCACCGTGACCGCGAGCAGCCCCCAGCCGACTCGGTCGACGACCTTCCGCCGGTCGGGGCGGAACCGGACGATGTAGGCCATGCCCAGGGTCGCGCACCAGGCCAGGTCGAACACCCCACCGGCCAGATAAGCCGTCCAGGTCCCGTCGAGCAGGTGCGCGATCGACACGGTCGACCACGTGATTGACACGAGCGTGAGCGCCAGCACCAGGCCCACCACCGCACGCACGGCGAGGGCGTCCCAGTCCCGGGGCAGCACCGGCACCGCGACCCGGCGGGTGCGGGCGACCGGGGCGGTCACCCCGTCGACGGTGTGGGTGTCGGCGTACTCCTCGGTTTCGATCCGGTACTTCACCGCGCACCCCCCGTCTGGCTGTCGGTCGGGTGCTGGTCGTGCGGGTAGGGGGCGCGCAGCAGCTCATAGCGCGGGGAGGGCTGACGGCCCCGTGTCGTCAGGGGAGCGGGCAGGGTGCGCAGGTAACCGGCATCGACCAAGGCGGACACGACGTCCTGAACGTCGGTGACCCGACGGCACCAGCGCCGCCCGTCGTCGTTGCGGTGCAGCGGGTACACGCCGCGGTGAATCTCGCTGACGGACACGGTGTCGCCGCCGGTTAGCTGCTGGCGGTGCAACCAGCCCAGCACCACGTCCACGCGCTCCTGCTCGGGTGGCGGCGCGGGGACGTAGCCGGCTTCGGCGGCCAGTTCCTGGGTGCGACGGCGGACCTGGACGTGTGAGAGGCCCCCGGTGGCGGCCAGGCCTTGCAGGACGCGCAGCTCCAGGTCGATACGGGCGAAGTCCCGGGCGGCGTCGTCATCCCCGCTCATCGGCGGCCACCTCCCGCGCGGGGGTGTCGGGGGTGAGCAGGGCACGTAGCCCGGCGGTGAGGATGAACACCCGCCCACCGAGCTTCTTCGACGGCAACTCACCGGTCTTGACGTAGCGGTAGGCCGATGCCCGGGAGAACCCGAGCGTCTCCGCCGCACGCTCCACCGAGATCAGCGGCGGCAACCCCGCCAGCGGATCGGCGGCGGCGTCGGGGGTGGTGGTCAGGGTGGTCATCGGCCCGCACCACCCTCGGTGCCCTCGACCGCGTCACGGACGGCGCCGGCGCGCAGGGCGGCGGACTTGCCCTGACCGGGCATGCCACCGACCAGCAGCCCGGCCTCCTCGACGAGGTAGATCCAGGGGGCGACGCTCTTGCCCTGCCCGGTCCCGCCGATCAGCGCGTCGCGGAAGGCGGGCATGTCGGCGAACAGGGCGCCCATGTCGTCGTAGACGGTCAGCCCACTGGCGGCGATCTCGGCGGACGCTTCGGCCTCACCGGCCTGCCACTGCGGGGTCCAGAACCAGGCCTGATCGGGGTCGTTGTGGGTCATCGGGTGCTCCAGGGGAAGGCGAAGAGAGCCGGCCGGCAGAGACGGGACCTGCCGGCCGGCAGGCAACAAGGGAAGGGGGTGGGGTTAGCGGCGGCGCAGTGTCGTGAGGTCGTGCGCGCGGGCGATCACGGCCGGGTCGGTGAACGCGGCCCACAGGCGGACCGGCACGCCGTCGATGACCAGGTCGTCGAGGGCGAATGCCTGCTGGCCCTTGGYGGTCCAGGTGTGCACGATCGAGGCGTCGAGCGCGACGGAAGCGGCGTTGAGCCGGTCCAGGCGGGCGATCTCGGCGGGGCCGGGGTCGGCGTCCTGGGTGCTGATCTGGGCGTCGAGGTGGACGGGAAGGTTCGGGGAGAAGTCGGTGCCGATCGTCAGGACCAGCACGGCGATGCTGCGCAGCCGCTCCAGCAGGCTCACCGCGGCGTGCAGGGCGGTGATCTGCCGGCCGGTGCGGGCTGGGGCGGTGGTCAGCAGAACAGTCGGGGCACTCACAGGACGCCGCCGGTCCGGGAGCAGAGCTGGTCGTGCCCGACACCGTCGAACAGCAMGGACAGGCACTCCGAGCAGACGGTGACCTTCGTCGCGGGTGCGGCCGGCGGGGCGGTGGTGGTCATCAGTCGGTGTCGAGGGTGTCGGTCGGGACGCTGTCCTTGGTGCCGTCGTCCCAGGTGACCGTGGTGAGCTGGCGGCCGATCGGCCGGCCGTCGCGGTCGCAGGGGCCGTGCTCGGCGCCGATCGAGATCCCGCCGCCGATGTTCTGGCTACGAGCGCGACCGGTGCGGCCGGTGCCGGTGTCGCGGACCCGGCGGTCAGTGCTGGTCTTGGAGCGGGTGCGGGCCACCGTGCTCACCGCCGGCCCGTGGTCGCGGGGGCGGGGAGCAGGGCGGTGAACAGGTCCAGGACGCAGGCCTGGGCGAACGCGACCTGCCCGGCGTCGAACCGCTGCCCCTCGGGCAGGCCCGACTGGTGGGCGTCGTCCTGGTGCGGGGTGATCAGGCCCTGGGCGACGTGCACCGCGTTGGCCAGCGCCAGGGTGGTGATCGGGTCGGGGTCGGCGAGCAGGTCGGCGAAGACCTCGACCACGTGCGCCTGGGCGGTGGCGGCCGTCGCGCACGCGGCCCGCTCGTCCTCGGTCAGGTCGGGGTCGGCGGCGTCGGCCAGGCTCTGGGCGACCATGCGCCGGGCCGTGGCCAGCGCGGTGGTGAGACGGGCACGCTGGTCCGCGCCGGGCAGGGTGTCCTCGGCGGCGTAGAGCGCGTCGAGGTCGGTGCGGTCGTCGATGAGGGCGGCGAACAGCTGGATCGTGGCCAGCACGTCCGTGGCGACGGCGGCGGCCTGCGCGCGGGTGACGGCGGGCAGCGCCGGGTTGGCGGCGTCCCGACGGTGCATCGTCACCAGGTGCCGGGCCTGGTCGAGCGCTCCCTGGAAGGCCAGGTAGCCGTCCAGGGACAGGTCCGCCAGGACGGRCAGGTAGGGGTCAGGGCCGTCATCCGGGCTCGGAGCGGCGGTCAGTACAGGAAGCGTCACTAGCGCTGTCCTCCCGATCGGCCTCCCCACCGGGGTGGGGAGACGCACCAACAGACAGGTGCGGAAGGCGCCACGACGTGCACAGACGCTGTACGCTCGAAGAGCGATCACAGTCGCGTCCGGCCCGGTGTGGGTTGCCTCCCACCCGGGCCTTCTTCATGTCCAGAAGCCCCGGGGGTGCCTCGACGGGTTGCCTCCCGTCTCAGCCGTATCTCTAGTCTGCATGTCTGCATGCAGACCTGTCAAGCATAGAAACAGGTCAACCGGCAGACCTGCGTACCGCTCGATACCGTGGGCCTATGAGCAGGGCAAACGAGCCGACCGATGCGCGTCCCCTTGCGGTCCGCATCTCCGACGACATCCGGGCACGCATCGAGACCGGGGAGTATCCGGCTGGGATGCAGCTCCCCACCCTCGATGACCTGGCCACCGAGTACGGGTGCAGCCTCGCCGCGGTCCGGCCTGCCCTCGATCTGCTGCGCCAGCAAGGTCTTGTGGTGACCCGCCAAGGGCGCGGGTCATTCGTTCGGGATGTCACCCAAGGCCGCCGCCGGATCACCCGCGGACGGGCCGTGACGAGAGACCCCAGTAGGGGCTACGTCTTCCCCGCCGCTGCCCGCCCGGACGAACCATGGACAGTGCATGGACAGCCGCGGGCCGCTGTCGTTCCCATCCCCGCGGCCGTGGCTGAGATCCTAGCCGTGCCTTCTGGCGCCAATGTTCTTCGTCGCCGACGTGTGACGTCACCCGCCGGGGAGCCTCCGTTCCAGCTCGTCGACACCTGGGTACATCCCGATGCTGTCGCCGACGCCCCACAAGTCGCCGAGCCACACACCGGACCCGGTGGCTACCTGGACCGACTGGAAGAGGCTGGCCACGGTCCCCTGAGCTGGACCGAAACGATCCGCATACGAATGCCCTCCCGAGAAGAGGCGCGGCTCCTGGAAATCCCACCGACCCTGCCCGTGCTGGACCTCACGCGAGTCGGCGCATCGGCACAAACCACCCAGCCCGTCGAAGCGACCGTGTGCGTGATCCCGTCCGATCGCGTCGAGCTCGTTTCGGAGCTCGAGCGAGACTCTTCCGCGCAGTGGCCAACGGATCCTGTCGTACAGGAGTAGATGAAGGACCGTAGTGGGGCGAGCCCGTACCCGCTGGCGCAGTGTGGATGATTGCTCGCTATGCGCGACAACGGGGGACGTAGGAGGAGACCACGCCCGATCTGGCTGATAGCCGGGGGGTGAC
Organism: Parafrankia soli; assembly: GCF_001854695.1. Classification (GTDB taxonomy): domain Bacteria; phylum Actinomycetota; class Actinomycetes; order Frankiales; family Frankiaceae; genus Parafrankia; species Parafrankia soli. The sequence continues at coordinate 77,271 of NZ_MAXA01000091.1, forward strand.
CGTGGTCGCAGGTGCGGTGGTGCGRCCCGCTGGACCCCGCACCGCGTGCGGGGAGACATGCGGGGCGGGGTCCCGCGGCTGTGGCGGGTGGCGCTGGATAAGACATGTCGGGTGGCCTGACCGTGGTTGCCTGACCGGGCTGACCTGCGACGACGGCCACCAGGCGCCCGGTCGCGCGGACACCCCGGCAGACACGACGGCAGACACCACCGTGGACACCACGGCGGACACGACGGCAGACACTGCGGTGGACACCGGCCGAACGGACCACCGCTCGTCGTCTGTCACGTGACGCTCGACGAGCGCGTCCACGACGTGTCCGACATACGGGGTCAGCCGCACGCCTCGCGCTGGGCGCGCCGCTCGACCCCGCGCCGCGCGGGGAGACAGCAGGGTGGGATCCGGCGGTTGTGGCGGGGCGACGGTGAGAAGACATGTCGGATCCGCCGGGGCAGGTTGCCCACCCGGGCTGACCTGCGACAACGGGCGCCAGGACCTCGGCGACGCGCCAAGCACGGCACCAAGCCCCGCACCAAGCACGGCCTCAAGAACGGGACCAAGCACGGCGCCAAGTGCGCTGGACACGGGTCCGGCTAGTTGTTGACGACCTGCATCTCCTGCACCGGCACGACAGCCGTGGCGGTCGCGGTCACATCCGGCAGCACCCCGCCGGTACCGCCCGACCCAGCCCAGGTCGCCGACCACGTCACCGTCGCGGTCGCGGTGAACCCCGGCGCTGGTGAGGCACGGTCGTAGCGGTGCGCGCAGCTCGTCACCTGCCGCTCGTAGGTCAGGTCCGGGTTGTACGGGGTACCGCCACCGGGGCAGGACAGTGGCGCCGAGCCGTCACCGGGATCGAAGGCGACCTGGCGGATCGTGGCGGTGACCTCCGCCCAGTTCCCGCCGGCCGCCACCCGCCTGCTCAGCGGCACCAGGCCGCCCTGGTCAGCCCAGAAGAACGTCCACAGCCCCACCAGCGTCGCGTCCGGCCCRCCGGGATGCTGCCGAGGCCGAAAGTCGAACTGCGGCACGGGAGGGGCAAGCTCGTCGAACGCCTGCTGCGCCAACTCCGCCGGGGCGGGCACGGCAGGCGCACCGCCGGCGGGATCGCCGGGGTTGGCCACCCAGACCCACCCCGGGCCGCCCTGTGGGTTCTGGGCGTCGCCGTCGCAGGTCTGGTACACGTAGCCGCCGCCCTGCCCGGTGCCGGCCCAGCCGCGGGGCGGGACGGTGCCGGAGACGGGATCGAAAGACCAGGTCTGCCGGTTCGGGCAAGGATCGACCGCCGCACGGCCGCCAGTACGAGGCTCGGTGGCCACGTCGGCGGCGGGTTTGGGCTGCGGAGCTGGAGAGGGCAGGGAACCCGGGCTACGGGTGCACACCGCCCACCCGTTGGGAGCGCGGTACGCGGTCTGCCCTTCCGGGCACAGTGTCCCCGCGGCCGCCGTTGCGGCTACGGGAAGGGCCAGGATGCCGGCGGACAAGGCCATCACGAGGACGCAAGAAAGACCGACGATCCGCGCGGCGGGACGGGTCAGCATGCGTTCTGCACGAAGACCAGCCTGCTCACAGCCCAGACCTCGCCCTTACGGACCATGTCCGCGGTGATGCACTGGCGCGGTGTCGAGCCGTCAATGACCTGCCCGGTGGCGCGGTCGGTCAGYGGCCACTTGCTCCAGTCCTGGGTATCGGTGACGCGGGCGGTGGCCTCGCCACGGTCGACCACCACCGAGTTGACGCTGAACCCCTCTTTGATCACCCGGACCCAGCCGTTGGTCCGATACGCCCTGACTGACTCCTGCGCGAAGGCGAGCGCCTGGCCTTCCGCGCGCTGGACAAGCTCGGGTAGGTCAGGGTTGCCATCGACCTGGGCGTTGATGAACGCCTGCCAGAACAGCACGTAGCCGTCGTTGACCTCGTCACCGGTCCCCGTCCTGGTGGGATCTGGCGTCGCAGTGGTCGAGGGGGCGGAGAAGCTCTGCGACGGCGCCGGTGGCAGCGGCGACGGGTCGTCCCCGTCCGACGTACAGCCRCCCACGCCGGCGCCCAGGAGCAGCGCGCACAGCAGCAGTCCCACGTGCCGTCGGCCCGCGCTCACACAGCCCCCTCGCCCATCGCCAGACGTCACCGGACGGTGACGCCCCTGTCGGTGACGCAAACGCTAGGGCTAGCCGCGTTCCGTGACAAGYGGAACAGCTCACCGCAAAGCGTGACTCGTGCATCTCGGCAGGCTGACCAGCAGCGGGTGCGGACGATGGGCGGCGGCCACAAGAGGCTAACCACCCCCGTCCCCCGAGCCCTGGCAGCCAACCGCGCCGGCACCCGTCGTGGCCCAGACCCCCCACGCTGACCTGCAGGTCCCCGACGCTGCGGGGCGACACGGGGGTGGTTAGCCCTCATGACCACCAGCGGCCCGGACACGCTGACGTCCCGGACCCCAGCGTCCCCGCGTCCCGATCTTGCTGAGGGTGCACCCTCAGCATTGCTGAGGGTTGTAAGACCAACCCTCAGCAACCAAAAACCCGTGCTGACCTGCAGGTTTAGGTGTTCTGCTGAGGGTGCTGAGGGTTGTAGGGCTCCGTGGTCTGTGCGGGAGAAGAAAAAAGATAGAAACCCCAGGGACGATCATGGTTGTAGGTCGGTAGTGGCAGGCAACGGAACCGTGAGCGTGGCCCGGCGCGGCGCGGGCGGCCGGGTCCCGAGTAGGCGAGGTTCGAGCCMGCCGTCGATCCAGGCACCCTCAGCCAGCAGCCGGACAGGCCGACTGAGGCCCCGGTCGGAGCTGACGGTGGGCACGTTGTGGGCACGGACGCTCCACACACCCCAACCGAGGACCACTGCGAGCCAACACGGAACCGGCCCCCCTGAGCTGGGAGAACGGACTGGCCGATACCGGACCGCAACCACTTACTACGTACAGTAGTTTTCTCTTAATCCGCGGGTTCGGGGTTCAAGTCCCTGGCGGCGCACCCGTAAGCCCTGGTCAGGGCGCCTTTCACAAGATCAATTATCTCGATTCTTTCGAGATCATCCCGCACTTTACGAACAGCCGTGAGCGTATTTTTCGTACCCCATCACGGTTGTCCCTTACGCGGGGTCAGTGCTGGGCCGGCGGGCCAGATCCGAGGAAGGCGGCGAGGGAAGCGCCGCCGGAAGAGCTGCTCGAGTCAGTCGCCCAGCCAGGATTCTACGGTGACAGCAAGCCCGGGGATCTCGACGGTGACCGCGGTCCACAACAGGTCCGTATCCACCGAGAAGTAGCCGTGTACGAGGTGGTTGCGCATGCCGGCGATCGCAGCCCAGGGCACCTCGGGGTGGTGTGTGCGGAAGGAGTCCGACAGCCGCGCTGCGGCTTCCCCGATTATTCCTACCCATCTGATCAGAGCAGCGGACAGAACAACGTCCTTGTCGAGTTCCTCGCGTGAGGCGGGGAGGTGCGTGCTGATCAGTTCCGCATGTTCGACGATATCGCGGAGGCGCTCATCGTCGGACCTCACAGTGCGACGGCCTCGGCCAGGACCCGCGGACGGAGCCGGGGTCGTAGCCCAGCGACTGTCGTGACGTCGACGTGGACATTGAGCGTCGCCTCGGTGTCGCTGATGAAGCCACCCAGATCGAACAGACCTCGTCCTGGAGCGAGATCGACAAGGAGGTCGACGTCGCTCGCGTCGTCTGCTTCGGCGCGGGCGACGGAGCCGAAGACACGGATGTTACTCACACCGTAGCGTCGCGCGATCGCGTAGACGTCCGCGCGACGACGACGCAGTTCGCTCATCGTCACCCTCCGGTGACGATCTACGTCTGGCGTCACGGCAACCTCCTCGAGGCGGACGACAGCTGACTGGAACGGGCTGCGAGGTCGCCTTTGCCGCTGGACAGGGTGCCGACGAACTCCGGCAACGGCCACTCGTCGCTTCCGTCCACGGTTGGGGTGCGCTCTCGGAGGAGAGCCAGGACCGGTGCCACCTGGGACTCGGGCAGCCGGTCGATCAGCCGGTGCAACTCGTCTCGCAAGGCGCCCACAGAGCACAGGATACGGCCGTGGGCGGCAGTCGACCTACTAGATCCACTGGTGGAACTCTTTGTGGACTTGGCGGATGGACGCGGGCGCCGCAGGAGATCGCGAACGACCCCGCAGCCAAGCAGCCTGGCATCAGGTCTCGACTCACGTCGGCCGGGCACCGGTGTACCCACCGCTGTACCCGAGCCGGCAGACGTCAGTGGACACCGGCGGGCACGGACCGGCGCTGAAGCCCAGGTCGCGCCGACCCGGTGCACATCGGGGACGTCCGTAGACGTCCGTGGACGGAGCTCCTGCTTCTCTTAATCCGCGGGTTCGGGGTTCAAGTCGCCGGGTAGCCCGGGGGAATCTCACCCCGGGCTACCCGGCGGTTCAAGTCCCTGGCGGCGCACCCGTAGCTACCAGCGGTTTCATCCATTTGGATGGCGCCGCTGTTTTCATTGTGGCAGCCATGCTGGCAGCCACGGGCGCGCAACGCATCAATCCCCTTCTACTTCCTTCTTCCGGTCATCGTCGCTGTCGGTAGCCGGCGCCCCGGTGCCCCACAGGGCCGCGCCCATCCGGTCGGCCGCGTCGGCCGACAGCTCCGGCGCCACATGGCTGTAGGTGCCCAGGGTCAGGCTGATCCGCGAGTGCCCCACGATCTCCATGACCACCCGCGGATGAACCCCTGCGCCAGGAGCGGGCTCGCCATCGCGTGCCGCGCGTCGTGCAGCCGAGCCGCACGCACACCGGCCTGTGACAGCAGGTCCTGCCAGGCCCAGTGGTCCGCACGGGGATCGAGCGGACGCCCGTTCGGCTGGACGAACACCAGGTCGTGTCCGTTGGCCCACTCGCCCTCAGCAGCACGACACTCGGCGCGCTGCGCGGCACGGTGAGCCCGCAGGCTCGATGGAAGCGCGACCAGCGTCATCATCTGGGGCCTCGACTTCCTCCTGACCGCGATCCGGGACGGCCACCGCCTCGCCCGCGGACCAGACTGACGTCCCTGCCCCTCCCGCGAGCTCCGCCGCGTGTCGTCGCACCGGGCGCTGCCGCTCATTGTCGCCGTCTCGGCGGCGAAGCTCAGCCCTCGGCCGGCATCCAGCGGTGCCGCCCATTGATCAACGGAAGAAGCGGTGAACCGTCCGCCCCTCCGCTCGCTACCTACCTTGTCAGACGGAGGAGGTGCGAGGAGGTGAGTGGATGGCGCGGCCCGAGCCGGGCAGTGACGAGGCCCTGTTGGGCGCGGTCGCCGCCGGCGACGCGGGCGCGCTGACCCGGCTCTACGAGCGGCATGCTGGCGCGTTGTTCGGCTACCTGTACCGGCTGGCCGGCGACCGGATGACCGCGGAGGAGATCCTCCAGGACACGATGCTGGCGGTCTGGCGGTCGGCCGCCGCCTTCGAGGGCCGCTCGAAGGCGACCACATGGCTGTTCGGGGTCGCCCGCCGCCAGGCGCACAACCGGTTACGCGGCCGGTTCGGCCCGCAGACCAGCGACGTCCCCCTGCCCGATCGGCCCGACCGGGGCCCCGGCCCCGACGAGTTGGCGATCGCGGCGGCGGGCGGCACACCAGTGGCCGCGGCCATCGACCGGTTGCCCGACCACCACCGCGATGTGATCGCCCTGGTGTTCGTGGCCGGCCTGCCGCTCGCCGACGTCGCCGAGGTGCTCGCGATCCCCGTCGGCACGGTGAAGAGCCGGCTGCATCACGCCCGGGCCGCCGTCGCCGCCGCGCTCACCGTCCAGGAGGTGTCCGAATGAACGAGATGCTCCCCGCGTACGCCGCCGGCTCGCTGCGTGGCGCGGAACGTGACCGGGTCCGCGCACACCTGGCGGGCTGCGCGCGCTGCCGCGCGGACCTCGCCGCCTGGCAGGCGATCGCGGATGCGGCGGCCCCAGGCGGTGCGGCGATTCCCGGCCGTGCGGCGATGCCGGGCGGTGCGGCTGTGCCCGGCGGTGCGGCCGTGCCGGGTGACACGCCGCCGGACGCCGCGCGGATGGTGCGGGCCGTGCTGACCCGGAGCGCGATCGAGGGAGCCGTCGACCCGCCGGGCGACGCCGTCTGGACGAGACGACTGCGGTACGCCGCCGCGCTGGTCGTGGCCGAGGCCCGGCTGATCCGGCTGGCTGTGCCCGTCGCCTCGGTGCTGGTGCTGGCGCTCGGCGTGGCCATGGTCCTTGTTCAGGCGGCGGCCGTCGCGCGGCCCGCGACCGACGCCGACGTGGTGCTCGCGCTGGTCACCCCGATCGTGGCCGCGGCCGGTGTCGCCGGCACGTACCGGTCACGGCGCGACCCGGTCGCCGAACTGGTCGCCGCCACCCCGACGGCCGGCCCGCTGTTGCTGCTGGTACGTCTCGCGCTGGTGTTCGGGTACGACCTGGTGCTCGCGGTGGCGGCCTCCGTGGTGACCGCTGCCGCGGCGGGCGGGGCGGCGAGCCTGCAGACGCTGATCGCGGCCTGGCTCGGGCCGATGGCACTGCTGTCTTCGGTCAGCCTGCTGGTCGCGGTCTGGTTCGGCCCGGACGTCGCGCTCGGCGCGGCCATCGGGCTGTGGGCGATGCGGGTGCTGGCGGGCGGCGTGTTCGCCCGCGACGACTGGCCGGCGAGGCTCATCGTGGACGTCTGGTCCACGAACTGCGCCGTCCTCACCGTGAGCGCCGTGTTCGGGATCGCCGCGGTGGTGCTGGCCGGGCGTCTCGCTCCCTGCGGCGGTGAACCGCACGGCGAGTGGCGCGCTACCCATCCGACATGAGACCACTGACGCTCTGGCGGTACGAGGCGCGCCGGGCGGGATGGGCGGCCCTGCTCGGTCCGCCGGTCGCCGTGGCGCTGGGCGTGTCGGCCGCGCTCGTCAACACGATGCCCGGCGACGCGACGAAGGCCCGCATCCTGCTCGGTGCTCTGGAGATGGCGGTGCCGCTCGCCGCCGGTGTCGGCTGCGCCTCGCTGGTCGGGCGGGATCCGGCCGTGGAGCTGCAGCTCGCCGCGCCCACGCCGTACCGCGTCACGCTGCTGCGGCGCTTGGCGGTGACGCTGGTCTGGGCCGCGATGGTCGCCGGGCTGACGGCGGCCGTGCTGATCGCGACCGGCTGGTGGGCGCGCTGGCCGGCCAACCACGGGCCGTTCGCCGGGCAGCTGACCTGGGCGGCGCCGACGGTCGGACTGGGGGCTGTGGGCTTCGTGGCGGGCGCCGTGTTCCGCAGCCCGGCGGCGGCCGGCGCGCTGGTCAGCACGGTCTGGACGTTCCAGCAGCTCTTCGCCGACCTGGCGCAGGAGCATCTGCCGGGGCGGCTGCTCTACCTGTTCGCCACGACCCGCGGCCCGGTGCCCGGCGACTGGACCGGGAACCGGCTGGCTCTGCTCGGCGCGGCGGCCACGCTCGTCGCGCTGGCCCTGGTCGTGCTGGCCCGCTCGGAACGCCTCATCGGCGAGGAGGACGAATGACCAGCCAGACCGCGCGCGCACTCGGCGCGAGCCTGAGGTACGAGTTCCGTATGCAGGTCCGCAAACCGTCGGTATGGATCGTGCCCGCGCTGACCGTCGTGCTGTTCCTGCTGATCGGCGGCAGCCTGCTGCGTGACCTGTTCGACCCCGACGAGTCATCGGACGATGCCAGGACCACTGTCGTCGGCCTGGCCGTCCAGGTGCACACGCTGCTGTCGATCGGGTATGGCTGCCTGCTCGCCGATCGGCTCGTCCGCGACGATCGGCTGCGCGTGGCGCCGATCCTGGACGCCACGCCCGCCCGGCCGAGTGCCCGGCTCGTCGGCAAGTACCTCGGTGCGGGCGCCGCGACGGCCGTACCGATCCTGGCGGTGTACTTCGGCTTCGCCGCGGCGTACGCGGTGCACACCGGCGCCCCGGACGCGCTCGGCTGGGCACTGGCCACCTGCGCCGTGGTGATCGTGCCGGGCCTGCTGTTCGTGGCCGCCTTCGCACTGGCGGTACCCCTGATCATGCCAGCGCCGCTGTTCCGCGTGTTCTTCGTCGGCTACTGGCTCTGGGGCAACGTGGTCGCGCCGGACATGATGCCGACGCTCGCGCGGACTCTCATCCACCCGCTCGGCGGCTACCCGCTCGACGCGCTGCTCGACTTCCACGGCATCGACGGCGGCGACACCTGGGCCGGCCCGGTGCCCGGCGCGACGCTGAACTTCCTGCGGCCGGACCCGACGCCGACGACCGCCTGGCTGTCCATCGCGGTGCTGCTGGCGCTCGCGGCCGTCGCGCTCGCCGGGGGCCACGCGGTGCGCGCCCGCCGAGCCTGACGCCATCCGGACGACGACGAACGGCAACGAACGATTCAGACGAATAGAGGAAACCCGATGCGGATCGAGATCTCCGGCCTGACGAAGACGTACCGGGGCGGGGTGGCCGCCCTCGACGGCCTCGACCTGGTCGTGCCCACCGGCATGTTCGGGCTGCTCGGCGCGAACGGCGCCGGCAAGACCACGCTGATGCGCATCCTCGCCGGCCTGGTGCGGCCGACGTCCGGCCGGGTCACCGTGAGCGGGCACGACATGGGCACGGGCGCGGGGCGCACCGCCGTGCAGCACGCCCTCGGATACCTGCCGCAGGACCTCGGCGTCTATCCCGATCTGACGGCACGCCAGTTCCTGGACTACGTCGCGCTGCTCAAGGGCATGGACGACCGCGCGGCACGCCGCCGGCGCGTCGGGGAGCTGCTCGAGGTGGTCGCCCTGACCGGGGACGCCGACCGCCGGCTGCGCGGCTTCTCCGGCGGGATGCGGCAACGGGTCGGCATCGCCCAGGCACTGCTCGCCGACCCGCGGCTGCTGATCGTGGACGAGCCGACCGCGGGACTCGACCCGGAGGAGCGGATCCGCTTCCGCACTCTGCTGTCCCAGTTCGCCGGCCGGCGCACCGTGCTGCTGAGCACGCACATCGTCGACGACATCGCGCAGACCTGTCGCGAGGTGGCGGTGCTCGCCAGGGGCCGGCTCATCTTCCGCGGCACGGTTGACGAGCTGACCCACCGCGCGCGGGGCCGGGTGTGGTCGATCGTCACCGACGGGCCGCCGCCGGCCGAAGGCACGGTCGTGTCCGCGCTGCCGCATGACGGCGGCATGCGGTACCGGGTCGTGGCACCCGCGGCACCGGGCCCGCAGGCGCGGCCGGTGGACCCCGCCCTCGAGGACGGGTACCTCGCGCTGACCGCACGGTGAACCGCGCCCGGCCATCGCGTGCCGCGCGGACTCGAACCCGTCGGATGTCGCCCGGCGATCGGGCAGACTTGAGAAGTGACCGACGATGATCCGTACCGCTGGCTCGAGGACGTCGCCGGGGAAGGCGCCCTCGCCTGGGTGCGGAAGCGCAACGCTGAGACGTCCGCCGAGCTCACCCAGTCCGCCGGGTTCGCCGCGCTGCGCGCGGAGATCCGCGAGGTGCTCGACTCGGATGACCAGATTCCCTACCCGGTCACGAGGGGCGGGTACCTCTACAACTTCTGGCGCGACGCGGCTCATCCGCGTGGCCTGTGGCGGCGCACCTCGCTGGCGTCGTATCGCGAGCCCGCCCCGGGCTGGGAGGTCGTGCTCGACGTCGACGCGCTCGCCGCCCGCGAGGGCGAGAACTGGGTGTGGCACGGCTCGCGGGTGCTGCGACCCGAATACCGGCTGGCTCTGGTCGAGCTGTCCCGTGGCGGCGCGGACGCCTCCGTCATCCGTGAGTTCGACCTGGTCGCCAGGTCCTTCGTGGAGGATGGCTTCTTCCTGCCCGAAGCCAAAAGCTCGGTCGGTTGGATCGATGAGGACCGGATCTATGTCGGTACCGATTTCGACGAAGGATCGTTGACCACTTCCGGCTACCCCCGCGTGATCCGGGAATGGCGGCGCGGCACTCYGCTCGACGATGCCGTCACAGTCTTCGAGGGCGAGGTGGATGACGTCTCGGTCGACGCCTACCACGACCCGACCGAGGGTTTCGTGCGCGACTTCGTCGACCGAAGCATCGACTTCTACCACACCGAGATGTTCCTGCGTATCCCGACGGGGCTGGTCCGCATCGACGTCCCGGACGACGCGCACACCTCGGTTCACCGGGAGTGGCTGCTCATCACCACCCGGTCGGAGTGGGTTGTCGACGAGAAGGTCTATCCGGCGGGCGCCCTGCTCGCCGCCGACTTCGAAGCATTTCTCGCCGGACGACGAGAGCTCGAGCTCCTCTTCGAGCCGGACAAGAACACCTCGCTCGCGTACCACGCGTGGACTCGCAATCATCTCATCGTCGCCACTTTGCGGGACGTGAAAAGCCAGTTCACCGTGCTCACGCCGACGGCCTCGGGCTGGACGAGGGCGCCGCTGGCCGACCTCCCGGACACCGGCTCCGCCTACATCAGCGACACCAACCCCGACGTCGATGACGAGTACTACCTCGGTGCCAGCGGCTACACCCAGCCAGCGACCTTGTACCGCGGCGAGATCGGCGTGGAACCCGAGATCCTCAAGCAGGCCCCGGCGTTCTTCCCGACCGATGGTCGCACCGTCAGCCAGTATTTCGCCGTGTCCGACGACGGTACCCGCGTCCCCTATTTCGTCGTCGGTACCGGAGAACCCGGGCCGACGCTGCTCTACGGGTACGGCGGTTTCGAGGTCTCGCTCACCCCCAGCTACAGCGGTACTGTCGGCCGGGCCTGGCTGGCGCGCGGCGGCACCTATGTCGTCGCCAACATCCGCGGTGGCGGCGAATACGGCCCGGACTGGCATCAGTCAGCCATCCGCGAGAACCGGCTGCGTGCCTACGAGGATTTCGCCGCCGTGGCCGGCGACCTCGTCGGCCGGGGGATCACGACGCCGGCCCAGCTCGGCATCGAGGGCGGTTCCAACGGCGGGCTGCTCATGGGCGTCATGCTCACCCGCTACCCGGAGCTGTTCGGAGCCGTCGTCTGCTCGGTGCCGCTGCTTGACATGCGCCGCTACCACCAGCTGCTGGCCGGAGCCTCGTGGATGGCCGAGTACGGCGACCCCGACGATCCGGCCGACTGGGCGTTCATCAAGGAATACTCGCCGTACCAAAATGTCCGGCCCGGCCGTCGCTACCCGCCGACGTTCATCACCACGTCAACCCGCGACGACCGCGTCCACCCCGGGCACGCCCGCAAGATGGTCGCGCGGCTGCGCGAACTCGGCTACGACGTCCGCTACTACGAGAACATCGAAGGCGGTCACAGCGGCGCCGCCGACAACGAGCAGCTTGCCCACAAATCAGCCCTGATCTACGAGTTCCTCTGGCGTACCCTCGGCACCGGCCCCGCGGCCGGCGAATAGCGCCGGCGGCCCTGCGGAGAGGGGCGCCGGCGCTCACCCACGGACCGGTGTCGACGGGGGCCTTCCGCCGCTTCTCCGCACCCGGCAAGATCCTCACGGTGCTCGGGGACAGCGGTTGGTCGGCCTCGGGCCTGTTCAGCGGCGAGGTCGATGCCGTCCTCGCCGACCCGACCGGATGGGTCGAGCACAGCGGCGTCACCTGGACGTCCGTGGGGTCAAGGACCTGACAGCCAGCGCCAGACCCGAGTATCTGTTTGCCAAATCAGCAAACAAATTTGGTGGCTGGGCACGTCCTGGGCAAGAGTGGCCCAATGATCGACGACCTCGCGACAGGCTCACCCGCGTCCGACACCCGCTCTGCTCTCGACGGATACGTCGGAGACCCGGCAGTGCAGGCGGAGTGGGACAAGCGGTACTCCGAACGAGAGCAGCTGTGGAGCGGCCAGCCCAATGGCGCGCTCGTGGCCGAGGTCGCCGCGCTCACGCCCGGGCGGGTGCTCGACGTCGGCTGCGGCGAGGGCGCGGACGCAGTCTGGCTCGCGCGCGGCGGCTGGGACGTGACCGCGCTCGAGGTCTCCGGCCTGGCACTGGAGCGGGCGGCCGGGCACGCGCGGGACGCCGGCGTCGCCGTCCGATGGGTCCACGCCGAACTGACCGAGGCCGCTCTCCCGCCGGCGTCCTTCGACCTGGTCTCCGCGCAGTACCCGGCCCTGCTACGCACCCCTGACGCCGCGGCCGAACGAGCACTGCTCGCCGCCGTCGCCCCCGGCGGCCTGCTCCTGCTCGTGCACCACGCGGGAATGGACACCCATCCGGTGCACGACAGCGGATTCGACCCGGCCGACTACGTCTGGCCCGCGATGGTCGCCGCACTGCTCGACGACGACTGGGAGGTGGAGCTCAACGAGCAGCGGCCACGCGTCGCACCCGACAGCGGAGCCGGCGCACACCACGTCGACGACCTGGTACTACGCGCACGCCGGCTACGCTGAGCCCCCACGTTCATCGGCCGTTCCCGTTTATCAGCCGCGAGCTCCAGCACTATCTCCCCGTCTCCGGAAGCGATCAAATCCACCGGGAGAAATTCGACCGAACGTTTCAAATATTCAGCCGGAAACGCCCAGAGTTAATTTTTATGCCGTTGGTACCGCAGCGAAAGTGATCTTTGTGCGGCTACTGCCACTCTGGCCGCTGCTTGGGCGGGTGCTGGACCCAGCAGGAACGACCGGACGAGGCCAATTCCGCTCTGATCGGTTTTCTCCGCGACCTACGGCGATCCGGACCCTTTTCGTGTCTTCGCCGTGAGGCGTATGTTCCGCCGTTTCGGACCCCGGAGATGCGAGGACACTCGCGCGCCGCGATGCTGTGGTGCACGGCCCGGTCGGCGGCCAGCCGGACGGGCGGGAATACCGCGGTCGGAGGGGAGTTATGCCCGGGAGCCCACGCGCGCCCGGTGACCGGCGCACATCTTGACCATCCGGCGGATCCATCGGATCCGTCGCGGACCGGCTGCGGCGACGGTTCGGGCATCTGGCGGAAAAGGCCCGGCCGATCCGGGCACGGCTCCGGAACGCCGCGGTGGAGGATCTGACATCCAGATTGCGGCAGGGCGATCTGATCAACAGTTCGATGAGTCTCGCCGCGCTCATTCTGATGATGTTCTTCCCCTTTATTATCGCGTTGGCGGCGTTGTCGCCGCTGCGCCCCGGAGGCGCGGCAGAAATAATCATCAGGCGGATGGGCCTGAACCAGGATGCCGCGGAGGCCGTCGAACGGCTGTTCACGCCGCAGGACGGAACGGTCCACAGCGGCTGGACGGTGGTGGGCGCGCTCTGGCTGATTCTCGGCGGCCTCACCCTGGCCGCGACCGTGCAGTCCGTGTATGTCCAGGTTTTCAGGGTCCAGCCGCTCGGGCTTCGGGGCATCCCGGCCCAGGTCGTCTGGCTCTGCGAGCTCATCGTCTTTCTCGCCGGCGCCACCGGTGCCGGGGCACTGCTCACCAGCACCACTACCGGCCAGATCTGCTACGGCCTGCTCAGTACCACGGGTATGTTGTTCCTTCTCTGGATCGGCATCAGGGTCCTCACCCTCGGACGGCTCGGGTGGCGCGAGGCCTGGCCGGCCGCCGCGTTCACGACGGTCGGGCTGACCGGCCTTGGCGTGGTGAGCAGGTTTACTTTCTCCGCGTCCATCGTCACGAACGAGCGGAGCTACGGGAGCATCGGCGTCGTTTTCGCGATCCTTTCCTGGCTGATCGGTTTTGGCGTTGTTCTCACCGGAGGGGCGATCGTCGGAATGTGGTACAACGAGACGCGCAAAGCAGCCGCTCGTGCCAAGGTGGAAATGCGGGCCAAAAAGGGAACCGGCGATGCGGCCGGATGCGGAGATCCCGATGCCACCAGGCGTCGGCCCGGGCGCGAACGGCGCGGCACGACTCCCAGCGGCCCGGCGCAATGATTGGATGCGCGGCATGGTGGCGGCCCACCCGCGACGAGGCGGACGTAGGTGAGGATTGCCGGTAAATCCCACGAACACCCGGCCCCGTTCCCGGCACACGGGATTCTCGTCAAGGAGAGCGATGAGCCRCAGCGACAACCAGCTCAATGTCGACCATGACGACCTGGAGGACATTCGAATCGCGGTCGTTCTCAATGGCGGGATAAGCCTCGCGGTGTGGATGAGCGGGGTGGTCAACGAGATCAACAGCCTTACCCAGCGCCGTCCGAGTGATCCGGCCCCGGGTAAGGCGGATCTGCGCTTTTCGGAAGCGGCGACGGTCTACGGCGGACTTCTTGATCTCGTCCACGGGAGGGCGCGGGCAGATGTGATCGCGGGGACGTCGGCCGGTGGCATCAACGGGGCGTTGCTGGCGTATGCCCAGGCCTACGGGGCCGATCTGCGCCCGCTCGGCGAGTTGTGGGCCGAGCTGGGCTCGTTCGACGCGCTGCTGCGCGACCCGCGTGAGCCGCACCCGGCGTCCCTGCTGCGCGGCGATGACTGTTTCCTGCCCGAGCTGGTCAGTGCCTTCGAACGCATCGTGCCCGCGGGCGAACGATCCCAGCGGTACGTGCCGGCGAGCGAGCGGCCGATCGACCTGATCATCAACACAACGCTGATGCGCGGCCAGCCGAAACAGCGCGTCGACGACTTCGGGACGGAGATCATCGAATCGGCCCATACCGGAGCGCTGCGATTCACCCGCGCCGCGGACGCGTCACCCGTACTTGACCCTTTCTGGGACGCGAGGATTACCCACCGGCTGGCGCTGGCGAGCCGGAGCACCGCGTCGTTTCCGGTCGCCTTCGAACCGAGTTTCATCCCGGTGGGGGAAGCGGGGAGGGATTCCTACCATCCGGACATGGGCGCCGGCGCGGGCCTGCCGGCGGTGGCGCAGTTCGACCGGAGCCGGTACGTCATGGACGGCGGAGTGCTGCTGAACCAGCCGGTGAAACCGGCGCTCGCCGCGATCTACGCCCAGCCGGCGGAGCAACAGGTACGGCGGCTCCTGGTGCATGTGAACCCCGACCCGAGCAGTCCCGCCCCGGCCGAGGTCGCCGGTCTCGGCGACGTCCACAGCCTCGGCAGCGATACCGACGACCGGCCGCCGACGCCGGCCGCGGTGCTGCGGACGCTGGCCACGTTGCCCTACGCGCAGTCGGTCGACGCCGAGCTCACCGAGATCCAGGCGACGAACGACCGGGTCCGCCGCTACCGCCCTGACCGCGCGAGGATCGTCCACCACCTCAACGAGAAGCTCGCCGAGAAGCTGATGGACGGCTACCGGAGCACGCGCTCGTACCAGGAGGCCGATCGCATCGGTGCGCTGCTGGCGGCGGCCGCCCCGCGGCCCCGGATCTGGTGGAGCCGTCCCGAGCTCGCAGCGGTGCTACGGGACGTCGGCACGCGCGCCGGCGGCGTCTCCTACATACCGCCGGACGACCATCTGCCAGCCGCTGACGCCGACCCCGCGCGCTGGGCCTGGGGGGTCGAGCCGGTTGAGCGCATCGGCGCCCTCGCGGTCGACGTCTTCAAGCGCGCCATGTGGCTCGCCGATCCGACCGACCCCGCCGAGGTGACTACCCGCCGGCGGCTGCGCGGGCACCGCCGGCGCCTCCACGAAGCGCTGGCCGAGCTTCGTGAATGCCGCCGCGACGACAAGGTGTTCTGGCGGAGCTGGGCCACCCGGCCGCCGGCTCCCCCGGCGCGGGGCTCGGACGCGACGGAGCGTCAGGAGTGCCTTCGCTCCTGGGTTCAGGCCGCGCTGTCACGCTGGCCGCTGCCGCCGGGGGCCAAGGAGGCCCCGGCCGCCTCCCTGCCTGACCGGCTGGGCGCCGTCGCGGAGCGGATCGCGCGCGTCCTGGCCGAGGCGGGCGGCGACCTGCGGCATGTCGCCGCGCGCGCCCGGCCAGGCGGTCCGCCGGCCGGCCCGCCCGGCGTTCGGCACGCGGCCGGTCCTCCCGACGCGGCTGGCGACTCCGATGCGGCGGACGAGGCCGAGTTGCTGCACAACCTGGTCGAGGCGTTGTTTCCCGACGGCGCGCAGCCGTCCCCGGCGTCGTTGCTGCGCAGGCTGCTGGCGGTAGAGGTGTGCCAGATCGCGATCTCCGGCGCGCCGCCCGAGGTGGAGCAGGAGGTGCTGCTCCAGCAGATCAGCGGCTTCACCCCCAACTCGTTCGGCGGGCCCACCACCCCGGCCAAGATCGCCGGAACGGAACTGTTCTGGTTCGGCGGGTTCGCCAGCAGATCCTGGCGGGTCAACGACTGGATCTGGGGCCGGCTGGACGGCGCCACGCGCATGGTCCAGGCCGTCCTCGACCCGGGCCGGCTGCGCCAGCTCGGCCTGTCGGCCAAGGACACTCACGACCAGCTGCGCCGGCTCGCCGTCGGGGGCAGCTATCAGACCCGGTTGGGCGAGCACTTCGACACGCAGAGCGAGGCGATCCTCGCGGAGCTGTCCTTCCTCGACGATCCGGAGGCAGGAGCAGAGCCCCTCGTGGCCACTGCGCTCGCGGTCGCCCGGCGGCTGCACGCCGACATCCTCACCGAGGAGCTGCCCCGCCTCGCCGTCGCGATCGAGGAGGATCGGAAAGAAGGCGGCCTTCCCACCGCGGGGGCACGTTTCCTGCGGCTGTGGACGGCCACGCCCGACCCCGGTCTGGACGAGCTCTTCGCCATGTTCGCCGATGCCGAGATCGCCACGGAGTCCTTCGCCGAGGCGGTCTCGGCGGGGCTCCTCTGGAGATCGGCTGCCGTCGCCACACGGTTTGCCGCGGGCCTGTTCGCCCCGGTCCCGCCGGCCTACACCCCGATGCTGCGGACACTGGAACTGGCCTTCGATGTCGTCCGGAAGGAGGCCGGTAGCGTGCTGATGCTGCCCGCCGCGGTGCTGAGATGGGCCGGCCGGCAGACCACCGCGAGGATCCGGGAAAGTATCGGCGGATGACCCGGGAATGAGGGGACCGCCCATGTGGGCGTACCCGACATGGCCAGCGCATCAGGGACGAGACGGCGACGGGACGCCGCCGCCACCGCCAGCCGCGTTCGTGGCACGCTGAACCGGTGGGATCTCCGCTTCGCCAATGGGTGCGGCGTCCGCGGACACGCTGACGCCCCGGGGCCGTGAGATGCACGGCGTTCCCGGGGCGCCACCGGCGGGGGCTACTTCTCGATCCACAGCTCCTCGGGCAGCAGGGAGCCGGCGCCGTACTGCCTGAGGCCGTTGACGTTCTTGGCCGCGATCGCGCCGGGGGCCGATCGCATGAGGAAGATGACCGGCGTCATCGCTGTCAGTCGCGCCTGTACCTTGTCGTAGGCCGCCTTACGATCGGCCACCGAGTTCGCGGTCCGGCCGGCCAGCAGGGCCGCATCCAGTTCCGGGTCCGCGAGACCGGACATGTTGGCCGGTGAGTTCCCGGTGAAGTTCGCCAGTAGCCGCGGCTCGGGGTCCTGGAAGGCCGCCGACGAGATGACCATGTCGAAGTCGTGGGTCGAGCGCAGCGCGGTGCCCTTCGCGAAATCGATGATCGCGACCTCGGCCTTGACGTTCTTGAAGCTGCTGAGCTGGGCCTGGACGTTCTCCGCGATCGCCTTGTTCTCACTGGTCGGATAGCTGGAGAAGGTGAACGACACCGGCTTTCCCTCGGCCGCCAGCTCGTCGAAGAGCTGCTGTGCCTTCGCCCGGTCGGTGGACCTCAGCTGCGTCTTCGAGTAGAAGGGTGAGGCATCGGTGAACAGCGTTTCCGCGACACTGCCCTTCCCGTTGTAGGCGGCCAGGTTCAGCGCGTCGATGTCCAGCGCCGCGGAAACGGCCTGCCGCGCCCGAATGTCGTCGAACGGGGCTCGGCGCGTGTTGAGCGCCAGGAAGTTTCCACCACTGAGCGGCAGCAGGTCGGACGGGAGGCCAGCGGCCTCGGCTTTCCCGAGGTTGATCCAGTTTGTTTCGATGGAAACATCAGCGCCGCCGCTGGTCAGAGTGTTGTAACGCTGGTTGGAGTCGAGCACCGTGCGCAGCGTGATCCCGTCGAGATAGGGCTTGGGCGCGTCCCAGTAGCGTGGGTTCTTCGTGAGCTTGATCTCGGCCTGACGGGTCCAGCTCTGCAGGGTGAAGGGTCCCGCGCCGATCGGCTTCTCGTCGAAGGACTGCTTGCCCTTCTGCAGGGCTGCCGGCGAGGCCACCCAGTTCAGAACCGTGCCGACGACCGCCTGCGCGAACGCCGCGATGGGCGTGGTCATCGTGACCTTCATCGTGCGGTCGTCGATCACTTCGGTCGAGGCGACCATTGCCGCTTCCGGCAGGCTCGACGACGCGGTGGCCGGGTCCTTGATGCGGTCCCAGTTGAACTTCACAGCCGCGGCGTTGAGGGGCGTACCGTCGGAGAAGACCAGGTCAGGGCGCAGCTTCAGCTCGAAGGTGGCGCCGCCGTCGGTCGTGGTGAAGGACTCGGCCATCGAGTAGCCGACCTTGCTGGTCTCGTCCGTGGTCAGCAACGTGCCGTACAGGGCGTTGCCCAGCACCGCCGTGATCGCCGCCTGGTTGGCCAGCGACGCCGGGTCCAGGCTGGTCGGGTCACTCGTCATGATGATTCGCGCGATGCCACCCGAAACGGGTTTGCTGGAGGCATCGCTGGCCGGGCTGGCCATGTCGGAATCACCGCCCCCGCAGGCTCCCAGGACAAGGGTAGCGACGCAGACCACGGCCGCGCCGAGTAATCGCTTCTTACGCGCCATCAGTGACCTCTCGTTATGTACGTGGCGGAATCGGGGAATCGATCGGTCAACGCCCTTCAGGGCGCGCCGGGACGACGGATCAGCCGACCGGAGAGGATCCGGGCGGCCACGGAGAAGGCAGTGCTTCGCAGGCGGACGACCCGCCATCGCGACGCATTCCGTCAAGTTCCGTCGAGCCGGAAAGTCAGACTCTCCGTGCGCACGGAGAGCCATCGGCCGGTCTGTACGAGTTATTTAGCGGGGCTTACTTCCGCGAACCGGGTGGGCCGTGGCTCATGCCGGGCCTCGGCCATGGTGACTTTGGAACACCGCCGAGGGTGAGGTACTCGCCGGTAACCGCACCCGCATATCGGGAACCAACTCGCCCCGTCGCGGCGCCCCCGGCTATACCAGAATCCACCTCGTCCTCCCCAGGGCGCCGGCTAAGTGTCGGTAGGATGCCACCAATATCTGTGTTTCAGCAATACCCGGCGACGATAGAAACGGGCCGGCCTGACCACGGCGCCCTCCGGGCCACCTGGGCCGGAGCCCCTGCGGCGCCAGGCGGCAGGGGGCGCGAGTCGATCCTGTGCGGCCGACCCGGACACCGCCCGACGGCGGTTGCACAGTACACGGACCTCCGAACAATTGGACATACCAGAACCAACGTGACACAACATGCGACCTCGAGATCGCCACAGTGTTCTCGTAGCTACCCTGGGCGCTCGACGGCTGATCGCGACACCCGCTAGCGTGCGAGGTCCGGGGAGGGGTAGAGCGGCGCCGGCTGTCGTCGGCGCTCCGGCCACGGAGGTAGTTCCGATGTCCCCCGCCCCAGGTTTCGTCTCGCCGGTTCGGCGTGCCCTGCTCGGCATGGCGGCGGCGGCCGCCGTCGTCCTCGCCACCGGCTGCCAACCGGCGGTCGGCGGTGGTCCGCCGGAGCCCGACCCGGTCAGCACCGCGACCGCGGCGTCTACGCCCGGTCCGTCGTCCACGCCCACCTCGGTGCCCACGGCCAGCTCAGCGCCCTCGGTCACCCCAGCGCCCTCGGTCGGCCCCGCTCCTTCTGCCGGGCCGACGATCGGCGGCACCGCGGGGCCGGGTACCGGTGCCTCGACCGCGCCCACCGGTCCGTCGGCGCCGCCCGGCCGGCCTTCGGTGACAGGCGCGCCAGCGCCGGGCGCACCGGCAGGGCCGACAAGCGTGCCGGTCACACCCGGCCGGATCCAGCCGGGTGTGGTCCGCACCGGTCCGGCGACGCACTACGGCGCGGACGGCGGCGGCAACTGCATGTTCGACCGCCTGACCGACCCGGCCATGCCGGTAGTGGCGATGAACGAGCTCGACTACGAGACGGCCCGCGCCTGCGGCGCGTACATCGAGGTCACCGGACCCGGTGGCACCACGGTCGTGAAGGTCACCGACCGGTGCCCGGAGTGCGGTCCTGGTCATCTCGACCTGAGCCAGCAGGCCTTCGCCCGGATCGCCGGCGGCGTGCCCGGGCTGGTCGACGTCACCTGGCGGCTGGTGAGCCCGGCCGACATCGGATCCGTCCAGTTCCGGGTCAAGGAGGGGTCGTCGGCCTACTGGCTGGCAATTCAGGTCCGTAACCATCGCAATCCGGTCGTCTCACTCGAGGTTCGGGTGAACGGGGCCTGGACGGCGCTGCCGCGGGAGATGTGGAACTACTTCGTGGCACCGCAGGGTCTCGGTCCGGGGCCGTTCACCGTGCGGATCACCGACGTTTACGGCGAGCAGCTTGTCGAGACCGTGAACCTTGCACCCGCCTCAGTGCAGACGACGGGCAGCCAGTTCGCCCGGCACTGACCAACCGCCGACGGAACCGTGGCTCGGCGGACGGGGGGCCGCCGCGCCACGGCAGGCCGGCGGGCGGACAGGCGAACAGCTCGGCGGGGCAGGCGGGCGTCGGTCGGCTGGTGGCCGGCACATGGTCCGCCGCTGGCTCGCGGGGGCCGGAAGCGCCGGATGCGGCCCGCCGTTGTGACCATCTGTCAGCGCGATTGCTAGTGATTACAGCTCACCATCGTCCGGCATCAATAAGCAGATACGGCTAGTACACCGCCGGGGCCATTACCCGGCGTGCACCGAAAACTGCACTGAGGATTTGACGGGTACGAATCGTCGACACCTGGAAATTTCTGGATATATAGCGACAGTTACCGGCAGAAACGGGCCGGACAGGGGACGTCCACCGAATCACCTCCGTGACACCGCGTGATCGGTAGGACAATTTCGAAGGACCAGGGCGGACAATCACCAGGGACCAGATTCGATTGGTTCCGTGGAGTGCTTGCCATCGGGACGATCGATACGAAAGGCTTCCACTGCGCGCCGCACCGCGACGGAAACTGCATCGCGGGCTGACAACGGTCCCGGGCGCGCCGGGTTTCACACCTGGGGATGATCACCGAAGTATTCATCGTACGCGCAGCTTCACAACAAAGACCGATCGCGCCTCCGGGCGCGCCGCCACAGTCCTTCGCGTTCTTTCGATGTTCCGCCTGCACTTCGTTATGCAGTTCTGCCTGCAATTCTGTCCGTGGCGCCGGTCCGCGCCGGGATCCGGCCTCGACCGAGCGCCGGGATCTCAGTAAAGGACGCCGACCGCGCACGTCGCGGTTCCCGGGGGGTTCACCGTGCTGAGGAGCTCCCCCGCGCGCGCCGGTGCCGGAGTCCCGCCCTCGTCCCTGAATGACCAGAGATAGGTGGCTAGTATGACCACGCCCGCGCAGGCCAGCTCCGACGTCCAGGACGGTGCCGCCGGCCAGCCGCTGTCGAGCCTTGGTACGGCCGCGGCGCGCAACCTCGCGACGACGACGAAGTCCGTCCCCCAGATGCAGGGGATCTCGTCCCGTTGGCTGCTGCGTGTCCTCCCCTGGGTGCAGGCCGCCGGCGGCGTGTACCGGGTCAACCGGCGGCTGAGCTACGTCGTCGGGGACGGCCTCATCACCGTCGTCAACACCGGTTCGGACGTGCGGGTCGTCCCTGCGGAGCTCCGTGAGCTGCCGGTGCTGCGCGGCTTCGAGGGTGACGTGCTCGACGCGCTCGCCGAGCGGTTCACCCAGCGCGAGTTCGCCGCCGGCGACACGCTGGTGACCGCCGGTGATGCCGCGGACGAGCTGTTCGTCATCGCCCACGGCAAGGTGGACAAGGTCGCGCCGGGGCACTACGACGACCCGCGATCGCTCGGGATTCTCGCCGACGGCGCGTACTTCGGCGACGACGTGCTCGTCGAGGACTCCGTCACCTGGGAGTTCTCGGTGCGCGCAGTGACCAGCACGACGGCCCTGGTGCTGCCGCGCCAGCGGTTCGCCGAGATCCTCGACCGGTCGCCGGAGCTGCGCCAGCACGTGGACGACTACCTCGCCCGCCCGCGCCCGCCGCGCAACCGGGCCGGTGAGGCGGAGGTCGCGATCTCCTCGGGACACTCCGGCGAGCCGACCCTGCCCGGGACGTTCGTCGACTACGAGCTGGCGCCGCGGGAGTACGAGCTCAGCGTCGCCCAGACGGTGCTGCGGGTCCACACCCGGGTCGCCGACCTCTACAACGAGCCGATGAACCAGGTCGAGCAGCAGTTGCGGCTCACCGTCGAGGCGCTGCGCGAGCGGCAGGAGGACGAGCTGGTCAACAACCGCGACTTCGGCCTGCTGAACAACGCCGACTTCCGCCAGCGCATCCACACCCGTGACGGGGCCCCCACCCCGGACGACCTGGACGAGCTGCTGAGCCGCCGGCGCAGCACGCACGTCCTGCTCGCCCACCCGCGGGCGATCGCCGCGTTCGGGCGGGAGTGCACCCGCCGCGGGATCTACCCGGCCACCGCGCTGTTCCACGACCAGCACGTGCCGGCCTGGCGCGGGGTTCCGCTGCTGCCCGTGAACAAGATCCCGGTCAGTGCCGCCGGGACGACGTCGATCATCGCCATGCGGACCGGCGAGGAGAACCAGGGCGTGATCGGCCTGCACCACGTCGGGCTGCCCGACGAGCTGGAGCCCGGCCTGTCCGTGCGGTTCATGGGCATCAGCGAGCAGGCCATCATCTCCTACCTGGTGACCACCTACTTCTCCGCGGCCGTCCTCGTGCCGGATGCGCTCGGTGTTCTCGAGAACGTCGAGATCGGGCATTAGGAAGCGGCGTCATTCCCTCGGGACACCGGAAATCTCTGGCAGAGGAAGGTTCTGACCGGCGCATGCAGCCTTTCACGCTCCCGGAGTTCTACCTGCCCTATCCACCCCGGCTGAATCCGAACCTGGAGCACGCCCGCGTGCACAGCCGGGCGTGGGCCGGGGAGATGGAGATGATCGACGTACCGCAGGACGGTGTGGCGATCTGGAGCGGGCAGGACTTCGACTCCCACGACTACGCGCTGCTGTGCGCGTACACCCATCCGGACGCGGACGAGGCGCGGCTGGATCTCATCACGGACTGGTACGTCTGGGTTTTCTACTTCGACGACCACTTCCTCGAGGTCTACAAGCGCGGCCGGGATGTCGCCGGAGCCCGCCGGTATCTCGACCGGCTGCGCCTGTTCATGCCGGTCGAGGGCGCCGTCACCGCGGAGCCGGCCAACCCGGTCGAGCGTGGCCTCGCCGACCTGTGGTCCCGCACCGTCCCGGACCGCACGCCGGCCTGGCGGCGGCGGTTCGCGACGAGCACCCGTCATCTGTTGGACGAGTCCCTGTGGGAGCTGGCCAACATCGACGAGAACCGGCTCGCCAACCCGGTCGAGTACATCGAGATGCGGYGCAAGGTCGGCGGCGCGCCCTGGTCGGCGAACCTGGTCGAGCACGCGGCGGACGCCGAGGTGCCCGACGCGATCGCCGCGACCCGGCCGGCGCAGGTGCTGCGGGACACCTTCTCCGACGCCATCCACCTGCGTAACGACCTGTTCTCCTACCAGCGGGAGGTGCAGGAGGAGGGCGAGCTCAGCAACGGCGTCCTGGTGCTGGAGCGGTTCCTGGACTGCCCGACCCAGCAGGCGGCCGACGCCGTGAACGACCTGCTGACCTCGCGGCTGCACCAGTTCGAGCACACCGCGCTCACCGAGCTGCCGCCGGTGCTCGACGAGCACGGCGTCACCCCGACCGCCCGCCGGGACGTCCTGGCGTACGTCAAGGGGCTGCAGGACTGGCAGGCCGGCGGCCATGAGTGGCACATGCGGTCCAGCCGCTACATGAACGCGGAGTCCGGGGCGACCGGGCCCGTTCCCGGCAACCTTCCCGGGGATGCCACCGGGCTCGGCACGTCGGCGGTGCGTATCGCGGCGTCGCTGCTGGCCACCGCGCCTGCCCGGATGCGCGCTTTCACCCACGTCCCGCACCAGGTCGTGGGGCCGGTGAAGCTCCCTGCCTTCTACATGCCGTTCACGACCGGTGAGAGCCGGCATCTGGCGGCAGCCCGTCACAACATCGTCGAATGGTCGGCGGCGGTCGGGTTTCTCGACCCGGTACCCGGCATCTGGGACGAGCACAAGCTCCGGGCGGCCGACTTCGCGCTGTGCTCCGCGGCCATCCATCCGGACGCGACAGCCGCGGAGCTGGACCTGACGACGGGATGGCTCACCTGGGGGACCTACGCCGACGACCTCTACCCGGTCCTGTACGGACGGACCCGCGACCTGGCCGGCGCGCGGGCCTGCACCGAGCGGCTGAAGGAGCTCATGCCGGTGGAGCCCGGCCCGCTGCCCGTCCCGGTCGGCGGGCTGGAGCGCGGCCTCGCCGACCTGTGGCCGCGCACCACCCGGGACATGACGCCCGACTCCCGGCGCACGTTCCGCCGGACGGTCTGCATCATGCTCGACAGCTGGCAGTGGGAGCTGGCGAACCAGGCGCAGAACCGGATCCCCGACCCGGTCGACTACATCGAGATGCGGCGCCGGACCTTCGGTTCCGAACTGACGATGAGCCTCTCCCGGCTCGGGCACGGGCGGGTCGTCCCGGCCGAGGTCTACCGCGCACGGCCGGTCAGGGCGCTCGAGAACTCGGCCGCCGACTACTCCTGTCTGCTCAACGACATCTTCTCGTACCAGAAGGAGATCCAGTTCGAGGGCGAGATCCACAACGGTGTCCTCGTGGTCCAGAACTTCCTCGGCTGCGGCGCCGAACGCGCGATCGGCGTGGTCAACGATCTGATGACCGCGCGGCTGCGCGAGTTCGAGCACATCGTCGACGTCGAGCTGCCCGCCCTCTTCGACACCTACGAGCTGACGGAGGAGGCACGGGACGTCCTGCGGGGGTACGTGGGCGAGCTGAAGAACTGGCTGGCCGGGGTGCTCCGCTGGCACCAGGGGACGCGGCGTTACGACGAGGCGGAGCTGCGCCACCACCCGGCGGCCGGGGTGCGGCCCTTCGGGGGGCCGGTCGGTCTCGGCACGTCGGCGGCCGACATCCGACGGATGATATCGGGAAAATCGGGGCAACCGACCGCCTTGACCGGCTCCTGAAGGCGGACGTCACACCGCCGGCGGCGTGGGTCAGGCCGACGGGGCCGGGACGGCCCGCAGGCGGTCGGCCATGATCAGCGGGGTGACGCCCGGGACGCCGCCGTCGACGGGGAGGACCACCCCGGTGATCCAGCGGAAGGCCGTGCGGAGGCTGAGGGCCAGCGACCTGTCCCAGTCCGCCTCGGACGTGTCGGCGACCGTCCCGGCGATCGCCACACCGATGTTGTTGACGAGGATGTCCACCGAGCCGAAGCGGTCGGCCGCCGCGCGCACCGCCCCTTCGGCGTCGGTGGAGCTGGTCATGTCACCGGCGAAGACAGCCGCGGTGCCGCCGTCCTTCTCGATGACCTCGAGGGTCTCGGCGGCCCGCTCGGGGTGGATGTCGACAAGCAGGACGCTCGCGCCGGCCTGGGCCAGGACGATCGCCGTCGCCTTCCCGGTCCCGACACCGGGCCCGGGAGTGGACCCGGCGCCCGTGACGATCGCGGCCTTGCCGTCGAGGCGGCCCGGGAATGTCATGGCGCGTTTCTCCTATGTCCACGACGGGTGTGACGCCGTCGATCGTCCTGGCTGGTCGGACTACGAGGCGGTGGTGAGCTCCTTGCCCGTCCCGAACTCGTAGAACTTGCCCGTCCAGTCCACCTTGCCGTCCTTCACGTGCACCGTGGTGTACGCCGGGTTGTAGATGGCGGCGTAGGGCAGCGAGCTGGGCTTCGAGAAATCGATGGCCGGGGTCAGGCCGCCGGTTTCCACATCGGACATCTTCTGGATCCCGGCGAGGACCGACGCTCTGTCCACCGTCGGCAGCGTAGCCGCCAACTGAGCGAAGATCTTGATGCCGAGCCAGCTGTTCATGCTCAGCTCGTCGATCTTGCCATCGGGCTCGTACGCCTTCATGTCCTCGTTGAACTGCTTCCCATACGGAGTGGAAGTGTCCCAGGCCGGCGGGAGAACGAGACCGACCGTGAGCGGGCCACCGGCGCCCATCTCCTCGATCTGGCTCTTCTCGAACGCGCTGCCGGCGAAGGCGACCGTCCCCTCATAGCCCGTCGACCGCAGTGCCTTGACAGCAACGCTGGTCTGCGCCGCGAAGGTCAACCACACTACCGCGTCGGGGTCGCCCTGCGTGACCTGCTGGGCCGGCGCGCTGAGGTCAGCCGTGGAGGGCGCGAGCTGGACATTGTTCACGACCTCGATACCGGCCTCGGTGAAGACGTCACCGACGGTCTTGCGGATGACGTCCGCGGTCGGGATGTCGAGGGTGACGAGCCCGATACGCTTGGCACCGCTGGAGACCACATCCCGCGCCAAGCCGTGGAACCCGACGACGACAGCGCCGTTGACATTGAACGCGAGCGGGTTGGTGAGGTCGAATTTCGACACCGGGTACTGGCCGATGAGCGGCATCTTGGCCGCCTCGATCTGCGCCTTCGATGCGTCGTGGTAGTTGTCCGACGCGCCCGCGATCGCGACGATGCTGTCATCGCCGAGAATCTCACGGAAGCAGTTGGCCGAGTCGGTCCCGTTCTGGTGGTTGTCACAGAGCTTCAATTCAAGCGGCCGACCGTCGATCCCACCGGCCTCGTTGACTCCCCGTACCGCAGCCCTGGCCCCCGCCGCGTACTCGGGGTTACTGCTCACCCCACCGCTCATACCCGCGATCGAGGCGATTCTGATCGGCTCACCGGTCAGTCCACTCGCTAAATCAGCGGACCCGCCGTCATCACTACCCCCACTGCCGCACGCGGCAAGTGCCATCGCGAGCGACAGCATCACCGCTAGCATTCTTGCAATTTTTTTCAGCATTACCAGCCCCCAGCTTTAAATTGATAAACCAGAACGACAGCAGGACGGGATGAACAGTCCGACGATCAGCGATCAGCTATTAGCGCGTGATCGGGCCACCTCACGGGCCGGGCGTTCCCAGGAGCCCTGACGCCGGACGCGCAGCGCTGTTTTCAGGAGAGGTCGCCGCTGTCAGGAGAGGTAGAGTGCCGCGAGGCCGTCGAGATCGTCAAGCCACCTCTGCGCTGGACCCTCGTCCACGATTTCGCCGCGCCGCATGACGTAGGCCCGGTCGGCGCGGCTCAGCACCGATCTCGCGTTCTGTTCCACGACGAGCACGCCGACGCCGCGGTCGGCGGTCGCCCGCACGGTGTCGAGCAGGCGTTCACGTACCAGCGGGGCGAGGCCGAGCGACAGCTCGTCGATGAGCAGCAGTCGCGGGTCCCGGGCGAGCGCGAGGGTCAGGGCCAGCATCTGCTGCTCACCGCCCGACAGCAGGGCCGCGCGGTGACCGATGCGCCGGTCGAGGGACGGGAACAGCTCCTGGTGGCCGCTTTTGCTGCGGACGAGACGAAGCGACTGCCGAACGGTCAAACCGGGGAAGATATGCCGCTCTTCGCCCATAAAGGACACGCCCTGGCGACAGCGCTTGTACACCGGAACCCGGTTACAGGGAGCGCCGAACAGGAAAACGTCGCCGCCCGTAGGGCGCCGGTACCCGGCGAGCGTCCGCAGCAGCGTGGTTTTCCCGGCACCGTTCGGCCCGAGCAGGGCGACGACCTCACCCGGCCGCACCTTGATGTCGATGTCCCGCAACACCGGAACCCGCCCATAGCCGGCAGCCAGCCCGCGCGCCTCGATCGCGGCCGGCGGGCCGGCACCCGTCGAGGCGGCGGCCGTCGACTTCACCGGGCCGCCGTCCGGGATCGCCGACGAGGCAATCTGATCCGCTTCGGCCATCCGTGATCCTCCGTACCCTGAGGGTGAGCGTCGCCTGCCGCTACCGAAAGACTGCGGCACGCAACTTCACCATCAGACGATTCCGCCGCACACCCTTGCGAGTGAGCGCTCACGAGCTTACGCTCCTGCGCAAGGGTCCGCAATAGCCCTCGTCGGGACGGGCGGGGCGATTACGCGGCACGAATCGCGTCGCTACTCATTCAGGCATTAGCCAAGGGGGTTCCATGGATCTGCGGGCCGTCTTACAGTTCGCGTTGTTAGGGCTCGGTGTCGGCGGTGTCTACGCCGTAAGCGCGGTCGGCATCGTGGCGATCCACCGCGGGTCACGGACAATCAACTTCGCGCACGGGGGCATCGCGCTGTGGGGCGCGCTGGTGTTCTACTGGCTGCGCGACGACCAGGGGATGGCGGCCGGTCTGGCCGCGGTGCTGACGCTGCTGAGCGCCGCCGTCTTCGGTGCCGCCGTCTACCTGCTGGTCATCAGGATCATCCGGCACCGCACCCAGCTCTCGCGAATGGTGGCGACCCTGGGAATCCTTGGCACCCTGATCGGTCTGGCGCACTCGGTGTTCGGGAGCGCCCAGCGGGTGCCCGACACATCCTTCCCGTCCTCGGGCGTGGACGTGTTCGGCCAGACGATCCCCTCCGAGCGAATCATCATCTTCGCGCTCGCGGTCGTGGTCGTGGTGGCCCTGTCAGCCTGGTCGGCGTGGGCGCGGCTGCCGCTGATGACGAGGGCGATGGCGGAGCACGAGTCCGCCGCCCAGGCCCTCGGCGCCTCGCCGCACATGCTCGGAAGCCTGAACTGGGCTCTCGGATCCGTGCTGGCCGCCGCCTCCGGCATCCTCGTCGCCCCCATCGTGGGGCAGTTCGACACCGCGATGATGACGGTGATGGCCTTCGCGCTGGCCGCCGCCCTGCTCGGCCGGTTCGACAGCTACCTGCTCGCGCTGGCCGGCGGCATCGCCCTCGGTGTCGGCGAGAGCGTGGTCACCCACCTGGTGGCCGAGCACGTCCCGAGCCGCTTCCAGCTCGGCTGGCCGCAGACGGTTCCCTTCGTGGCCGTGATGGCCATCCTCACCCTGCGCCGGGACAGGGCGAGCAACCGGCTGCCGGCCGTCCCCGCCGCGCCCGTCGCCGCGGGACTGTTCCGGCCCATCCCGGTCGGCCTCGCGCTGGTCGGGATAGTCGTCGTCCTGCTCGTCGGTGACGCCCAGTGGCGCGACGCCGCGATCCTGTCGATCGTCTTCGGCATCCTGGTGCTGTCGCTGGTGGTCCTCATCGGGTACGCCAACCAGATCAGCCTGGCGCAGATGACCGTGGCCGGGCTCGGCGCCTACGCCGCCGTGCGGCTCGATCTCGACTACTCGCTGCCGTTCGTGCTGGCGCCGGTGGCCGGTGCGGCCGTCGGCGCGATCGCCGGGCTGCTCGTCGGCCTGCCCGCGCTACGGGTGCGGGGCATCAACCTCGGCATCCTCACCATGGGAATGGCCGTCGCCGTCTCCGGGGTCCTCTTCGAGAGCACCCACTACACCGGCGGCATCACCGGCTCCCAGCCGCATCTGCCGACGGTGTTCGGCCTGGACGTCGATGCCGCCCGGTATCCCGACAGGTACGGGTTCGTCGCCCTGTTCTGGCTGGTGGTCGCCGGTGTGGTGGTGGCCGTCGTGCGGCGGTCCAGGCTGGGGCGCCGGCTGCTCGTGGTGCGGACGAACGAGCGGGCCGCCGCGTCGGTCGGCATCAACATCGCGCGGGCGAAGCTGTCCGCGTTCGTGATCTCGTCGTCCCTKGCGGGCGCGGCGGGCGTGCTGCTGGGCTTCCGCAGCTCCTCGGTCACCTTCACCCAGTTCTCCTTCATGGAGTCGATCAACCTGGTCAGCCTCGCCGTGATCGCCGGGGTCACGTCGATCACAGGCGGTCTGCTCGGCGGGGTGTTGGCCTTCGGTGGCCTCGTCTACCTGCTGATCTCCCAGCTCCACATCGGCTTCGTCGCGGAGAACTACGCCACCATCTTCGGCGCCGCGCTGGTCCTGACCGTTCTCGTGCACGAGAACGGCGTCGCGTGGCACAAGCGGTTCCAGAACGACCCGGCCCCGCTCCCGCAGGGGACCCAGCCCGCGCGGGAGGGCGGCGCGCTGGTCGCGGACGACGTGACCGTGCGGTTCGGCGGGGTGACCGCGGTGTCCGCCGCCACGCTGCGCGCGCTGCCCGGGATCGTCACCGGGCTGGTCGGCCCCAACGGGGCAGGCAAGACCACCCTGCTCGACGCGATCGGCGGCTTCGCACCGACGACCAGCGGGAACGTGCACCTCGGCGAGAGATCACTCAACGGCGACGGGCCGGACGTCCGCGCCCGCTCCGGGCTGGGCCGGGTCTTCCAGGCGGGTGAGCTGTTCGAGGACCTGACGGTCGCGCAGAACCTGCGCGTCGCGGCGGAGAACGCCGGCCACACCGACGGACGGCTGCCCGCCCCGGCTCACACGGCGGTCGAGCGCTTCCGGCTGGCCGAGGACCTCCCCCGGCTGCCCACCGAGCTGCCGATGGCCAGGCGGCGGCTGGTGGGCATCGTCCGCGCGCTGGCCGCCAACCCCGCCGTCCTGCTGCTGGACGAGCCCGGCGCCGGCCTGTCGATGACGGAGATCGGCGAGCTCTCCGCGAACCTGCGCGATCTCGCGCACGAGGAGGGCCTCGCCGTCCTGGTGGTGGACCACGACATGGCGCTGGTGATGTCCGCCTGCGACCGCATCGTCGTCCTGCACCAGGGGCAGGTCCTCGCCGACGGGACGCCGGAGGAGGTCCGGGCCGATCCCGCTGTCCGGGAGGCCTACCTCGGCGAGGCCACGGAAGCCGTCGTGGCCGCGCCGGACGCTGTGCTGAGTGAGGCTGCGATGCCGGACTGAACTGATCCGACGCGGGTGACGCCGGCCGGCTGCCCGCGGTCGGCGTCACCCGGCGGCCAGTGTCGCCCGCGCGGCCGACGTCGCCCCGCGGCCTGCGTCACCCCGCGGCCTGCGTCACCCGGCGGGGAAGGCTCTCGGGGGCACGTCGGTGGTCGAGGCGGTGCCGCCGACGACGCCGTACAGCGTGAGCGTGTAGGTCGTGTACTCGATCGAGCCGGGCCGGTTCGTCGTGCTGAAGGTGACCGGCTGGTCGAACCGGCTGAAGGCGCAGTCGCGGGTGAAGCGGTGGTTGGCGTCGTCCCAGTCCGTGCCCTCGGTGTAGAACACGTCGAACGTGCCGTTGGGAATCCCGTCCACCTTCGCCGAGGCGCCCGCCTGGACGTACACGTTGCGGATGACGTCGGCGCCCTGGAGGACCTTGACGACCGCGTCCGTGCCGCCGGACGCGGTGACGGTCAGTTCGCCGTAGCCGCCGCGCCGCCCGCCGGGGAGACTGCCGTTGGCCGGGCGGCGGGTCTGGTCCGGCGCGCCCGGCGGCAGGAACGACCCGACCGTGTAGTGGTGCGCCGGATCCGCGGTGGCCAGCCCCAGCACGGCCAGCCGGAGCAGATGACCGCCGCTACCGCTGGCCGCCCGGGGCAGCCCGGAGCCACCGGTGCACAAATCCCGGTCGCGGGCGTCGCCCGCCAGGGAGGTGAGCTCGCTGGCCAGCGTGCCGAGCGCGTCCGACAGGCCGGTGTGCGCGGCCGCGACCGCCGCCGGGGGCCGGACGTCGTCGAGGCCGTCCGCCTGGATGGTCAGGTTCAGCGCGACGGCCGACAGCGCGGCCGCGAGATCCTCGGGGGTCTGGGCCGAACCGATGGCGCCGAACCCGGGGCCGAGCGCGGTGTCCAGATCCGTCAGAACCCGCTGGTAGGCCTCGGGCGTGGCCCTGGCCGGGGTCGGTGACGCGACCGGGGCGCGGGGCGGGGCGGCCGACCGCGTGACGAAGCTCCCCGTCTCGCTGCCGGCCGGGACCTGCGGGAAGAAATCTCCGCCACCGCCGCAGGCCGCAAGGCTGGTGACAAGGACGACGGGTACAGCCAGGGACAACATCAAGCGACGCTTCGGCGCCATGCCAGACCCCCGCGCCTCGGATGACCTTCGACACCGAAAGAATAAGATCTGTCGCATAGCGCATCATTTCCTGTCAGAAATGCGACATGTTCCTGCCACGCGCCATACCTGTCGATCTCACGCGACGGGGCTCCGCCGGTGCCGGGACGGGGAGCTGGACACGATGAACGACGCCTGGCCCCGTCGGTACGCGGACGAGGTTCTCGGCGGCGCGGCGGACGGCGAACGGCGCCGGCTCGCCGCCATGGCCGCGGTATGCGACCCGGTGACGACCCGTCTCCTCGACGAGCTCGGCGTCACCGCCGGGTGGCGATGCCTCGAGGTGGGCGCCGGCGCGGGGTCGGTGGCGGCCTGGCTGGCCGACCGCGTCACCGCCGCCGGCCAGGTCACCGCGACCGACATCGACCTCAGCCACCTGGCCGGCCTCAGTGCGCCCGGCCTGTCCGTCCTGCGCCACGACGTGACCCGCGACCCGGCGCCGCCCGGCGCGCCGTTCGACCTCGTGCACGCCCGCTTCGTGCTCGAACACCTTCCCGAGCGCGAACAGGTCCTCGACCGGCTGGTGTCCTGGCTGCGGCCGGGCGGCACGATCGTCGTCGAGTCGATCGCGAGCTTCCCGGTGGCCTCCTCCCCCAACCCGACGTTCCGCCAGGCGATGACCGCCATCGAACAGGTCCTCGCGCGGACGATCGGCACGGACTCGACGTGGGCGCGCGGGTTCCCCGGCCCGCTGCGCAGCCGGCACCTGGTCGACGTGGGCACCTCCAGCCACCTGCCGACCACCGGCGGGGCGAACGCGTCCGCGTACTGCTGGGCGCTCACCCTCAGCCGGCTCCGCCCGCACATCCTCAGCCTCGGGCTGGCCACCGCCGACACCGTGGACCGCGCCCTCGACCTGCTCACCGACCCGGCCTTCTTCGACCTCTCCTTCGCGACAGCCATCGCCTGGGGCCGCGCACCGGAATAGCCCCCTGCGCCGCCGGCCCGGCCCGGGAGCCCGGCGGCCCGGCGGCCTCGCGGCGCGGCGGCCGGTCAGTCCTCCGGTGCCGTCATCGCCGGGTTTTCGCGGCGGCCTCGGCGATCGCGGCGATTGCCGCCACGACGTCGGCGGGAGTCGGGCTCGCGGCGATCTGCGCGGCGAGCGTGGCGGTGGCACGGCGCTCGGGCGCGTCACCGAGCAGATCGCGGACGGCCGCGGCGACGTCACCCGGCCGCCGTGCCTCGTTGTGGAACACCCGGGCGGCGCCGCGCTCGGCGAGCAGCTGCGCGTTGTGGAAGTGGTCCGCACCCTGCGGCAGCAGCACCTGGGGGACGCCGTTCGCCAGCGCGCCGAGCACCGTGCCCGAGCCTCCGTGGTGGACGGCGACGTCCACCAGGCCGAGCACGCGGCTCTGGGCCACGAACCGCTCGACCCGCACCCGCTCGGGCAGCGCGCCCAGGGCCGCCGGGTCGCCCTCCGGGCCGGCCGCGACGAGCACGTCGACGTCCAGCGCGGCGAGGTCGTCGACGACCGCCCGGATCACCTCGACGGCGCCGAACGAGACGGTGCCGAGCGTGACGTACACCCGGGGCCGCTCGGCGGGAGCGGTCAGCCACCCGGGCAGCGGCGCCCGCTCGTCGGCCCAGGCCGTGCTGCGGATCGACAGCACCGGCACACCGTCGGGGCCGGGCCCCTGGCGCAGGCCCGGCGGGAACGGCTCGAGGTAGGCGGCGATCACCTCGCCCGGCCCGGCCGGAGCGGCGCGCCCCGCCGCGGTCCAGCGGGTGCGGTGCGCCTCCAGCGCCGCGGGGAAGGTCACCTCACCGAAGGGGCTCCACTGCCCGATACCGAAGGCCACGGCGGGGATACCGGCGAGGTGCGCGGCCAGCACGGCTCCGACGTTGGTGCTCTCGGTGACGACCACGTCCGGCGGGTCCGCGGTGAGCAGGGGGGTGAGCGCGTCCAGCACGCCCTGCGCCGTCACGTCGGCGAACATGGCGACGGGAAACTCGAACCCGGTCGCCTCCGGGTGCCGCCGGGCGGTCTCCCGCTCCACGTACTGCAACGTCCACCCGGCCGGGATGCCCTGGACGGTCGGCACGGGCAGCGCCCCGAGGAAGGGCTCGCCGGTGGCCAGGCGGACCCGGTGCCCCGCGTCCTGGCAGGCCACCACGAGGGGGATCAGCGGGTAGAGGTGCCCGTATGCCGGCAACGACGCGAAGAGGACGTCCACGCGGGTCAGTCTGGCACCGTAGGCGGCGTCATCCGGCCGCCGGAGACAACATCGTCCGGACGATCCCGTCCGCCGGGTCGACCCGGACGAGAGTCGAGCCGCGCAGAAGGACCACGTAGAGCGCGCCGGTGGGATCGGCGACCAGACCGGCGGGATCCTCCAGGTCGGCGCCGGTGGCCAGGGCGCCGTCCGGATCACCGTCCGTCCCGCCGGAACCGGCGACCGTCGTGATGATCCCGTCGGGGCCCACCCGGCGGACGTGGTTGGTGCCGTCGGAGATGTAGAGCGCCCCGTCCAGTGCCGCCGCGGCGGCGAGCGCGATGGCACAGGTCGCCCGCGGCGGGAGCCCGGCGGCGGCCCGGGCGCGCAGGGTGCCGCCGGTGAGCTGTTCCATCACCAGCAGGCACAGCCCGTCCCGCTCGACGTAGTCGAAGACGCGCACGATGTGCGGATGGTCCAGACCGGCCAGGACCCGCGCCTCCGCGAGGAAGCGGGAACGGAGGTTCTGGCTCTCCCCGGTGCCGGCCGAGGCCCCGGGACCGCCGGACGGGTCGGCCTCAGGCGACGGGTCCAGGAACACCTTCACCGCCACATGCCGGCCGATCAGGCGGTGCCGGGCGGCCAGGACCGTGCCGAAGCCGCCGCGGCCGAGCTCCGCGCCGATGTCGTACCCGGGAAGGACCGCCGCGACGTGATCAAGGTCAAGCGTCCACATTGCCCGGATAATAGGGGGATCGCGACGCAGCCGGGTCAGGTGCGGAAGGGGCCGCGGACCTCGAAGGTGATGCCGCCGGAGGACGATCCGGTGGTGCCCCGCTGGGAGGAGAAGTACAGCCGGGAGCCGTCCGGGGAGAACGCCGGCCCGGTGATCTCCGACGAGTTGTGCCCGGTCAGGCGCAGGATCGGCGCCACGACCGCGGCCGGCGTGATGACGCAGATCTCGAGGTTGCCGCCGTCCTCGGCGACGTAGAGGTCGCCGTAGCTGGAGCCGGTGATGTTGTCGACGCCGGTCAGCGGCGCGGTCCCGCTCACCAGGGAGTCGTCGTAGGCGAGCTCGAAGGCGTTGGTGGCGCAGTTCAGCTTCCAGACCCGGTTGTCGCCCTTGGTGGTCCACCAGACCGTGTCGTTCGCGTAGTAGACGCCCTCGCCGCCGTTGAAGTGCTTCGCCGCGGAGACCTGGGTGCGGGTCGAGGTCGGCGAGCCGTCCGGGTCGGGCACGGTCTGCCAGGTGGCGGTGCCCGAGGTGGCCGACGCCGACGCGCACAGGACCTCGAGGGTTCCCGTCGCCAGGTTGCCCCAGGTCGTTGGCCGGAAGCGGTAGAAGCAGCCGTCCGTCCGGTCCTCGGTCAGGTAGATCACCTGGCGGACCGGGTCACAGGCGGCGGCCTCGTGGGTGAACCGGCCCATCGCGGGCCGGGCGACGGCCGCGGCGCCGGTGGCCGGGTAGGTCTCCCAGACCCGGCCGGTGGACGTCTCCTCGCAGGACAGCCAGCTCCCCCACGGGGTGGCGCCGCCGGCGCAGTTGGAGCTCGTGCCGGAGAGCAGCCGCTGCGCGGAGGTGACGGTGCCCGCCGAGTCGAAGCGCAGCACGGACGCCCCGCCGCTGCCGCTCACCTCCGAGTTCGAGACGTACATCCAGCCCGAGCCGTTCGGGTAGCAGGCGCCGCCGTCCGGCGCGGCATGCCAGACATAGCTCGTTCCGGGCACTGTCTGCCCGGAACGGGCGACAATTCTGCTGGTGAATCCGGTCGGCAGCGCCACTCCGTTCGCATCGGCCGCCAGAAGGGATCCGTACGGGCTGGCCCCGGGCTGCGCCGGAACCGCCGAGGCGGCCTCCAGAACGACGCCGGAAAGAGTCGCGACACCCACGCCGACAAATGCGGACCGCAGAAACAGGCGCCTGTCCACCATTACTCCTCCAGAAGTTCGTGCTGCTTTCCCGACGCATCGCCGGGCGCACTGGCGAACGATAGCGAGCCGAATGCGACCGGACCACCCACAGATCGGTGAACGTTGGAGGACCGCCGACGACGGGAACCGGAACATCTCGCTAATTCGCCCCGCC
This sequence comes from Parafrankia soli, assembly GCF_001854695.1. Classification (GTDB taxonomy): domain Bacteria; phylum Actinomycetota; class Actinomycetes; order Frankiales; family Frankiaceae; genus Parafrankia; species Parafrankia soli. Next base: position 113,272 of record NZ_MAXA01000091.1, read on the forward strand.
TCCCGGACACGCGGGCACCGGCGGTGGAAAGCCGGTCGGGGCCGGGCCGCCGGCAGGTGCCAGGTCACCGGCAGGTGCCAGCGATCGGCTGGCGACCGGCTGGCCACGGGCCCGTGTCGGGAATCTGACGCTCACACGGCGCGCACCTCCCCCACCGAGCCCAGGCCACGCAGTGCCACCTTCCTGCACTCAGCGCGATACCTTCGCTGACTCTCCGCGCAGCACCTGCCACGGTCCGCCGCGTGACCGGACACATCGGGCACATCCGCGGTTCCCGGGGGTGGAAACATCGACCTTCGGCGTCCGAGGCGAAGGAGGAAGCCTATTTGCCGCCACCCCTCGGACGGCCTCGGTGCGGAATGTCACGCGGCTCCACAGCACGGCCTGGATAAAATGCGTGCATGGCTACCGCGAATCATCCTGGGCCCCAGGACATGATTTCTCGTCCACGTGATTCACACAGGTCGGGCGGGGCGGCAGTAAAGGCGCCGGAGCTCGTCATACTACTCAGCCCGTCCGGTGACATCACAGGCACCACCCCGAAGGCTACCGTCCACGGACCGCAAACCCCCCTGCACCTGGCATTCTCCTCGTACGTCTTCGATGACATGGACCGGATCCTCGTTACGCGCCGCGCGTTGGAGAAGCCGACCTGGCCCGGCGTGCTGACCAACACCTGCTGCGGCCACCCGGCCCCCGGGGAGGATTTTCGGGAAGCCATCTCGAGGCGGCTCCAGGAGGAGCTGGGTCTGCAGGTCCAGCGAATCGACCTGGCCCTGCCGGCGTTCCGCTACCGCTGCGTCATGGACGACGGAATGGTGGAGAACGAGATCTGCCCGGTCTTTTTCACCCGGGCGTCGGGGCCGTTCCGAATCAATCCGGACGAGGTGGCCGAGGCGTTCTGGCTCCCGTGGTCGAAGTTCGTCGACGACGTGATGAGCGGTGCCCTCGCGATCTCGCCCTGGTGYCGGCTCCAGGTGGAGCAGCTGCGCAAGCTCGGGCCGTCGCCCCGGCACTGGCCTTCGGCGCCGGATGACCAGCTTCCCCCGGCCGCCCGGCAGAACCGCGCAGACTACGCCGGCTGACCCGGCGCGGGCCGGCGCGCGATGAGGAAGGCCTGCGGCGTCCGTTCCGACCCGTCATCCACCGGCTCGCGCAGGAACCGCGCGGACCGGCAGATCCGCCACCGCCAGCAGGCCGGCGACCCGCTCGGGCCGCCGGCGGTGGAAGTCCAGCGAGATCGCCTGACCGAACGCCTCGGTCAGGCGCATGGGCTCGTCACCGACCTGGAAGGCCAGCAGCAGGTGGCCGCCCGGTGCGAGGACCCGCCGGAACTCCGCGAACACCCCGGGCAACTGGTCGTCGGGATGTGGATCGTCGAGTAGTAGGCCACGACGCCGGCGACCGCGGCGTCCGCCAGGTCGAGCGCGGTCATCGTGCCCACGGAGAAGCGCAGGTGTGGGGGTGGTTGCGCCGCGCCACGTCGACCATGCGCGGCGACAGGTCGACACCGAGGACGGGCAGCCCCAGCGCGTGCAGGTGCGCCGTCACCCGGCAGCGTGTAGGTGCCGGGATTGTTCAGCCCGACGCGACAGTTCTGGAACTGGACGTTTCCACCGATGGCCACCGGGCCCTCGGTCTCGTTCGAAAACAGCCCGCTGTCACCTTCGGCGAGCACGAGACAGCCGTGGCCGGGGTCGGCGTTCAGATTGCCGGGAGACACCGTAAGGACTGGATTGACCGCCGTCACCTGCGCGCTCGCGGGTATCGCCGGCGCCAGAGCCGCCAAGGCGATTATTGCGAGTGTTAGAAAGCCGGACGAGGCCAACGATTACACAGAGTAGTCACAGAAATGGAGAGGACGACCGCCGCGCGCACCGCTGTGCCTGATGTGCCGCTCAGCGGCCGGATGACATCCCATTGCCGCACCGGGCGGTGTCGGTTACGTTCCGGCTGGCGAGAGGAGCGTGAGATGTCCCGAACCGTCACCGCCGCGGGGCTGACCACCCTCGTCGACGACCTGCTGCGGAGCCATCCGCCGGCCGCGACGGACCCGCACGAGTTCCTCGGCGCGCGGTTCGACGCCGGGCTCGCCTGGGTCTGGGCCGGGCCGGGCGACGGCGGCCTCGGCGCCGACCCGGCGCTGCAGCCGCTGATCGAACAGCGGCTCGCCGCCGCGGGTGCGCCGGCGCCGTTCCGGTACAACCCGATCGGCATCGGCATGACCGGGCCGACGCTGCTCACCCACGGCACACCCGAGCAGCGCGGGGCCTATCTGCGCCCGCTCTTCGCCGGCACCGAGATCTGGAGCCAGCTGTTCAGCGAGCCCGGCGCCGGCTCGGACGTCGCCGGCCTCGCCACCCGGGCCCGCCGCGACGGCGACGAGTGGATCGTGGACGGGCAGAAGGTGTGGACCTCCTATGCGCATATCGCCCGCCGGGGCCTGCTGATCGCCCGCACCGATCCGGACGTGCCCAAGCACGCCGGGCTGACCGCGTTCGTGGTGGATCTGACCGCGCCCGGGGTGGAGGTGCGCCCGCTGCGGCAGCTGACCGGTGAGGCCGAGTTCAACGAGGTCTTCTTCACCGCGGCCCGCATCCCCGACACCCAGCGCCTCGGCCCGGTCGGCGCGGGATGGCGGGTCGCCACCACCACGCTGATGAACGAGCGGGTCTCCCTCGGCGGGGGGCTGAGCGGCGGCGTCGATCCGGGCGCGGCGCTCCTCGCCGCCTACCAGGAGGCCGCCGACCGCGGCGACGGGAACCCGGTGCGCCGCGACCAGGCGATCCGGCTGTGGATCGAGGCGAACGTCAACGCCCTGACCGCGGCGCGCGCGGCGGCGGGCGGCAACCGCGGCCGGCCCGGGCCCGAGGGCTCGGTGCTCAAGCTGGCCGGCGCCGAGCACAGCCGCCGCGCGGCGGCGTACCTGGTGGACCTGATGGGCCCGGCGGGCACCCTCATCCCGGACTACCGGATGACCCGCCCGGGCCTGCCCCTCGGCGGCGGGGGTCCCCGGGACACCGCGGCCGCCTTCCTGCGATCACGCGCCAACACGATCGAAGGCGGGACGTCGGAGATCCTGCGCAACATACTCGGCGAACGGGTGCTCGGCCTGCCCGGCGACATCCGCGTCGACAAGGATGTGTCCTGGCGTGACATACCGCGCTGACCGCCCGCCGCCGAGAGGAGCTCCGTGAGTCTGGTGTTCTCCGACGAGCAGGAAGAGCTGCGCCGCACGGTGCGGTCGTTCCTCGAGCACGCCTCCCCCGAGTCGGAGGTGCGCCGCCTGATGGAGTCCGACGACGGGTACGACCCGGCCATCTGGCGGCAGATGGCCACCCAGCTCGGGCTGCAGGGGCTACACGTCCCCGAGGAGTACGGCGGCGCCGGCTTCGGGTACGTGGAGCTCGGCATCGTGCTGGAGGAAATGGGCGCACGGCTGCTGTGCGCGCCCTTCCTCGCCTCCGCCGTGCTCGCCACCGGCGCGCTGCTCGCGGTGGACGACGCCCTGGCCCGCAAGGAGCTGCTCCCCGGGCTCGTCAGCGGGACGACCATCGGGACACTGGCGTTCGCCGGCCCCACGGGCCGTCCGGAACCCGCCGGTTCCGGTGGGCTCGGGCCGCAGGGCGGAACCGGCGCCGAAGGCGGGCACCACGGGCTGCTCGCTGCCCGGGCTGCCAGCGGGTATACGTTGCGCGGCACCCGGCATTTCGTCCTGGACGGGGCGCTGGCCGATCTCATCCTCGTCACGGCGTGGGCCGAGGGCGGGCTCTCCCTGTTCGCCGTCCCCGGTGACGCGGCGGGTCTGACCCGGTCCCGGTTGCCCGTGATGGACCTGACCCGCAAACAGGCCGATCTCACGTTCAGTGACACCCCGGCCCGGTTGATCGGCGCCGAGGGCGACGCCGGCCCGGTGATCGACCAGGTGCTCCGGCTCGCCTGCGTCGCGCTGGCGAACGAGAGCGCCGGCGGCGCCCGGACCGTCCTCGAGCAGGCCGTGCGGCACGCGAAGGACCGCCTGCAGTTCGGCCGTCCGATCGGGTCGTTCCAGGCCGTGAAGCACAGGTGCGCCGACATGCTGGTCGCGGTCGAGGGCTCGAAGTCGGTCGCCTATCACGCGGCCCAGGTCGCCGCCGCCGGGGACAGCGACCGGCTGGCCCGCGCCGCCTCCATGGCGAAGGCGTACGTCGGGGAGGCGTACTTCTCGGCCGCGGCGGACAACATCCAGATCCACGGCGGGATCGGATTCACCTGGGAGCACTCCGCGCACCTGTACTTCAAGCGCGCGAAGACGTCCGAGCTGCTCTTCGGCGACCCGGTCCACCACCGCGGCCTGCTGGCCGACCGCCTCCGGGTCTGAGATGCCGCCGGTCGGCCCGCCGGGCCGACCTGAATTTCAGCCGCTACGACCGCGCCGCGGCTACCAGGCCGGGAAGTCGCGCTTGCGGATCAGGCAGTGCACGCCCTTCACGTCGTCGACGACCTGGCTGACCACGAAGTCGGCGGCGGCCGACAGGTAGCTGTACGCGACCATCACCGGGACATCCCGGACCTGGCGCAGCACCCGCAGCGCCTCGCGGACGGCCAGCCGCATGGCCTCGTCGAGGTCGTTGTGCAGGCCGATGGCGATCCAGTGCTCCGGGGTCTCGCCGAAGGGGCCGCCGGAACCCGCGCCGAAGGGCAGCGCCGCGGCGGCCGGAAGCGGGGTGAGCCGGACGGTCGTGCGCAGCGAGGCCTCCAGGGCGGTCAGCGACACCTCGCCGTGCCCCTGGGCGAAATGCGGATCACCGGTGTAGAAGCCCGCGCCCGGGATCTGGACCGGCAGGTAGAGCGTCGACCCGGCGACGAGGTCGCGCACGTCGAGGTTCCCGCCGAATGCCCCGGGCGGGGTCGTGTTGAGGGCCTTTTCCCCGGCCGGGGTGAGGCCGGTGAGACCCATGAACGGCGCGACCGGGAAGCTGATCTGCCGGCCCTCGCCGTAACGCATCACGGCTCGCCCGGCGGCGACGYCCACCTCGCAGAACTGGCTGTAACGGTCGGCGAGCACGCCGTCGGGGCCGACGGGAAGCTCGCCGGGCAGCGCGCCCCGGCCGTGCCGGCTGGAGACGAGCCCGTAGGGCACCCGCGGGCGCAGCTCGAGGAACTCGACCTTGAGGATGTCGCCGGGGCGCGCGCCGTCGACCCGCACCGGACCGGTGACCACGTGCGGGCCGTCGAGCCCGCGGTAGTGGGAGACGTCCCGGGCGATGTCGATCGCGTCGAGGAGGACCGAATCCGCTGCGACGGCGTGCTCCGCCCAGAAGGCGACCGGGTCGCGGCCCTGGTCCTCCATGAGGCCCTCGTGCGAGACGGTGTCGATGGTGACGGTGGCGCCCGCCGCCACTTCGAGCACCGGGTCGGTCGCCGCGCTGGGCAGCCGGCCCCAGGTGACCGTCTTGGGCGACGAGGGCAGGTAGTGCTCCCCCGGTACCTCGCCGGACCCGCACTGCAGGACGGACATGTCGCACTCCTCGTTGTTCCGCCCGCCCCGGGACCGTCCGTGCTGACGGCGGCCGTCGCAGCTCATCTCACCAGGAAATAGCTGGTCACGCCCAACCCGGGCGCGCTGTCTCACACCTTGGGGGACTTGTGGCCACCGACGCGCGCGCATCGCGCCAGGCCGACTGCGTCGCGCTAGCCCACAGCGGCGCGACGGCGGCCCGCGAGCGCGGCGGCGGCGGGGCCGGTCCGCGCGACGAGATCCGCCAGCCGGTCGGGGAACGCCCTGCGCTGGCCCGCGCTCACCAGAGTGATCACCTGCCCGGCGGCGGCGAGGGCCACCAGCGCGACGAGGTCCGGCGCGGCGTCCTCGGGCCTGACCTCCCCTCGCAGGACCCGCCCGGCCGCCCGGTTGAGCTCCCGGACCCCGGGCCGCTCGAGCAGCGCGACGGCGGTTGTCGGGATCACGGCGAGGACCTGCCCACGGGCGACCCGCACCCACCGGGCCGCCTCGAGGTCGTCACGGGTCTCGACCACGGCCGCCCGGTGGTCGAGGTCGATCCAGGCCGCCCAGGTACGCGGCTCGGCCGCGGCGGTGATCTGCCGGTGCACCGCCGCGACCACCGGGTCGGCCCGCCCCACCCCGCCGCGCGGCGTCGGCGCCGCCCGGCCGGACGGGCCGCCAGCTGGCCCACCGTCGGGGGTCGGCCCGTCGGTCAGCCGGGCCAGGCCGTGATCGTCGGCGAGCCAGCCGCCCGCCCACAGCTCGGTGAGGGCCGCGGCCCGCAGCGCCTGGCCGAGGCGCCGGTTCGGGTACATCCGGTCCTTCTCGAGGTTGTAGGCGAGGAGGTACAGCTTGGCGGGCAGTGATGTCGGCAGGTCCGGTTCCACACCACCTGTCTACCGAGCGGAGCGGACATGCGACGGACGTGAACGCGACAGGCCGCCGGGAGAGACAATGAGGCGGTGGACGAACGTGAGGTCGTCGCCCGGCGATACGGGGAACACCTGACGGACCAGGACCTGCTGGCGCTCACCGGCGGCCGGGCGGATCAGGTCGGGGCGCTGCGCCGCGAGCCCACCCTCATCCTCGACCTGCTCGACCGGCCCGCGGTGGCGGACGGGCTGCTCCTCACCGCGGGTACGGCCGGCCGCGACGAACCGGACAGGTTCACCTTCATCTCGCCGTTCCTGGTCTTCGCCGCCGCGGTACACCGCACGGCGCGTGGCCTCGTCGGTTCCACCTATGTCGCCGAGCGCGCCGGGCCGCGTTCCCGGGTGCCCGTCTTCGACGCGCCCGAGCTGGCGGCGTTCGCCTCCGTGCCCGCCCATCAGCTCTACCTCGCCGAGCTGCTGGCCTCCTACTCCCGCCTCTCCGGCGGCGAGGTGTGGCGGCGCACCGACCGGGGCTGGCGGCGCCAGCGCTGGGACGAGCTCGACCTCCCCCGGCTGGCGGCGCTGCTCGGCGCCGTCCCCGCCGCGCAGCGCCCGGCGGTCTGGCGACGGCTCGGCGACGGCGCCGTCTTCCTGGCCGGCGTCTTCCCCGATCACGCGGAGCGGACGCTCGGCCTGCTCGCGGTGAGCCGGCTGCGCGAGGCCACCGGGCTGCGGCTGACACGCGACGACGTCCCGCGGATGTTGGAGTCCGTCGCGCGGCGGGCGTACGAGCAGGTGGGACCGGGTGTTCCGGTGGGTGCGGCGAAGGCGCCCGGCTCGACCCGCCGGCTGCTGACCGTCATCGCGGACAGGTATCTCTTCCCCTTCGCCGCGGACTGGCTCCCCGGCCCCGCTCACTGACCACCCGGGGCCAGGCCGCCCGGGGCCAGGCCGCCGTCCAGGGATCAGACGGTGCCGGCGGGGTGGCTCGAGCCGCTCGGGCCGAAGCGCTCGGTGCGGATTCGTTCGGGCTCGTGGCCGATCTCGACCAGAGCGTCCGCGACGGCCTCGACGAAGCCGGTCGGGCCGCAGACGTAGCAGGTCGGCGTGAGGTCGGGCGGCCAGCCGGCCTCGGCCAGGTCGGCGGGGCGCAGCCGGCGCGGCGGCGACGTCCAGTTATCCGGGACGACCCGGGTGTAGCAGCGGGTGACGTCCAGCCCGGGGTCGGCGCGCGCGGCCTCGCGCAGCTCGTCCGCGTAGTAGAGGTCGGCCGGGGAGCGCACCGAGCAGATCAGGCGGAACGGCACCCGGCTGGTGGCGGACCGCCGGGCGCGCACCATCGCCATCAGCGGGACGATGCCCGACCCGCCGGCCACCAGCAGCACCGGCTCGGGGTCGGCGGGACGCCAGACGAACCAGCCGCCGATCGGCCCGCGGATCTCCACCGGGTCGCCGACCGAGAAGATCTCCGTCAGGTACGGGGAGACCTCGCCGCCCGGCACCCGCTGGACCGTCAACTCGACCCGGTCACCGGCCGCCGGTGCCGCGAGCGAGTAGCTGCGGCGGGTGCTGTAGCCGTCGGCGGCGGTGAGGCGGACGTCCACCCGCTGGCCCGACAGGTGCCCGGGCCAGCCGGGGAGGTCGAGGACGAGGGTGCGCGCGGTCGGCGTCTCGTCGCGGACCTCGGCGAGGCGGGCGACGCGCCACGCGAGACGTTCCCTCAGTCGCCCTGGTAGCGCTGCTCCAGCCACGGATCACCCCGGTCGTGATAGCCGCCGGCCTCCCAGAACCCCTGCTCGTCCCGTTCGAGGAGGCGGATGCCGCGCACCCATTTGGCCGACTTCCAGAAGTACAGGTGCGGGACGAGCAGCCGGGCCGGGCCCCCGTGCTCGGGTTCGAGGGCGGCCCCGTCGTAGCGGTGCACCACCCAGGCCTGGCCGTCGAGGAGGTCGGTGAGGGGCAGGTTGGTGGTGTAGCCGCCGTAGGAGTGCACCAGCGCGTACTCGGCGGCGGTGTCGACATCACCGAGCAGGACGTCGAGGCTGACCCCCTCCCARCAGGTGCCGAGCTTCGACCACTGGGTCACACAGTGGATGTCCACCGTCGGCGACTCGCCGGGCAGCGCGCGGAAGGCCGGCCAGTCCCAGCGGTGCTCGACGCCGGCCTCGGTCGTGATCGTGAACTCCCAGGTCTCCAGCGGGACCCGCGGGGTGGGGCCGGCAGAGAGGACCGGGAAGTCCTCGGTGAGGTACTGCCCCGGGGGCAGGTCGGACCCGGCGGATCGCGGTCTGCCCTGGAAACCCGGCGACACGATGCCCACAGGAGACTCTTACCACGAATCGCGTCCACCACGAATCGCGTCGGGAGCTTCCGCCACCGGGATCAGCCGCCCGTCGCCCGGATCAGCCGCCCGCCACCCGGACCAGCCGCCCGTCTCCGGGGTCGGCCCCGCCACCGGGCGCGGCGGGAATCCGGTCGGCGCCGCGGGCGAGGTCGAGGGCGATGTCGACGAGGGCGATCCGGTCGAGTGCCGGCACGTCGGCCAGGGGGATCCAGGCGGCCAGGTCGGTGGAGCCGCCGATCTCGTGGCGCAGCGTGCCGCCGACGACCCGCGCCGAGTACAGCACCCGCAGGCCGTGGAAGTCGGTGCCGTCCCGCTGCAGGTAATGGATCGAGTCGATGCCGAGCAGGCCGGTGAGCTCCACGTCGTGCCCGGTCTCCTCGCGGACCTCGCGGATGGCGCCCTGCTCGGGGTGCTCGCCGTGGTCCAGGCCACCGCCCGGCAGCGTCCACCGGACCCCCGCCGGGTCACCGGGGCTGAAGCGCGCGAGCAGGAGGTGGTCGTCCCGGACGCAGACCGCGTACGCGCCCACGCGGAGGAATCGGGGGGCGGCGGCGCCGCCGGTGTCGCCGGGGCTCTGCACGTTTCCTCCTTCGTGCCGAGCCACGGCCCGCCCACGGCTGACCGGTCGGCGCTGGCCGCTGGCGCGGCGGGGCTGCGGCGTGGGCGTGGATGGGAGCGTCGCGTATGGGGGCAAAACGTCGCCCGGGGTCGGGGGGTCCCCGGGCGACAGGAGGATCTTTCCACCGCTGACCGCGCATGGGCAATGACGGACAGGCGTGGTCCCGTCACATTAGGACATTGGTCCTGGGTCGAAGGTCCCAGGGTGGCCCGTCACGCGCCCCTTGCTTACTCGTCAGACGGACTCTTTCACAACGGCCGGTCACCAGAAGGCCGATTGTCGGGATGTTGATGCCGGCGCCGCCGGCCGGGCCGCGGGTCAGTGCTCGAGCCGGCCGCAGCGCGGTGCCGGCCGGAGCACGTCGAAGCGGCTCGCGTCGGGAGCCACCTGAAGGAAGGTGTAGCACCGGCCGAGCTGACCGAAGGAGTCCGTGAAGTCGATGGGCGCCGGCAGCAGCCCGTCGGCGGCGTAGTCGCGGACGGCGCGCAGCTCCTCGATGAAGCGCTCCCGGGTCGGGCACCGGCCGGCCTCGGCCAGCCCGCGCAGGAACATGTCGGTCGAGATCCAGCCGGAGAGCGCGGCCTGCCTGTTCGGCGGCTGCAGGTACGGGGCGTACCGCGTCATCGCGTCGAGGAAGGCGCGGTGGCCCGGCGTGTCGAGTTCGAACGGCTGGTAGTCGACGAAGATGTAGACGCCGCTCAGCACCCGGCCGAAGACGTCCAGCAGGCTCTGGTCGTACCCGGACGGCGAGAGGATCACCCGCAGGTTGGCCCCGGCCCCCCGGGCGCCCAGCACGACCTGGCCGAACGCGGCCCCCGTGACCGCCCCGACGAGCGTGTCGACACCGCTGTCACGCACCTGCGCGCCGACGTCGGCGAAGTCGATCGGCCCGGTCGCGTCGAGGGTGCCGACGACCCGCACCCCGGCTGCCTCCAGGCTGGCGGCCAGCTCCTCGCCGAAGGCGCCCGAGGCGGCCGAGAAGCTCGACGCGGCGATCAGCGCCGTCGTCCCCCCGCGCTCGGCGACGAAGTCACCCCAGGTCGACACCGAGGCACCGTCCGCGATCATGTTCGAGTAGCTGAACATGTTGTCGAAGGTGGTCCAGGACGCCTCCAGCGACGTTCCGGTGACCGGGATGCCGCGGCTGTGCAGGAACTCCGCCGAGCCGGACGCGGCCGTGGTGGACTCGACGATCCCGAACACCTGGTGCTGGTCGACGAGCATGCGGGCCGCGGTCTCGTTGACGCTGGGCTGCGATTCGTCGTCGCGCCACGAGTACTCGATGCTCCGCCCCTGGACGCCACCGGCCGCGTTCGCCACCCCGAGCCGGGCGTCGACCCCGGCCCGGAACGGGTCGAACAGCGACGCCGCGTTGCCGGTGTTCGGGAACAGCAGGCCGAGCCGGACCTCGTCCGCCGTGACCCCCGGCACGGGCGGGCACGAGGCACCCGAACCGTGCGAGTCCGTGGCATCGGACGAGTCGTTCCAGGACACGCACGAGACGCACCCGGCGGCCACGAGCAGCGCCGCGAGCACGATCGGCAGGGTCCGGAGGCGAGTCCGCAGGCGCGTGAACAGGTGCGTCCGTTGACGGCTCGCCAGGTGAGGCCGGCGCCGTGTGCGCCGGCGGCGGACGGCGGCGGACGATCCGCCTGCCGTCTCCGTGACCGGTGAGATGCGCACAGCACCACAGTGACCCAGGACGGTCACCGCACCACAGCTATCCGTTGTTTCTGTGAAATTCGACCGTTGGGTCAGCCGGGACGCAACTTTTTGGCAAGTAGCTCGGCGAGGTGATAAGCAGTCCGGCCACCGAGCTGGGCGGCCTGCGTGCGGCACGAGAAGCCGTCCGCGAGCAGCACCGTGTCCTCCCCCGCCGCGCGCAGGGCGGGCAGCAGCGCCCGCTCGGCGACGGCGACCGAGATGTCGTGGTGCCCACGCCGCATCCCGAAGTCACCGGCCAGGCCGCAGCACCCCGCCAGGGTCTCGACCTCCGCGCCGGCGGCCCGCAGCAGCGCGCTGTCGGTCTCGAAGCCCATGACCGCGTGCTGGTGGCAGTGCGGCTGCGCGAGCACCCGCACGCCGTCCAGCCGCGGAAGCCGCCACCCGCCCGCGGGGTTCCTTCCACCGGCCGGGTTTCCGCCGCCGGCGGGGCTCCTGGCCGGGCGCCGTTCGGGGCCGCCATCCTGGGTCAGCAGCTCGGCGAGCGTCCGCACGCCCGCCGCGAGCGCCTCGGCCCGCCGGTCTCCGGGGAACAGCTCGACGAGGTCGTCCCGCAGAACAGCCGTGCACGACGGCTCCAGCCCCACGATCGGGATCCCGCTGAGCGCGTAGGGGGCGAGCTGGTCGAGGGCCCGGCGCAGGCGGCGCCGCGCCCCGTCCAGTTGGCCGGTGGTGATCCAGGTGAGGCCGCAGCAGGCGGGCCGTCCGCTCGGGATCAGTACCCGGTGGCCGGCGGCGGAGAGGACCTCGACCGCCGCGCGCGCGGCGCCGGGCGCGAACACGTCGGTGAAGGTGTCGACCCACAGCAGCACCGGTGGGTCCGTCCGGTCGCCGGTGGCGGCCGGCGCGTTCCGGCTGGTTCGCCGCCACCAGCGGTGGAACGGCTCCGCGGCGAACTCCGGCGCGGCGCGGCGGGCGTCCAGACCGCCGAGCCGGAACAGTGGACGGCGGATCGCGCCGGTGCGCAGCGCCGCGTTGACCACCCGGGGCGCGCGCCCGGCGAGACGCGTCCACCGGGGCAGCCAGCCGAGGGCGTAGTGCGCCGCCGGTCGCGGGCGACGGCGGTAGGCCCGGTGCAGCACCTCGGACTTGTACCGGGCGACGTCGACACCGGCCGGGCAGTCCCGGGCGCAGGCACGGCACGACAGGCAGAGGTCGAGCGACTCGCGCACCGCCGGATCGCGCCACTCCCGCCGCGCGGGCGCGGGGATGGCCGGCGCACCACCCGGGCCGGCGGGGCCACCCGGGCCGGCGGGGCCACCCGGGCCGGCGGGGCCACCGGCGGCAAGCTCCTGCAGGACCCGCGCGCGGCCCCGGGTCGAGTCCTTCTCGTCCCGGGTGGCCAGGAAGGACGGGCACATGAAGCCCCCGGACGTGGACGTGTCCGCCCGGCACTTCGCCAGGCCGACGCAGCGGTGCACGGCCTGAGTGAGGTCCCCCGCGTCCGCGGTGAGCGCGAAGCTCCCTTCCACCCGCGGCAGCGGACGGGCCCGCGGGCGGCGCAGGTCGGCGTCAAGCGGCCGTGGGCGCACGACGACCCCGGGGTTCATCAGGTCGTCCGGGTCGAAGATGTGTTTGAAGGCGGCGAAGGCCGCCAGAGCGTCCGGCGAGTACATGATCGGAAGCAGCTCGCCGCGGGCCCGCCCGTCCCCGTGCTCGCCGGTCAGCGAGCCGCCGTGCGCGACGACCAGGTGCGCCGCCGCGGTGAGGAAGGTCCGCAGCCGGCCGGGATGCTCGGCGAGCGGGAAGTCGATCCGCACGTGCACGCAACCGTCACCGAAGTGACCGTAGGCGACGCCGTCCAGCTGGTGGGCCCGCATCAGCTTGCCGAACTCACGCAGGTAGGAACCCAGGTTGGCGGGCGGGACGGCGGCGTCCTCCCAGCCCGGCCAGGCCGGGGCCCCGTCCGGGGTGCGCCCCGCCAGGCCCGCCCCGTCCTCCCGCAGGCGCCAGAGCGCCGCGGCCACAGGCCCGGCCGGCAGCACCATGGACGCCCCCGCTCCCGCGTCGGCCACGACCGCCGCCGCCGCGGCCGCGGCGTCCGACCCGGTCGGCCCGCCGACCTCGACGAACAGCCAGCCGCCGCCATCGGGCAGCGTGGGGACGGTGCCGCTCCCCCGGTGGCGGCGCACCCCGTCGACGAGGCGGGCGTCCATGCCCTCGACGGCGAGCGGGCGGTGGCCGAGCAGTCCGGGGACGGCGTCGGCGGCGGTCGCCATGTCCGGGTATCCGAGCACCGCGAGCGCGGTCGCGGCCGGTACCTCGACGAGCCGGACCGTCGCGCCGAGCACGACGGCGCAGGTGCCCTCGGTACCGACGAGAGCGCGCCCGAGATGGGCACCGCGCTCGGGCAGCAGATGTTCCAGCGAGTAACCCGAGATCTGCCGGTCGAACCGCCCCAGCTCCGTCCGGATCACTCCGAGGTTCGCGTGGACGAAGGTGTCGAGCCCCGGCACCACCGGCCCGGCAGGCGATCCGTTGCCGGACGGTGGCGTGCCTGTCGCCGCGGCGGTGGCGGCGAAACGGCGGCCCGTGCCGTCCACGACGTCGAGGGCGACGACGTTGTCGGCGGTCCGCCCGTAGGCCACCGCGCGCGCCCCGCAGGCGTTGTTCCCGATCATGCCGCCGAGGGTGGCGCGACCGTGGGTGGACGGGTCGGGGCCGAACCGCAGCCGGTGCGGGCGCGCGGCGGCCTGCAGGTCGTCCAGCACCAGACCGGGGGCGACCTTGGCGGTTCTGGAATCCGGGTCGATGTCCGGAGTTCCGGTGAGATGCCGACTGAGGTCCATGACGACCCCGGGGCCGACCGCGTTGCCGGCGATGGACGTCCCCGCGCCGCGCACCGTCAGCGCGGTGCCCGTCTCCCGGCAGACCGCGGCGACAGCGAGGACCTCGTCGACGTCGCGCGGCAGGACGACGACCTCGGGGGTGACCCGGTAGTTGGAGGCGTCCGAGGAGTACTCGGCGCGCCGCCGCGCCGAATGATCGACCACCGGTGCCGTGCCACCCGCGGTGCGGACCACGGCGGATCCGGTGGCCGCGCGCAGCCGCGCGACCAGCTCCCGGGCCTCAGCCTCGCCCCGTGCCGCTGCGCTCCCGCTCCCGGCCGGCCGGGAGCGGCCCAGGCCCCGGCCCCGGTTCCGGCCCCGGGCGGGCTGGGCGCGGGTCGTCCGCTCCGCCCGGGAGCCCCCGGGCAGATCACCGTCGCGCATCGCGCCTCCCGTCCGCACCGAACCACACCGAGGGCCGGCCCGACACCGAGACGGCCCGTTATCGGGGCGGCCCGGCCCTCGGTAGCTCTATCCCCTGTACGCCCAGGTCGTCCCCGCCCCCGGTCGAGTCCTTCGAGTGGTGCCGCGGGCGAGGGGGCGTGTCCGGGTGTTGTCGTCTCGCTGGCGAGCCGAGATCTGTCGTAGGTCTGGGAGACGATCCCGACGTACCACCGGATCATGCCGGCCCAACCAGGCGATCCTCGAGTGTCTACGGGAGGTGCACATGTCGTCCAAAGCTCCGCCCCCGACCGGCCCGGCGGCCGGCCCTGGCGCCACCGGAGCTGGCGCCGACCACGGTGATGGCTCCGGTGCTGCCGGTGGCCGCCGCGGGGTCCGCTTCTTCGACGACCAGGGCGGCCGGCTGGTGGCCATCGTCGCGCTGGATCTCGTCGGCGCCGTGTCCGTGGCCTTGACATCCTCCCCGGCCTGACGGCCGGGGATTCCCGCACCTTGCGATACGGGTTCCTGCTTCACCAACGGACGCCTCCTCGCTCTAGGAGCGAGGTGGTCTCACTCCGTCTCCACAGGCAGACACCGCGAGCCCCGCGGCCAGAATGTTCTTCGCGGCGTTGACATCCCGGTCGTGGTGCGCACCGCAGCGGCACTCCCACTCCCGTACGTGCAACGGCAGCCTTTCGACGATCGACCCACAGGCCGAGCAGGTCCTGCTGCTCGGGTAGAAACGGTCGACCGCGATCACCGTGCGGCCATACCAGTCGGCCTTGTACTCCACCATCCGCCGCAGCTCCGACCAGGAAGCGT
>NZ_MAXA01000092.1 GCF_001854695.1 Parafrankia soli
AACCTCGATCCGGCGGGGATGTGGTGGGTGCTCCAAACGTCGCTATCGGCGTTCGTTGACGATGTAGGTGCGTATGGACGAGCGGTCGAGGAAACGGGCCTCGTCCTCGGCAATGATCCGCCCGATCTCCTTGCCGGCGAGGGCGTCGACCGTCTTCCGGTACATTTCCTCGCTCTCGTAGGTCAGCTCGGTCATGACGTCGAACAGCCGCTCCGTGGCGCGACCCGGGGCCATGTGACCGGTCCGGTGTTCGGTGCCCTCCACCGCGAAGTTGCGCCGGTAGTCGGAATAGAAGGGCAGCAGCCTGCTCACCAGGGGAACGTGTTTCTCCTCGTAGTAGGCGATGAACTCGTCCATCGTGAGGCCTGGCCTGCGGCTCATGAGGGACACGATCTTGATCACACGCTCTCCCTGGAGATCGACGGTTCGAGCGCGGCCGCGAGCGCCCCGTACACGTCGTGCAGGAAACCCCACGGTGCGTGGTGTGTGCGGGCGGGCCACGAAGCCACCGTGGATGACGCCGAGGGCCTGTGTCGCAGTTTCCTGAGAAGTGACCCCCTGGGACCTGGTGGGGCGCGAGGCGCGCGGTGGCCTGACGGATGATCAGTTCATGTCGAAGATCCTCCAAGGTTCGATGACGATCGGGCTGAGCGGTTCGTGCGGGACCGAGGGACGGCGAGGTATGCGGCCCGGCCGGCAAGCCGTGGAGGCCGGGCGACAGCGACGGCCGGCCAGCCTCCGGCGGTGAGGTGGACGTCCGATCCCGGCCTGCGGGTGCAGGTGGAGGCGATCCTCGCGCTGCTTCCCGAGGACAGGCTCCGGATGCTCGAAATCGAGGTCGGGGTGCTGTCCGATCTGCGTCCCGCTGTGGGGTAGCCGGCTGTGACCGGGTTCCTCTTCGCGGTCAGCGTGGTCAGGGGTGCGGCCGACACCCAGCCACACCGGGACTGTCAGGCCCCGGCACTCTCGGTGGCGAGGCGAGCGAGTACGTCGGCGTGACACGGCTCGTCCAGCGGGCACCAGCACGCCAGCTGATGGCCGGCGAGGTCGGGCAGGTGGTCGAGCACCCAGGAGCGGGAGACCATCCCCACGCGCCGGCCCCCGGGCAGCTTGTCCGGTCCCTCACCGGCGAGCCATGCGGCGTACCGCCGGATGGCGTCGGCCCGGCCACACTCACGGTGATCGAACGGGTTACCCCACGGGGTGGTCCGGTCGACCTTCTCGGCGCCCGTCGGCATGCGCCACCCCGGGGCGCGGGACAGCCGGATGCGGGCCGGGGTGGTGGTCATACTGCCTCCAGGTCGTGCTGCGCGACGTCGTACCTGACGGAGGGGAAGCGCATCAACGTCATGCCCGACTCCGCTGAGGTGACCACACAGCAGGCGGCTGACTTCCTGACCGTGTCCCGGCCCTATTCGATCAGGCTGTTGGAGTCCGGCGAGATCCTGTTCTGTCTGGTCGGTACCCATCGGCGGGTCAGGTTCCGTGACCTCCACGAGTACCGGAGCCGCGACGACCTGGAGCGCAGGGGTGCGGCCGACGACCTGACCGGGCTGACCCAGGAGCTGGGGATGTACTGACCGATGGCCTTCACGGTGGTCTACGACGCCAGCGTGCTCCACCCGAACACGTTGCGCGATCTGCTGATCCGGATTGCTGGGAGGGAACAGCCGGGCTCACTGCCACCCGGACTTCCACCCCCGGCAGACGCTGGCTGTCAAGGGCCACCGAGAAGGCGATTCTGCTCGCCAGCACCTATCGGGATCAACCGGCCGTCCTGAAGGTACTCACCGACCAGGCACAGCCGTGGCGGGAACGGTTCGCCCGCGAAAGCGCCGCCTACGAGGCGTTCACCGCCGCGCCGCCACCGGTGCACGTCCCGCCGCTGATGCGCTCCTGCGCAGTTCCCCGTTTCACACCTGACTGCGGCAAGTATCGGTGGAAGTGGAAGCCCTGCAACAATGACTTCCTCCCCGGCATTCAACGACTCCACGCTCTTCTCCGACCTTCCGAACGCAACACTGCCTTCGGAATCAGCGGTTATGGAGTGTGGGCGCCCTCAATCAGCATGCCGACCAGGAAGGTCGCGACTGTTTGCTCAAGTGCCTCGGCGAAAGGAACGTGCATGAATGCCAGGCTCGGATCGGCGTCGTAGGCGGCGAGGACGGCGGGGGCGGGATGACTGTGGGTCCACAGGGCTCCCACGAGGATTATGATCATGCTGGCTGCTCGGGCGGAACGTTCTTCCTTGAGCTCGGGGAGTAGGCGTTGGAGGAGCGTGGCAAGTCCGACCAGGCTGTCGCGTGCACCCTGCTTGTACCGGGTTGCGACCTCGATGGAGACGTTGCGCTCCAGCACTCCGGCCTGTGCGCTGAGCAGTTCGCAGAGCATCGGGTGAGTTGCAAACGAGGTGGCGAGTGCGCTGGCCATGGATTGGGCTCTGCTGTGCGGCGGGGCGGATGGGTCGACGTTCGACTGTAGTGCCTCGTCGATCTCTGCCAGGAGTTCGGCGGCGGCGTGGTCGAGGAGGTCGAGGAGCACGGCCTCGCGCGACTCGAAGTAGCGCAGCACGTTGGACTTCGCCAGTCCGACGCGGCGGCTCAGCTCGTTCAGGCTCAGCGCTGCGACGGGCATCTCATCGAGCATCGTGGCGGCAGTCTGGAGGATGCTCTGCCGCCGCACGGTGCGCTGCTCCTCGCTCCTGGCGCGTTGGAAAGCTGTCACACCACCCATTCTAGGAGACCGCCGGTCTCTTGACTATAGACCGTCGGTCTCTTACTCTTCGGGGGGTCGGTGATCCGATCGAGGGTCGAGGGCTGCCGGTCGGAGGCGCACCTCCCGTTGGCGGGCAACGGCAATCGATCGCACGGACCCCTCCCTGCGCGCGGCACGAAGATCGTCGCAGCTGTGCCGTCGGCTACGGCGCCGAACCCTCCTCGCCCCTGCGTCGCGCCCTGTCGGGTCGCGCGTCCAACGCACTCGCGGGGCGCGCTCTCCACTGTTCACCCGCGACGGTTGAGCCGGCTCGAGGGTGCGCGCCCGAAGTCGGGACCCACGTCCCGCCACTGACGACGGCCGACAGGAACCGCCTGCGGCGCCGACCTCGAACTGCACAACGCGATACAGACCGGCGGTCTCTTGACTGGAGACCATCGGTCTCTTACGGTAGAGACCGATGGTCTGATAGATGCTTCCCGACCCGATTGGGTGTCGGCCAGTACCTGCTCGGACAGCGCCCCCGGCCTGGCCGGAGTGCAACACCACGACACGGCGAAAGGAACTGACATGACCAAGAAGGTAGCTCTGGTCACCGGCGCCTCCTCCGGCATAGGCGAGGCCACCGCCCGTCAACTCCATGAGGCCGGCTTCATCGTTTACGGCGCTGCTCGCCGAGCCGACCGGATGACGGCGTTGGCGGCCTCGGGTGTACGTACGCTCTCGCTCGACGTCACCGATGAGACTTCGACCAAGAACGCGGTCGCTGAGATCCTCGCCGCTGAAGGCCGCATTGACGTTCTTGTCAACAACGCCGGGTACGGCTCATACGGCGCGCTGGAAGACGTCCCGATGCGCGAGGCCCGCGCGCAGATCGAGGTCAACCTGTTCGGTCTGGCCCATCTGACTCAGCTGGTGCTGCCAGCCATGCGTGCCCAGCGCAGTGGCACCATCATCAACATCAGCTCCATGGGTGGACGGTTCGCCACACCCATGGGTGCGTGGTACCACGCCAGTAAGTACGCCGTCGAAGGACTCAGCGA
>NZ_MAXA01000093.1 GCF_001854695.1 Parafrankia soli
AGACGGGCGAGTGCCAGACCGAGCTGGTTGGGGTCCCAGCGGGCAGCGGCGAAGAACCGGTGCGCCCGGTCGTGCGGCCAGGTCCGTGACAGCCCGGCCCCGACGAGCATGCCGCACACCGTCCGTCGGCCGGTCGCCGCCAGCATCCCGACGACGAGGGCGCGGAACACCCGAAACGTCGGCGCGGTGAAACACGGCCGGAAACCCTCCAGCAGCATCGCCAGAGAGACGGGTATCGTGACATCCGGGAGCATCGGCGTCCAGCTTTCGAGCCTGGTTTAGGAAACGCCGATGCTCCCCTCACCAGCCTGGCGGGCTRCTCGTTTCCCCGCACGCCACACCGAGCCGTGCCACCCGCGGAAACATGCGACCCAGCTCAACGAGCGCAATCAGTCGACTTCTTCGCTCGCGGCAGACGATCAAGAAAAAGCGCGAAAGTCGAGAGTAGTAGAGGGACATGGGCGACCCGACGATGTCGCGGATCTCCGGGGGCCGACCGTGACGAGAACTTTGGTCCCGGCGCGCATTTCCGGCGAAGAATGTCGGTCGAATGCCCCCCTCGCGGCACTCGGCCGATATTCTTCAAGGGTCCGACCCGTGCTGTGCCGCACTGCCGGGATCGCCGCCGTGCACCGCCGAGCCTGCGGCACCTCAAGCCGCCGGTCGGGTGTCGTCAGCCTCGCGTCCGCGTGGGGTCGGGTGCGGCCGGCGAGAGCTGCGGTTGGCGCAACACCTTGGCGGCGAGCTTGATCCCGACGAGGGTGAGCACAGTGGTCATCACGAGCGGGTACAGATCCAATCCCCGCACGTCATCGATGAAGAGCCCCAGGATACCCAGCAGGACCGAAACCAGTCGGGAGACGACGACGGCGCTCAGGCCACGGCGTCCGCCACGCCGCGCCGAGCGGGCCCCGGCGAGCGTTATCAAGCCAAGTCCGCTGTAGATGACAGCGTACGCCGTGTGGTCCGGGACCAGCGTGATGCTGGTAAGATCGAGGAAGCCGAGCGTGGCTAGGATGGTCAGACCTACGGTGAAGCTGCCGGTGCGCTTCATCGGTTTCTCCTCTGGATGTGTGGGCGGCCTGTTAGCCGAGCCCGGCGGGCGGGCGGTCCTACAGACGGTGAGAGCACGTGCTCGCATTGTCTGTTCTCGCTGCGGTGAGTTCTTCGGTCGGATTCTCTCGGACGGTTGTCGCACCCATCGACGCCACCCGCCGGGCCCCGGTATGCATTCTCTCCATGGAGGTCTTCTCCTCCTTACCTGCGGCGGGCTCACGGTTTCCGTGTCACCTGGCATCCGCTGTGCTGGGCTACCTGGCATTTCACGGTACGTATTCCGGGAGAACRGTGCCCAGGGTGCCTGTCGGTCAATCAGCCGGGGCGTTAGCACGCAGGTTGCCGGGTGTTGTCCTGCCCGGCTGCCCCTCGGCCCGGCGGGAACGGGCACGCCCACCGCTATCTATGTTCTGTTCTCTGGCGTGCCCGTGGCGGCGTGGACCCGACGGCTGTAACCGGGCCCGCCGGCTTGGTCGATGCCGTGTTCTTCCTGGCGGCCGGGTCGTCGGAGTCAGGCTGGACCGGCGGTGGGGAGGACGGCGTGTTGGGCACCCGGGATGTCGGTGGGCAGTACGGCGTGCATCAGGCGATGGACCTCCACCCGGTCCGGGCCGGTGAGCAGGGCCGGGTCCTCGCCGGGCAGCAACGACGTCGACAGGACCCGCCCGGTGGCCGCATCCAGCGCCTCGACGGTCTCGGCCAGCAGGTACATCACGGTGGCGCCGTCGTCCGCCCGGCCCGCCAGCGTCGCGACGATGCCGGGCAGATCGCGAACGGCCGGCCAGATCCGCTCGGTGCCCGCCCGGTCGAAGGCCGTGGTCCACCGCGGGGTGCGCGGCCCGTCGAAGCTGGCCTGCCGCAGGTAACGGGCCGGACCGGTGGCGGCGCCGGCGAAGTGTCCGGTCACCGTGTAACGGCGCCCGGCGCCCAGCCGGACGCCGCCGCCGGCGTCGACCGCAGGAGCCGCGGGGCCGGTCGACGCGGATCCGGCGTCGCGCCAGAGCGTGATCAACCCGTCCGGTGCGCCGTCGTCCCCGCTCGTCGACATGGCCCGGCTGACGAGGCGCCGCCGTCGTCGTGGACGGCTGACAGGACGTCGTCCACCCACGCCGTGCTGGGTGGGTTGGGAAGGCCGAAGATCGGCTGGATGATGAGGTCCATCGGGCGCCTCCTGCGTCGGTCGGGTTCCGGTGATCGTGGTCGACGATCCCGCGCCGGGCGGCCCCGTCCCTCAGTGCCAGTACGGAACTTCGGCACGGAACCGGCTACCTGCGTGGCCGGGGTATGCCTCATCCTTGGTGGGTGCGCGGTGATCATCGCCCGTTCGTCGGGCGGCAGGAGGAGTTGACGCTGCTGCGTTCGCGGGCGCGGACGGCGGCGGCGGGTCGGGGCGGTGTCGTGTTGGTGACCGGCCCGGCGGGGATCGGCAAGACCCGGCTGGTGGAAGAGGCGTTGCGGGAGGGCGCGAGGCCCCCGACCAGCCCGCCAGCGGGCGCGTCGGCGGCGGTGCAGGTCGGCCGTGGCTACAGCCTCCCCGACCATGCCGCTCCGGCACTGTGGCCCTGGCAGCAGGCGCTGCGCGCCCTTGCCCGCCGCGGCGGGCGGCCGGCGAGGATCTCCTCGGCCGTGGATTTGCTGGAGGGGGCCGGAAGCTGCGACGCACCTGGCGACGCGGCGAGCGCGGCCGCCGTGCGGTTCGCCGCCCTGGCCGCGGTCGCCGACGCGGTGCTGACGGCCGCCGCCGAACCACTGGTGATCGTGCTGGAGGACCTGCACTGGGCCGACACGAACACCGTCGAGCTGGTGCGGCAGGTAGCCGGCGGGATCGTCGACAGCCACCTGCTGCTGATCGCGACGATGCGCGCCGAGGCCGGCGACGTCATGCGTGAGCTGTCCCGGCTGGACAGCGTCAACGCCGTGCCGTTGCGACCGCTGGCGGCGGCCGCTGTCCGGGACTACCTCACCGCGCTCGACCCGGCGGCCTCCACCGCCGCCCGCGCGGAGCAGGTGGCGCGGCGCAGCGGCGGGCTGCCGCTGCTGCTCGACGCTGCGGCGTCCGACGCCGCCGCCCCCGAACCGGTCGTCGTACGTGACCTCGTCGAGGCACTGCTGGCTCAGCTTCCAGAGCCGGCGCGGCGCGTCGTCCAGGTCGCCGCGCTGCTGCGCTCGCCGATGGACACCGACGTCGTCGGCCAAGTTGCCGAGGTCGACGGGTCGACGGCCGGGCTGGCGCTCGACGCGGCGTGCCGGGCCGGTCTGCTGACACCGGCGACCTCGTGGGGCGGGGTCGAGGGACTGGGGTTTGCATTCACCCACGACCCTGCTGGCTAATTCGGCCTTATGCGGCGTGGGTGAGTTCGAGGCGTGCGAGGTGGCTGGTGCGGGTGCGGTCGAGGGGGTGGCCGTTCCACCATGCGTCGAGGCGGATCAGGTTGAGCGCGACCGCGGAGAACACGTGTTGCAGGTGGGTCTTGGCCAGGCCGTGGTAGCGGGTGTGGCGTAGGTCGGTGACGGCGACGCCCTGGCGGATGGTGCCCTCGACCCCTGCCCGCAGCGCGTATTTCGCCTGCCAGTCGGTGGTGTCCTGCCGGGCGCGGGCGTCGGCTTGGGCGTGGTAGGCGTCGCGGGGGTGCACGGTGAGCTGCCGGCGGTGTTTCTTCGAGGTGGTGCACTGGTCGCGGGCGGGACACGGTGTGCAGGT
>NZ_MAXA01000094.1 GCF_001854695.1 Parafrankia soli
CGGCCGCGAAGGACACAGGGAGGCCCTGTCCCCGTGAGGATCGCCTGCCAGTACGATCTCAGCAGCAATGCAGAACTCAAGGGTTATTTAATAGTCGCTCCTGCGGTGGACCTGTCGGTGGTCGGAACCGTTGACCGGACTACCGGGCGGACGATCAGCGTGTCGTAGGCGGCGGGTGGTGGCCGGTCGGTAGATGTCACGCAGTTCCCAGTGAGAGGACTGCGTGTGGATGTCCGATAATCGTGATCGTGTGATTGATCTGATCGATCTGCCGGTGTGGGGTCGAGTGGTCCCGATGGCCGGTGTCGAGCCGTTCTGTGTGGTGGATGAGGAGGGTCGGCCGGTCGAGCCGATCCGACGATTCCTGCGTGACCTGGTAGCGCAGGGATGTTCGGCCGCGACGATTCGCAGCTATGCGTTTGCGTTGCTGCGTTGGTGGCGGTTCCTGCGGGCGGTGGAGGTGGAATGGTCGAAGGCGTGTCCGGCGGAGGCGCGGGATTTCGTGCTGTGGTTGCAGCGGACCAGTAAGCGGCGTCGGTTGCCGCGAACTGATTCTGCGATGACGGCAGGAACGGTGAACCCGATCACCCGCAAGCGGTTCCAGGACGACAGCTATATGGTGGCCACGATTCGGCACTCGAACGCTGTCGTGCGGTCGTTTTACGCGTTCTGGATCGAGCGGGGTGAAGGGCCGCTGGTCAATCCGGTGGTGCTGGCTCGGGGGCGGGGGCGGCGTCCTCATGCGCATCACAACCCGTTGGAACCGTTCCGGCTGKAGGGGCGGCTGCGTTATAACCCGCCGACACCGAAACGTCGGCCGCGGGCGATGCCGGACGAGTTGTGGGAGCGGCTGTTCACTGCGATGCGTTCGGACCGTGACCGGGCGATCCTGGCGTTGGCGGTCAGCACCGGCGCTCGTGCCGGGGAGCTGCTGGGAATGCGCGGTGTCGATCTGGATTGGGGCGATCAGCTGATCCAGGTCCGGCGCAAGGGGACACGGGCGCCGCAGTGGCTGCCGGCCAGCCCGGAGGCGTTCGTGTGGCTGCGCCTGCACGTGGAGGAGATCGGCGGGCTGGGTGCTGACGCGCCGGTCTGGCAGACGCTGCGCCGTCGTGCCCGCGACGGCGGTCCGCCCGGTCGCGTGCCGTTGAACTACGAGGCGCTGCGGGCGGTGCTGCGCCGCGCCAACGGACTGCTGGGCACCAACTGGACCATGCACGACCTGCGGCATACCTGCGCCCTGCGCATGATCCGGGATGCTCGGCTGTCGCTGCGCGATGTGCAGACGATCCTCGGACACGCTCATCTGACCACGACCGAGACCTACCTCGTGGAAGACGACCTCGAGGTCATCCGCCGAGTACGGGACCATCTCGCCGGCCGCGACGAGCCGCTGACGCCGCCGGGCCCCGGCGGGGCGACGACCCCCTACCGGGCTGAGGACCTCACCGTGCTGTTCGGGCCAGCCGGCCGATGACGACGACAGCGTCCGCACCTGCCAGCGTCGAGGTGGCCGCCGCGACGAGCACGGTGCGGGTCGGACCGTTTAACTGGGCGAGCGCCGGACTGGTGCTGGCAGAGATCCCCACGTTGCCGGTGTTCCCGGCGGACCGCCACGGCGAGCAGTGGACCCGGGGAGCCGCCCGGATCCTTCGCTGGCTCGGCGAGCATCCGGGGTCGGGGTGGCAGCAGCGGTGGGCGGCGGCCGACGGGGACCGCTACGAGTGGATCGACCCGCTGCGCGCCCGCGAGGGCCTGAGCCCCTGGGCGGGCAAGGACGAACTACGCCGCGGCCTGGTCGGGCTGCTGCTGTGTCGGGCGATCCTGCCCAGCTACGACTTCATCCGCCGCTACCGGCCGTCCGCGCTGCTCAGCCACACCCAACAGGTCATCAGCCCGGCGCTGTTCTCCCGGCTCGGCCGGGGAGCCCAGGTCATGGGCCTGTCCGGCCGGCAGCAGGGCGAGACGCTCGCGTTGATCGCCAGGGTCGTGCTGCATACCGGTAAGACGGTCGAGCAGCTGACCCCGCAAGACCTCTTCGAGATCCGCTCCTACTACCTGAACGCCCGCAACCATGTCCCGCTGGGGATCTACCCGGCGTGGGACCTGCTGCGCACGGTCGGCGTCCTGGACACCCGGGTGGCGATGCGCACCGCGCTGCGTGCGGGGCCCCGACCGACCGCCGAACTCGTCGATCTCTACCGCATCCAGTCGCCGGCCGTCCGCGCCGTGTTGATCCGCTACCTCGACGAACGGCGCCCCGGGATGGACTACGGCTCGTTCCGCGCGCTGGTCACCGTCCTGGCCGGACGGTTCTGGGCCGACATCGAGGCCCACCACCCCGGTATCGACACCCTGACCCTGCCCGCCGAGGTCGCCGACGCCTGGAAACAGCGGATCATGTTCACCAGCAAGCCGTCCGAGCAGGGCCGGCCCCGCAAACGCCACCTCGACCTGCTCACCGGGGTCCGCGCGTTCTACCTCGACATCCAGGAGTGGGCGTTGGACGACGCCTCCTGGGTGCCGTTCGCCGCGCCCAGCCCGGTCCGCAAAGGTGACACCGACGGCATGGCGAAGCTGAAAAGGCAGGTCACCGCGCAGATCCACCAGCGCATCCGGGAACGCCTGCCGCACCTGCCCGTCCTCGTCGACACCGCCGAAACCCACCTCGACACCCAAGCCAGGCTGCTCGCGACGGCGAACGCCATGCCCGCCGGCGAGGTCTTCGACCACGCCGGCACCTCCTACCGCCGGACGCTGCGCGTCAGCCACACGCTGACCGCCCGCCACCACGGTACTGTCGCGACCCTCGTCACCGACCTCACCACCGGCGGGCTGGTCGACCTGACTCGCGCCGAGGACGAGGCGTTCTGGACCTGGGCGATCGTGGAAACCCTGCGCCACACCGGCGTCCGCATCGAGGAACTCCTCGAGCTCACGCATCTCGCGCTGAGCACCTACCGCCTGCCGGACACCGGCCAGACCGTGCCACTGCTGCAGATCATGCCATCGAAGAACGACGAGGAACGGCTCCTACTGGTCAGCCCGGAACTGGCCAGTGTCCTGGYCACCATCATCACCCGGCTCCGCGACGCTCACGGCGCGATCCCGCTCGTCGCCCGCTACGACGGCGCCGAACGGGTCACCGGACCGCCGCTGCCGCACCTGTTCCAACGCAAAATCGGCCACCGGCACGAAGTCATCAACGTCAACACCGTCCAGAAACTGCTGAAGAACCTGATAGCCCGCACCGGCCTACGCGACGCCACCGGCGCACCGCTGCGCTACACCGCGCACGACTTCCGGCGCATCTTCGTCACCGAGGCCGTCGCCGCGGGCCTACCCGTCCACATCGCCGCCCGCGTTCTCGGTCACCACCACCTGACCACGACCCAGTCCTATCTCGCGGTCTTCCAGGACGACCTCATCCGCGCCTACCAGGCATTCCTGACCCGGCGCCGGGCCGTCCGCCCCGCCGAGGAATACCGCGAACCCACCGACACCGAATGGGACGAATTCCAACAGCACTTCGAACTCCGCAAAGTCGAACTCGGCACCTGCGCCCGCCCCTACGGCACAGCCTGCAAACACGAACACGCCTGCATTCGCTGCCCCATGCTCCCCTGTACTCCGCACGTTTGGTTTTCATGCTTTGACCTGCCCGTTTCGTGATCACGGGGGTTTGGTCGGGTCTACTCCGAGGAGGTTGAGTAC
>NZ_MAXA01000095.1 GCF_001854695.1 Parafrankia soli
GACAGCAACGCGGACGCAGCGGGTACGAACGTGTGCTCAGCGACCTCGAGGATCCGTACACCCTGCATCACCGCGGTCATGAACACTCTCCCGCCTCATCGCCGGTGGCGGTCACCGGCCACATCGTGTACGCGGGGATCGGCGGATCACCTTTTCGCCTGGGTGGATTCCCTGCGCGCTGGTGGGCGCGCCGCGGGCGGCGGTGAGGAGCCCTGCAGGCCGGGGCGCCGGTGAAATCCACCGAGCTGGTTGGGCGCGGAATCTTCCCGGCGGGCTGCTTGAGATCAAGCTGAAGGTCGCCTGCCTGTTCGCCGGGCCGGGCGGAGAAGCCTTTCCGGTGATGTCCGGAGAACGCCGACAGCGCGGGCCAGATGGCGCGCGTCGGGAGAAGGCGTGACGTTTGCCGGTCAGCCGGGTGGGTGGTGGCGGGGGTGGGCCTGGTCATGCGACCGGCCAGGGTGCGGCGACGACGTCGGTCGCGGTACCCCGCCGCTCTCGTGGCCGGCGGTTGGGACCCATGTCGGTAGACACAAGTAGGTCCGCGCTGTAATCGTGGYCGCACACCCACTCCTTATGCGACTGGCGGTCGCTTGCCAGTGGATGAGTATGCGGGCGATGCTCGCATACCGTCAAGACGGAACTGGAGGGCCCTGTGACATCTTCACCACCCGTGGTGACCGATGGTCTCCGGTCGCCTGCTCACGACGACGGAGCCGCACCGGCCGAGGAGACGGCGGTACCCGCTGAGCCCGGATCCGCCCGCTGGTGGACGGAGCGCGCCCTGGTCGACCGTCGCCGCAGGCCGCGAGCCGGCGGACTGTCCACCGAACGCATCGTCGAGACGGCCCTGGAGATCCTCCGCGAGGAAGGGCTGGAAGCGCTGACCGTGCGCTCGGTCGCCGAACGGCTCGGCACCAGCAACGCCTCGCTTTACCGGCACATCGCCAGCCGCGACGAGCTGATCGCCCTCATCGCCGACCACGTGATGGGCGACATCCGGCTCGATCGCACCGGCCGCGGCTGGCGCGCCGACGTCGAGGCGCTGATGCTCGAGATGCGCAGGGTCATCCTCAGCCAGCCGCTGCCCCCGTCGGCTGGGCGGAGCAAATCGGGATCCGGATCCGGGCCGAACATGCTGCGCCTCGTCGAATTCGCCCTCGCCCTGTACCGCGAGGCCGGACTGACCGACAGACAGGCGGTCTACACGACCATAACGATGATCGAGTTCGTTGGCGGTTCCACCAACATCCGACGCAGCCCCGCCGGTCGCGGCTCGAACGGAGTGGCCGGAGCAGCCGACCTGCGTCAACTTCTCGACGGACTACCCGCCGACGACTTCCCGGCGCTACGTACGGCCGGGAATCTCTACACCGCCGCCTCCGCCGACGACGTCTTCACCCACGGCATGACCCTCTTCCTCGACGGCGTCGCCAGCCAACTCCCCAGCAATCAATAACCGCACCGCAGATACCCGACCCCTGAGAGGCCAAGCTTGAACAGGGCGGCTGCGCCGACCCAGGGGATGCTGCGAGCTGCGTGGCGCTCGCCGTTCCAACAGTGTTGGTGCCGCCTTTTCGTCATGCCGTCAAATTTGTCATGGGCTTGGTGGGCTCGCTGAGCAGATCACGCCCGTACAACTCGCCGCGTCCGTGAACAGGTAACACCCCGCCGACTACCCTCAGTACAGGCCGAGGAATTGTGGATCAAGCGCTAAGAGGGCGCCTCGCGTGGCTTTGATAGATCTTTGAGGCCATGTTCGTCGACAACCTTCTGTCAGCAGCTCGAGGTGCTGGACGAACTGTCCGAGCTGCTGCTGGACGAGGAACTGTCGTAGCTACTGCTCGACGAACTACCGGAGCTGCTGTGGCTGTCGGAGCCGCCCCAGGAGTCCGAACCCGAGTGACAATGATCGTGATGACCGCCGTGAACATGATGGTTGTGGCCGTACTGGTCACCGTGGCGGTGGCCGTAGTGGCCGTGGCTCCAACCGCCGTCGCCGTCGTCGGAACCGCCACTGCTTCCCCTCGGTTCGGCCCCGAGAACGGTGCCGAACCGAGGGGTGAAATCGCGACCCCGGCCGCCGAAGCCGAAACGTCCGGGTAGCGGCGGCGGGGCGCCCCCGCGGCCGTGCAACTCTTCGAGCCTCCACCGGGTCAGGCGCGGCAGGAGCAGGAGGATCGAAATCATCGTGACCGCCGCCACGCCAGCGATCATCGGCGCAAGCAGGAATCGCTTGTCCGCCGGGAGCATGAAGGAGACCGAAAGGGCCCCACCTATGAGAAGCACCGGGACCGCGTGCAGACCAGCTATCACACGTGACATGTCCTGAGTTGTAGCGCGGCCGATCAGCCTCCCACCGCGATCGACGCCGACCCGACAGGTGGGCGCGAGCCGGGGTTCGCGCCACCGAACCTGACCCCGGCCGCGCACCTGCCAGGGCGCCCCGGCCCCGGCTCCCCGCCGGCGACGGGTCTGGAACCGCGGACGAACATCGACCAACGGGCCGGGTCGCGATCTCGTGCCCGGATCAACACGCCTCTACCTGCGGAGCTACCTGCGGAGCAGGATGGCGGTCGCGTCATCGTGGCGCTTCTCCTGGCGGCGTGCAGCCATCTCGGGTGCCTCGGCGTGCTCCGCCGCGCGGGTCCGGCGAATCAACTCGGCAGGCCCCGGCTTGTCCAGAAGATCCACCAGGCCCAGCCAGTCCAGCACGCCGAACTGTTCGACGAGCCGGGACGCGCCGTCCGACAGCAGGGCTGCGCGGTGGACCTCGTCAGCCGGCACCGAACCGGTGACGGCCTGATATGCGGCGTCAGGGCTGGTGGAAGCCACCCAGAACCCGCCCGGCTGGTTCCGGGAACGGGCCACCCCGTCTGCCGAGTAGTCCGGCAGGTGCGCTATCCGGTCGTCGATGATCGGGCGGATGGTTCTGCCGAGGTCGAGGATCAGCGGCGAGTCGGCAAGGACGAGGTATTCGAACTTCTCGGATGTCCACCGTGCGATGACGGCGGTAGAGCTGGGACTGTTGGGGTTCGACAGGTCGCAGTCGGGGCCGTGCTGGCGGCAGGTTGCCTGGATGGACTCGGCAAGCAGGTCTGGGAGAGCTGGGAGAGTCTGCTGCGAGCCGAGTAGCCGTTGGGCGAGCTCCCCGGCGAGGGTGCTGGCGAGCCAGCGGACGTCGTGCACGCACCCGGAGGCCACACCGGCACGGGCGGTCGCGCCGTCGAGGATGAACGCCCAGCCGTCGCCGACGGCGACCGCGTCCTCGTTGACCCGGCCGGGGGTGTGCTCGGTGGCGAAGGTCGCGCGCATCAGTCTGGGATCTTGAAATGGTTGAAGGGCTGGGCCATGTCACCTGCGATCACAGCGTGCATACCTCCACCAGCCGACCGTCGACAGCGTAGGCAGGACGTCAGCCTGCCAGCGACGCCAGCATCGCCGCAGCCCGCGGCGACTGCACCCCGCTACAGCCGCTTCGTCACGACATTCGCCGTGACGGAGCCCTCCTTGTTCAACCCACCCTAGCCGAATCGTCACTGTACGAATCTAAATGATTGCGATAAGCTTCCTTGCGGGGGTGTGGGTGATGCTCAAACTCCGCAACGTCGTCGTTTCTGCACATAGTCCGTGGCGTCTGACCGGTTCGGGCCGTACGCCACGGGTGTTGTGGTGCGCCATCGCCGCCTCCCTGGCGCTGCTGGGGCTGGAT
>NZ_MAXA01000096.1 GCF_001854695.1 Parafrankia soli
CTCCTTTTCCAACCGGTCCTTCTCCGCCCGTAGCTTCTCCAGCTCCCGGTCCCGCTCATCGACCGGCGGACGGCCCTTCGGTTTCGACAGGCCCGACAACGCCCCCGCCTCACGGGCCTTACGCCACTCCACGATATGCGCCGAGTACAGGTTCTCCCGGCGCAGGATCGCGCCTTTCGCACCCGGCGACGTCGCCGCCTCGTACTCGGTCAGGATCCGCAGCTTGTACGCCGCCGTGAACGACCGCCGCCGCGCCTTCGGCTCGACCTCCGGGTCCGGCCGCCGGCCACCGTTCTCACGCCCGTCCACCCGAACATCATCCGCCAGGCCACGCCCGGCTGTCACCGCCGCAGTCACGATCTCCCGCTCCCAACCCGCCCTGGGTCACTAGTTGATGGATAACCCCCGTCTCAACTCATCCTGACAGATAGGGTGGGCAGGTCGATGTGGAACAGCAGCGCGGTGACGAACTGCTCCAGGTCGGAGTGTTCCACCAGCATGTGGGGTGCCAGAAGTCGGCTTGGGCCCGTGAGCTGGGGTGATGTGACCGTGCGGCAGACGGCATGATGGTCAGTTGTGTCCGTACGCCTGCTCTATCCGATCTTCGTTCGGGTGTGTGGCTGGCTGGTTCTCGTCGGTCGTTCGTCGGCGTCGAAGGACATCGAGTTGCTGGTGTTGCGGCATGAGGTCGCGGTGCTGCGCCGTACCCTGTGGGGTGCCAGAAGTCGGCCTGGGCCCATGAGCTGGGGTGATGCGACGGTGCAGCCGGCATGATGGTCAGCTATGTCCGTACGCCTGCTCTACCTGATCTTCGCTGAAGCGGCGCTGGGCGCCGCGGCCAGTGATCTCGCCGCTGCCACGAACCGGCTTGGTCTGGCTGAGCCTGTCGACCCTGCGCCGCGCCGCTTTCATTTCCGAGACATTCAGGTGCTCGGCGCTGAACGCCTCACCCGTGCGCTGACCGATGCGATCAGCGATCCGCAGCTGCGGGCCCTCCTCACCCGGCTCGGACACCGTTCCGACGGCCCGCTCGGCCATCTCCCCGGCGCGATCGACCAGGCCACCGACAGCGTCGAGATCCTCACCCAACCAAGCCGCCGCCGCGACTATGCACCCGTGCTTGGGCTCCGGGCCTGAGCGTCCCGGCGCACTGATCCGATGGTGTGCGGACGTCGGGTGCCCCGTTCGAGCTGGGGATGGGCGCGGTGTCCGTCTGGGGATGGCTACCAGCAAGCGGCCGGCGTAGAATCGAGCGAAACGAGCATGTCGATCGCTCCGATCGTCTTGGAGGCCGTTCATGACCTCGCCCACCCGACCCGAACCGCTCCACGACGAGACGTACCTGCCAGACGAGGACACCGGTGAGATCATTGACTTCCTGGCCGCGCTTCGCGACCGCGGCCGGCGGGCCGCCGACCCGCGGCCTCGGCTCACCGGCCCGGACGGACACAGCGTCGAGCTTCCCGAGCCGATGTTCAACGTCCTTCTGCAGGTCGCCGCGGCGATGAAGGCGGGCCTGGCCGTCACGGTGGCTCCGCACCATCTGACGATGTCCACCCAGGAAGCCGCGGATCTGCTCCGTATCTCCCGCACCACCCTGGTTCGGCTTCTGGAGAGTGGCGCCATCCCGTTCGAGAAGCCCAGCCGCCACCGCAAGGTCCGCCTCGGCGACCTCCTCGAGTACCGCCGACGCCAACGCCACGCCGCCGATCTCGCCTTCGCTGACATGGTCGCCGACACCGAGCGTCTCGGCCTCTACGACGGCAGCCCCGACGAGACCCGGACGGCGCTGAAAGCCGCCCGCAAGAAGGCCGAAGGCTGACCAGATGTTCGCCGCGCTGCTCGACACCTGCGTCCTCGTGCCCAGCAGGGCCCGCGACGTGCTGCTTGAGATCGCCAGCACAGGTGCCTACCGGCCGCTCTGGTCGAGCGAGATCCTGAACGAGCTCGAACGGACCCTGCGTACACTGCTCGGCAAGCGCGGAATCTCATCAGAAGAAACCGACGCCTACCTCACCCGCCTCTTCCGGCAGATGAAGACCGCCTTCCCCGACACGCCCGTGGCCGGCTGGGAACGGCTCGTGCCGACCATCGAACTCCCTGACCCCGACGACCGACACGTGGTCGCCGCCGCCCTGGCCGGCCGAGCCGACGTGATCGTGACCGACAACCTCGCGGACTTTCCACCCACTGCGCTGCCCGCGCCCCTGACCCGCCAATCCCTCGACGACTTCCTCCTCGACGAACTCGACCTCCACCCAGACCTCGTCGTCAAGGCCGTTCGTGCCATCGCCGCCAGGACCGGCAGATCCGGCCCCACGCTGACCGCCTATGACATCGCTACCTACCTGCATGCCCACGGCGCCCCAGCATTCGGCGAACGCCTTCTCGTTGCACTCGGTCAGGCGGCAACACCGGCTCCGTAGTGACGTGCGCCGTGTGGGGTGCCAGAAGTCGGCTTGAGTCTGTGACCTGGGGCGATGCGCCGGCGCGGGGCCGGCCGCATGATGGTCAGCTATGTCCGTGCGCCTGCTGTACCTGATCTTCGTGCGGGTCTGTGGCTGGCTGGTTCTACTCGGCCGCTCGTCGGCCGCCAAGGACGTGGAATTGCTGGTGCTGCGGCATGAGGTCACGGTGCTGCGCCGTACCCAGCCCAAGCCCCGGTGGGACTGGGCGGACCGGGCGGTCCTCGCCGCCCTGATCCGACTCCTGCCCAAGACGCTGCGAGTCCACCGGCTGGTCACCCCGGGGACCGTCCCGCGGTGGCACCGCCGCCTGATCACACGGAGATGGACCCACCCGCACCGGACCGGACGACCACCGATCAGCCCGGAGATCGCCACGCTGATCAAGCGGCTCGCGACCGAGAACACGATGTGGGGCTACCAGCGGATCCAGGGCGAGATCCTCACACTCGGCCACAAGGTGAGCGCCTCCACGATCCGCCGGGTCCTGAAGACCCTGAGGTTTGGGTTGGGTGTGGACCCTGCTGGTTAATTGAGCCGACACGCCGGGTGGGGTCGTCGTCGGGAGCGTGTCGCGGCTGGATCATGCCGTGTGCGGCCGTCTTCCTCCTCTTTTCGTCCGGCTGCGGGATGGGGTGTGTGGTGTCGGTGCATCCTCGGTCGTGGCCGGAGCCGGCGGCGGAGATCGTGAACGCGGTCCGGGTGATGTATGCCCGTCGGAAGGCACCACTGGCGGTAGCGGCGCGCGACCAGTTGGGTGAGCTGTTCGCGGATGAGCAGTTCGTCGAGGCGTTCGGGGTGCGGGGCCGTTCGGGCTGGTCGCCGGGCCGGCTGGCGCTGATCACGGTGCTGCAGATGGCGGAGAACCTGACTGATCGGGCGGCGGTGGACGCGGTCCGGCTGCGGATCGACTGGAAGTACGCGCTGGGCTTGGGGCTCGATGACGAGGGGTT
>NZ_MAXA01000097.1 GCF_001854695.1 Parafrankia soli
ACCCCGAGCCGGTCCCGCGCCTTCGTGATCGCCGTGGTCGCGGGCACCTTCACCGGCCCGGCCTTGTCCGACAGCCAGTCGTCGGCGACCTTCACCTGCCGCATCACCTCGTCGTAGCCGTCCGACGGGAACAACGCCAACGCCACCACATACCGCAGGGTCAACGCCGCCGGCAGGTCCCGCGTCCGCCGCTCACGCCGCCCGGTCTCAGCGACCACCCGGTCGACCAGCGCGTCCGGGAACTGCGCCGCCAGCACCCCCAACCCGACCCGGTCCACCAACCGGTCCTCGGGCTTCTCCTTGACCTGACCACGTCTCGGCACCCACCGAACCTACACGATCAGACACTAAGTTCCTGGTATTGAGACCCCGCCCCGCCGAGTACGCGACCCCCGACCCCTTCCCAGGGCTGGGGGCCGCGAAGCGTTCCCGGCAGATGACGGGATGTGCCGGATGTGCCGGCCGGTGACGGTTATGGCGCTGGCGGTGGGTGCGAGGATCAGCGTTGTGTCGAATTTGGGGGCAACCGCCGCGGACGGGGCGGAGGGGTGGGACTTCTTCGTGTCCTACACCGCCGCCGATCGGCAGCGGGCGGAGTGGATCGCCTGGCAGTTGGAAGACGACGGCTACCGCGTCCTGATCCAGGCATGGGACTTCGTCCCCGGCTCCAACTGGTCGGTCCGTATGGACCAGGGCGTCATTCACGCGGAACGAACCATCGCCGTCCTGTCCAACGCCTACCTGTCGTCGGTGTACGGCGAGGCGGAATGGAAAGCCGCGCACGTCGCGGACCCCCGCGGGTTTGCGCGCAAGCTGCTGCCCATCCGGATCGAAGACTGCGCCCGGCCCGGGCTGCTCCACACCGTCGTCGGCATCGACCTGTTCGACCTGTCCGCCGGCACCGCCCGCAGGCACCTTCTCGACAGCATCCGCCACACCATCACCGGGCGAGGGAAACCCGCCGTAGCACCAGAGTTCCCAGTACCTCCACGGCAGGCCCCACCCGCCAACGAACCCGGCTTTCCTCCCACCCCGGCACACCCCCGCCCCCTCGGCGAGCCCCTCACCGGCCACACCGGTCCGGTGTGGGCGGTGGCGTTTACCGGCGACGRCCACACCCTCGCCACCGCCAGCCGCGACCGGACCGTGTGGCTGTGGGACACCACCAGCCCGGCACACCCCTACCCGCTCGGCGAGCCCCTCACCGGCCACACCGGTCCGGTGTGGGCGGTGGCGTTTACCGGCGACGGCCACACCCTCGCCACCGCCAGCCGCGACCGGACCGTGTGGCTGTGGGACACCACCAGCCCGGCACACCCCCGCCCTCTCGGCAACCCCTCACCGGCCCTGCCAGCCGGGTGCACGCGGTGGCGTTCACCGCCGACGGCCGTACCCTCGCCACCGCCGACCGGACCGTGCGGCTGTGGGACACATCCAACCCGGCACACCCCCGCCCCCTCGGCGAGCCCCTCACCGGCCACACCGGTCCGGTGTGGGCGGTGGCGTTGTGTGCCCGGCATGGGTAGTCGTTTGGAGGTGGAAGTCCTCTGGGGGAGGCGGCGGTGCCAACCCCGAGCTGGAGGCAACGGCGTCACCGTGAGGTGGGGTCGGGAAGAAGCCCGAGGCGAGACCCCTGCACCGAGGAACACGAACCCCTACCGACCGACGGGACCACCGCATAGCTGCCGCAACCTTCGGCGCGGAGTTGGCGTGCCAAGGCCCCTTGCCGATCTCGACCCGGCGATGTACAATTTTCTGTACGTACAACTTCCCGTACGTGAGAGGAGGGTGACATGAGGACGATGACCTACTCGGAGTCACGCGCACGGTACGCAGAAGTTCTCACGGCCGTGACGGACGACAGGGAAGAGATTGTCATCACCCGCACCGGCCGCGAGCCGGTAGTGATCGTCTCCCTGGACGACTACCAGTCACTCAAGGAGACGGCATACCTGCTTCGTAGCCCAGAGAACGCACGCCGGCTTCTGATCGCCATCGACCGACTCGAGAGCGGCGGCGGTGTTGTCCGGGACCTTGCCGAGTGAAGCTCGTCTGGGACGAGAACGCCTGGCAAGACTACGTGTGGTGGCAAACCCAGGACCGTAAGATACTCAAGCGCATTAATACCCTGATCCAGGATATCGCCCGTAACGGGAACGATGGCATCGGCAAGCCCGAACCCCTGAAACACGGCTTTCAGGGCTACTGGTCGAGGCGCATCAACGACGAACACAGACTCGTCTACAAGGTCAGCGGCGACGAGATTCGCGTAGCTCAATGCAGGTACCACTATTGATCCTTAATGATCCTTTTCCGTGCGCCCAGCAGACTGGAGGTGACGCCGTGTAAGCGGCTGATCTACCTTTCGTAAGCTCGCCGTCGCTTGCCGGTGGAAGTCCGGTCCGGGTAACTGCCAGGAGGCCCGGTAGCAGGCTGGCGGCTTCGTCTGGAAACGGGCGGGGTCGAAGCCCAGCGTCGAAGGCCCTGTGAGGGGGAGCAACAGTGCGGTCCGTAGCATAAAGCGAAGCCTGCGGCGTCGTTACTCAGCCCGYTCTTTGAGYGGGACAAGGGAGTGCCGAGCCCTTCGGAATCGGGGCGAAGGCCATGGAAGCGGCGAAGRTCCTGGAWTTGCAGCCGTGAGGAACTCCCCGGCGTATGGGGCGCGGAACGTACTGATAGTGGCGGCGGGAACTGGGGAGGCCCTCCCCGGCCCGGCAGGCTGCGGAAATCTGCCGGAGAGCCGTGCCCTATAACGGGTCTTCGAAGTTAAGCGGGGTTGAGACATCCGCGGGCTCGGCGGGTGGTTGCGCAGCGTGTCCGTAGCYGCTGGTTGGTTGGGGTGCGGTATCCGAAGGCGTTGCGGGCGTCGAGCTTGACGATCCGGTTGTGGCCCTCGCTRCCTGCGTTGGTGAGCCCGGTGCGCAGGAATGCCTCGATGCACGGCCACCAGGTGCTGACTGTGGAGGCGAGGCGTTCGAGTTCGGGGATGCCGGCGTCGGCGCACCAGAGGTAGAACCTCGTCAGCCGGTGGGCGATCACGGTGCGGTCGGGGTGGGTGCCGGCGAGGGCGAGCACGGCGCKCAGTTCCTCCTTCGCGATCCAGGCAGCCAGGATGGTCTGTCCGGGTTCGTSGAGGTCGACCAGGGTGTTCCACAGCTTCGTGAGCTGGCGGTCGGTGAGGTTCTCCCGGTTGCGGCCCAGCAGATTACGGATTTTCCACTCGGGGTCGCTGTCGCGTCCGCGCCGGCCGCGCAGCAGGGTCGTGACGCGGCGGCGGACCGCGGCGACGACGCTGTTCGCGAGCTGCACGATGTGGAAATGGTCGACGACCAGGGTGGCGAGGGGCAGGGAGCGGCGGACCGCGGCGACGAACACGGTGCACATGTCGATCACCACGTAGCGGATCCGGTCACGCC
>NZ_MAXA01000098.1 GCF_001854695.1 Parafrankia soli
GTGGTACTCGGCGGCCCGCCCTGGCCACCGCCCTGCTCGCGCCAGTTCATGTCTGCCGCGACCATGTGACTTCCTTCGCTACGACAGGAACTCTATCCAGGACAGAACTCGATGTCTACTGCGGCGGGAGTAGATTTTCCGGGATCAAGGAGACAGCTATCCTGCGGCACCCGATCGTGCCGGGCGTCGCTGGGACCCCTGGCTCCCCAGCCGGGTACGCGTCGGCTCTGCTGAAGGAACGCCCTCGACCTGGCCGACCCGCTCGACGGCCCGGCCTTCCTCGGCCGGGACGCAGCGCGCCGTGCGCCAAGTGGCGGTGGCGGGTACGCGATGTCGCCCACCCACGCCGCCCTGACGCCACAGAGCCCCCTCCGCCCGCCTAGGACCGCCGAAGGGGTACACGCCCGCGACAGCTTCCTCCGCCGCCTCAGCCACGACCTCACGCCGCGTCACGCCATCGCGGGGAACGACCAGCGGATCGTCACGGATCTACCGCGGTAGGCAGACGCCCGACACCTGCCCGCCTCGCCGAACTACCCCCGACGTCCTGGCCGACGTCCTCGCGCACACGCAAGACCTCGCGATCCTCCTCGGCCGGGTCCGACCGACACCCCTCGACGCTCTGGAAACCCGGCCACCTCGACCGCGAGGACCGGGGACGCGCGATGGGGCCGTGCTACCCTCCATTTGAACATCGGTCAAATGGAGGACGGAGATCGTATGACGATGCAGCGACACGAGGAACTCGACCTGGCCGGCAAGGTCGTGATCATCACAGGGGCCAGCCGTGGCATCGGCAGGCAGGCGGCCCAGACGTTCGCCCGCCGCGGCGCGAACCTGGTCCTGGCCGCACGAACGGTCGAGCCGGACAGAACGCTGCCCGGCACCCTGAACGAGACGCTGACCGAGATCGAGAACACGGGAGCCAGCGCGATCGCCGTGCAGACCGATCTGGCCGAGACCGCGGATCTCGAGCGCCTGGTCGACGCCGCCGTCGAGCGGTTCGGTGGCGTCGACGTGCTCATCAACAACGCGGCGGCCCCACCGCCGGCGAGATCTGGTCGAAAAGATTTCTGGAGCTGACGCGTGAGGACTGGCTGTACCAGTTCGCGGTCAACCTCCACGCACCCTTCACGCTCATACAGCTGGTGACTCCGATTATGGAGAGTCGCGGTGGCGGGCGCATCATCAACCTCAGCACCGGCAGCGGTGAGGTCTTCCGCCAGCCGGAGGAGCTTCCCAAGCTCGAGAACATCGGTGGGTTCAGCCTCGCGGTGCCCGGCTACTACTGCAGCAAGCGGGCGCTCGACCGGCTCGGCAATGTACTGGCTCCCGAGCTCGCCCGGAAGGGCATCGCCGTGATCGGCATGCACCCGGGCCTGGTCGCCACCGAGCTCACGGCCATCCGCGTCAAGGAGTCCGGCCTCGACGACAGCGTGGCCGTGCCGATGGAGGTCCCCGCCCGCATGCTCGCCTACTTCGCCTCCTGTGCCGATCCCATGGAATACACCGGCCGCCTGTTCTGGGCCGAGCGCGAGCTCAAGGAAGTCGGGATCGAACTGGACGACCGACCCGCGATCACCACCTGAACCCGAACAGGTCGACGGCGCGGTCATCGTCAGCTGGTCGGCCGCGGCCCCGCCTTCTTTCTGTCATGAGAAAAACGGGAGGTCACTGATGATGCGTAAGAGCCGATTACTCGGCGCGGCTGTTGCCTGCTGCGCCGCACTCGTCCTGGGGGCCTGTGGAGGCGGGGATTCCAGTCCGTCCACGGGAACCGCGGGTCCCTCTGGTGAGCCGGTGGCCGGGGGTACCGCCCGGATCCTCATACTGAGCGATCCGCGCAGCCTGGACCCGGCATCCCTCGGCAACCAGGCCGCGATCACCGCCGTGCTGGGTAACGCCCTGTACGGCACCCTGATGACCACGGACGAGACGGCAAGGTCGCGTACTCGATGGCCGAGTCCTTCGCCACGACCGACGGTGGCGCGACCTTCGCGCTGAAGCTGCGGCCCGGGCTGGTCTTCTCCGACGGCACTCCGCTCAATGCCGAAGCGGTGAAATTCAACTGGGACCGACTCAAGGACCCGGCCAGCGCCTCACCCAGCGCGGCGGAAGCGGCGATGGTCGCCTCGACCGAGGTAGTCGACAACGTCACCCTGAAAGTCACGATGACCACTCCCGTGACCGCGTACGCGCAGGCGATCGTCGGCTCGGCGATGAACTGGATCGCCTCACCGGCGGCCCTGCGGAAGGGTCAGCAGACCTTCGACGAGAGCCCTGTCGGCGCCGGCCCCTTCACTCTGCAGAGCTGGACCAGGCAGGCCGAGATCAGGCTCGTCAAGAACCCCCGCTACTGGGACGCACCCAAGCCCTACCTCGACGGCATCACGATGCGCGCGGTGCTCGACTCCGACCAGCGTTACAACACCCTGATCAGTGACGGCGCCGATGTTGCCGTCGAGACGAACTGGATCAACCTGGCCAAGGCCGAGAAGGCGGGTCTGCCGACCGACCTCCTGCCGCTCAGCGGTGGCTACTTCATCGCCCTGAACACGCGCAGAGAGCCGTTCAACGATATTCGCGCCCGACAGGCCGTGGCCGCGGCGCTCGACATCGATGCGCTGAACCTCGCCGTCTACAACGGCGAAGGCCAGGTGGT
The DNA here is from genome assembly GCF_001854695.1 of Parafrankia soli. GTDB lineage: Bacteria > Actinomycetota > Actinomycetes > Frankiales > Frankiaceae > Parafrankia > Parafrankia soli. The sequence continues at coordinate 2,663 of NZ_MAXA01000098.1, forward strand.
TGACACGCTGTTCACCAAGAACTCCCCCTTCTACTCGGACAAGCCACTGACGACCGTGGACCGGGCGAAGGCCCAGAAACTCTTCGACGAGCTGGCCGCCGAGGGCAAACCCGTGTCCTTCACGTTCTCCACCTATCCGTCCAGCGAGAACAGGGCGATCGCGGAGAACGTCCAGGCCCAGCTCGGCAGCTTCAAGAACGTCAAGGTCGAGGTCGCGACCGTCGACTACTCGCAGGTCGGCGCGATGCGCACGACCCACGACTTCGACGCGATCGTATCCGCCGCGGCCTTCCAGGACCCCGAGCCGCGGCTGTTGGCGAACTTCACCGGGAACTCGCCGGCGAACATGCCCGGCCTCGTGGACCCGGAGCTCGACAGGAATCTGTTGGCCGGCCGGACCGGGACGTCGTTGGAGCAGCGTAAGGCGGCCTACGACGCGGCGCAGGCACGGTTGACCGAGGCGATGCCGGCCATCTTCCTCACCCGGTCGGCGCCTGCCGTCATCACGGGCAAGAACGTGGGCGGCATCGTGCAGTACGGTGCGGGTTCCCTGCTACCCGAGGATCTGTGGATCGCGAAGTAGCCCAGGAACCCCTGTACTCCGCACGTTCGTGCGGTGTCCTGAACGTGTGACTCTTTGATCTTGTGGTGTGTTGATCGCCCTGGTGTGTAGGGCTTCCGGTCTGGGACGGTTCGTCGTGTG
>NZ_MAXA01000099.1 GCF_001854695.1 Parafrankia soli
CGCTCGGCACTCGGCCCCGCTTCCAGCGCTAGCACGTCCGAGTCACGCCGAGAGGCCAAGCCGCCGCGGACGGCGGACAGTCCCGTCCTGGCGATCAGGACCGGCAGGATGCTGTCGTCGCCGGCGCGGGCCGTGCGGCTGACCTCGTCCCGGAACTCGCTGTCGTCGTCCGGGCCGTCCGCCAGTACGGCGGGGATGAACGGTGCCAGGGCGACGGTGCCCGTCCGGTGCGCGACGTTGCGCCAGTTCGGCGGGGTCATCGGCGGATCCGTTTCGGGCGGCGGATCGTGACGGCGGCGGCGAACATGGAAGCCAGGGCCCCGGCCAACGGGGAGACCTCTACGAAGACCCACAGCGACACCGACCACGCCGCAGCGGCGATCATGACGTCACCTCGTCGGGCAGGTCGACCTCGGCGACGGTGATGCGCAGGCCGGCGGTCGCGCCGAGTCCGCTGGCGTACCGCAGCGTCGCGGTAATGGTGTTGCCCTCGACTTCCGGGTTCAGCGTCATCGGCGAGCCGTCCACGGCCGGCGGACGCATGTCCGCCACGAGCGCGGACAGGTAGGACGCCACGTCAGTGGCGAGGCTGGACATGCTCACTCCTTCTCGAAGTCGTCGGGACCGGAGGCCGCCAGCAGCGCGGAGTACGCCTGCGAGGCCGCACTGAAGGCGTGGGCCTGACGGACGAAGCCCTCGGTCTCGGGGCTGTCCGGGTAGATCGAGTCACCGCCAAGGTCTGCGGCCTGGCGGGCCATCTCGGCGTTGTAGAGCGCCTGGTCGAGCAGGTAGGCCCGGGTGGTGCCCTTGACCTCGGCGGTCGTCTGCCAGGGAGACATGCGATCGAGCAGCACCGCCGACGGGTCGGGCTCCGCGTGCTCGGTGGGCGAGGCACCCCTCAGCCGTTTGAGAATCCTCATATCCCCTCCTCGGGATCCGAATTGGATTTCCCGGTCACGGAAGGTCCGTGACCGCTTCCTCGTCCTCGTCGATGACCGAACCGTCGATGATGCGCGGTCCCGGAAGTCCGCGTTGCGCCGCGGAATCCGCCTGCCTGGCCGTTTTGAACGCGCCGTGCATGGCATTCACGTAAATCTGGAGCTTGATGTGCGGCGGCGGTTCCTCGTCGAGCTCTCCGGGTCGGACCTCGAAACCTTCGGGGTTGTGGTAGATCCCCCACCGGACGGCGGCCCGGTTCCGGGCGTCGCTGCGCTGCGGCCTCATGCCGAACATCCGCGGTGCGGTGACTCGATTGTCGATCTTGCTCCAGGGGGCGAAAATCATTTCCCCGACTCCGTCGTGTATCCGGCGGGCGGGGTCGATCATGAATCCCTTCCGGCAGCTGGGGCAGAGCTTCGGGCGCTTCAGGAGTCCCTGCAGGAAACCGACGTCGAACTCCCGACCGCACTCGCGGAGCGCGCAGGTGTACGTCTTGGGCATCCGAATTCCTCTCGTGAGGTCTCGCGGCGGCAGATCAGCCGCCGATCGCGGACACGATGGCGTTGAGCATCATGAGGATGATCAGCAGCAGGAGAAATCCGAGATCGAACGCGACCGACCCGACGCGCACCGGCGGAATGCGCTTGTTCAGCGCCTTCAGCGGCGGGTCCGTCGCCTTGTACAGCACCTCGGCGGCCAGCGCGGCCGGTCGGGGCAGAGGCGTCGGCATCACCCGCAGGCGGGTCAGGAGGTCCAGCCCGTAACGGATGACCACGAGGCCGATGTAGACGGTCAGAATCAGGCCGGCGGCCTGCATGGCGAGGTCCATGGTGATCAGCCCTCCTCGGGCGTCTCGCTGGCGGTGACGGCGGCCAGGATCTGGCCGAGGTCGATAGGGGACTCGTCCGCGCTCGACTGGGTCGGCGCCGGCACCGGCAGGCCGGCGGGGAGCTTCCGGGCCTGCGGACGAGTGCGGGGGCGGTGACGGCGCGGCATGGTCACACCGCCTTGGGGACCGGGGCGGCCTGGGCCGCGCGCAGCCGCAGGGCGGTCAGTCCGACCTCGACCCGCTCGGACGGGGAGAGGTAGGCGCCAAGCAGCGGGCGCCGGGCGAGCTTGCCGGGCACGTGGATCGTGGACAGGCCCGGAGTCGTCCTGTTCGGGCCGAACTTCTGGACCTGGCCGAACAGGGATTCCATCCACGGCTGCATCCGGACGCGCATGTCGGTCAGGACCAGCCGGTAGCCCAGACGGGGGCCGTGCTCCAGGAGGTCCAGCAGGGCCATGCGGAGCCCGGCCGCGGCAGCCGACCGCTCGCCCAGCTCCAGTTCGAGGCTGCGGAACTCGTCGAGAAAGATCCAGGTCGCCGGAGGCGCAGGGATCTCGCCCTGGTCGCGCTCGGCGCGGGCGCGCAGCGCGGCGTTCCGCGCCCGCGCCCGCTCCTCGACCTCGGCGTCGAGGGCCAGCAGCGCCTGTGTCGTGTCATCGATCGTGTCGGCGTAGGTCTCGGCGAGGGGTCGCCACGCCTCCAGCTCGCCCCGCCAGGCGCCCAGCAGCACAATCCGGGCGGCCGGGTCGAGCGCGGCGCCGGCGATGTCGACGTCGAGCGCGACCGTCTTGCCCACGCCGGCCGGGCCGTAGATGAGCTTGCTGCCGGCGGTGGCGACATGGACGTGATTGCCGTCGGTGGTGTTGCCGACGTGGCGGGGCGCGTCCGCGGCTAGGCCGGTGAAGCCGGGGTCGCGGACCTGGTCCAGGTGGTTCCAGCGCACCGGGCTCGCAGGCGCGGGGGCGACGGCGGTCTCAGTGACAGTCACGATCACTCCTTGGTCAGGGTCGGGACGCTGGACGAGACAGGCCGCGGCCCGCCGGAGCGGCCACGGTCGCGACGACGGGCTCGAGGCTTGGTGCGGCTGCGGTAGCCCTCGCGGGCCTCCTCCGCCGACTCGACGGGCCCCTCGGGCTCGGCCGGGTCGTCGCCGGCGGCGAGCTGCTCGGCGGTCATCAGGGCCTTGCGGGTCTGGTCGGACAGGTCGTCCGACGCCGGGGCGATCACGCCGCGCTCCTCGAGCGCGGCGAGGACCAGCCCGGTCTCGTCGAAACCGGTGCGCAGCTTGCGCTGCACCATCTGCGGGGTGAGGTGCCCGACCGTTACCGCGATCTCGGCGGCCAAGGCGATCAGCTCGTCCAGGTCCGCGGGGACGTTCGCAGCCGGTGCATCCGCCTTGGCCGCACTCGGAGCCGGGACCGGCTCGACCTCGACGGCCGGGTCCGTCTGGATCGGCTGGGCCGCGCCGGCCGACGGCGGCGCGGCCAGGATGACAGTCTCGCGCTCGGCCCGACCCGGGATGACGTTGTGCGGCAGGGACGGATCCAGCAGCGCCGCGCGCTCCGCGTCGATTTCGACCTCGGCGAACCTCTG
>NZ_MAXA01000100.1 GCF_001854695.1 Parafrankia soli
GTGGCGGTCCTGGGGCGTCTGTCCGTCCTCGACGGTGTCCCCCGCGCGGACTTGAGTGGTGCGAACCTGACAGGTCCCGCCGCCCTGCACTGCATACAGGCCAGCTATGGCAACCTCAGCAACACCGACCTCACCGGAGCGGACCTCAGCCACGCCCATCTGGGTCGGGCGGACCTCACTGCCACCCGGCTGGGCGGCACGAATCTCACGGGCGCCTCGCTGAACGAGGCCAACCTCAGCTATACCTGGTTGGGCGGAGCGAACCTGACCCGCGCCCGGCTAGGCGGCGCGGATCTCACGGGCGCATCGCTAAGCGGAGCGAACCTGACCCGCGCCTGGCTGGACGGCGCGGATCTCACGGGCGCATCGCTAAGCGGAGCGAACCTGACCCGCGCCTGGCTGACCGAGGCGGACCTGACCGGCGCCTGGCTGGGCGGAGCGAACCTCATCACCGCGGTGGGACTGGTCCAGGATCAGATCGACGCGGCATACGGCGACGGGTGGACGCGGCTACCGCCGGAACTAACGAGACCGGCCTCGTGGACCTCGGCCGAGGCTGACGAGTACCGCCCGGCAGATCCACACCAGTTCGTCGGACAGTGGCATCCGGAGGTGCTGGCGGGGCAGGACAACGCCCTGTCCGCCTGGGACTATCACCAGACGATCCTTCCGAAGGTCGTGATTGTGTGAGCGAGGCGCCGCACGACCTGGCCGTGCGCCAGGCTCCGGCGCCGGTACGTCCGGTGCAACGCGCCTGCCCGGGTCGGCGACCGGCGGGTCCGCCGTTCGCGCGCCGCGCTCATGCGGGCCGCGGTGACCTTGGTGGCAGAGCGGGGCACGACAGCGATCAAGGTGTCTGATCTCGCGGAGACGGCGGATGTCAGCCGCCAGCTGATGTATCTGCAGTTCGGTGATCGTGACGCCCTGTTCCTGGAGGCGGCACGTGATCTTCTGACGCGGGAGCTTCTGCCCGACATCACCCAGGAGCCTGAGGGCGGACGCCTTCGAGTGCTGGTCACGACCCGGCACTTCGCGCGGTACCGGTCCTTCTACCGGGCGATGCTGATGGGGTCGTGTGCGTTCGGTCTGGCCAGGATCTTGCACGGTCTCGTCGCTCCGTTCGGGCAGCAACTGGTGGTTCGGATGCCCGACGGGTCACTCGCCCCGGATCTCGTCGAGGACTTTGCCGGGTTCGTTGTCGGTGGGTGGTCCGTGCTTTTCGCTTCGTGGGTGGTGGATGGGCCCGATCCCCTCGACCCGGAGGCGTTTGCGGACCGGCTGATCCGGATGCTGTCCGCCGTCGCCCTCCGTGAACGTCCACCCGAACTGATGATCACAGTTGGAGAGTTGGACTGATGCCCGCTGACAGGAGCCCCCGCGGCCAAGGGATCGCACCGGGTTGGCTGAGGGCGGCGCTGCTCTGCTGCCTGCTTGCCGCCACTGCGACGGTGGCGGGCTGCCCGGACGGGGCGCCGCAGAAGCCGACGACGTCCGTGACGCCCGCGCCGCGGCCAGCAGGTCCAGCGGCCGACTTACAGGAGCTGACCGGCGGCAAAGGGGTGAACATGGGCTCGCCGGTGGTGGTCGACTTGACCGGGCCCGGCTACATCCAGAACGAATATGTAGCCTCGGGCACCGCGACGTCCTACCGGCCACAGGGTGCGCTGGCCCGCGACGGCCGCTGGGTTTTCCAGCCCGCCGATGCTGCCGCCTACCGCACCCGGGTTCTCGTCCGGCGTCCGGCGGATGCGCGGGACGTCAGCGGCACCGTGGTCATCGAATGGCTGAATGTCAGCTCCGGCGTCGACTCGGACGTCGAGTGGTACAACACCCATGAGGAGCTGATGCGGCACGGTGACGTCTGGGTGGGCGTCTCGGCCCAGCGCATCGGCGTGATGGGCGGGGACGTACTCACACCGTCCGCCGCCGGCAGTATGACAACCGGCCTACGGGGCGCCGATCCGGCCCGATACGGGTCGCTCAACCAGCCCGGGGACGGCTACGCCTTCGACATCTTCACCCAGGTGGTCCGGGCGATACGCGCGGGCGGTGTGGCGATGGGCGGCTCCACGCCGAAATACCTGCTCGCCGCCGGCGAATCCCAGTCGGCGTATGCCATGGTCACTTACATCAACGGGGTGCAGCCGCTCACCCAGGCATTCGACGGTTTCCTGGTCCACAGCAGAGGCAGCGGCGCCCTACCGCTCGTCGGGCCAGGCCAGTCCACCAGCCTCACCGACACCGCCGCGACCACACCGACACTCGTCCGAAGCGATACCGGCGTGCCTGTGCTCGACGTCCAGACCGAGGGTGACCTCACCGTCGTCCTGAACTCTCTGCGGGCGCGGCAGGATGACAGCAGCCGGTTTCGCCTCTGGGAGGTGGCCGGAGCCGCACACGCCGACGCCCACGCGCTCGGCCCGTTCGTGAATGCGCTCGACTGCGGGGTGCCAGTCAACAACGCCCCGACACACATCGTGGTGAAGGCCGCGATCCGTGCGCTCGAGACCTGGGTCCAGGCCGGGACCCCACCGCCCACCGCGCCGCGAATCACGGTCACCTCCGGCGGCAGTCCCGGCGTCGCCCGCGACACCGACGGCGTCGCCGAAGGCGGCATACGTACTCCGCCCGTCGCCGTGCCGGTCGATGTCCTGTCCGGTGCTCCCGCAACGAACGCCTCAGTGCTCTGTGAACTGTTCGGCTCGACGAACCCGCTGCCGGTCACGCGCATCGCCATGCTCTACCCCACGAAGGACGCCTACCTGCAGCGTTATACCGCCGCGGTCGACAAGACCATCGAGGCCGGTTTCGCGCTGACTGCCGACCGCGCCACACTGCTCGCCTACGCACAACCAGATCGCATCCACTGAGCGTCTCGACGCAGGTCATCGCCCTCCGCCGTACAGGCAGATTCAGACACACTTACCGGGCTGAAAGGCTGCGCATTCATGCCAACATCATACGTCTGTCGCCCTCACCCCGCCGGAGCGCGGTACGCACCAAAAAGCCAGATTGACACCCTGGTCGTCAGTGGCGACTCGTCGTATGCCGAGTCCATCAGGATGAACATCGAGAAGATCTCCGGATTTGCCGTTGGTGCGGTGACTCTCACTGGCGGCCAGTCCATACGGCTACTCACTCACAACTCGTATGATCTAGTCATACTCGACCTCGACCTGTCCGATATGGCTGGCCTTGAAGTATGTAGATCAATTCGGTCCCGTAGTGCGGGGCCGGACATAATCGTCGTCACCGCCGACCGTGAACTTGCAACAGTCCG
>NZ_MAXA01000101.1 GCF_001854695.1 Parafrankia soli
GCCTGCTGGGTGGGATGGTGCCCGACCTGCCGACAGCCCCTGCCGCCCCTTCGACACATCGACCTCGCCCCGACTTAACCAAGTCCTACTAGCTGCCGGCTGAGCACCAGCGACGATCCGGCCGCGGCCTACCTCCCCTTCGACACCCGGGCCGGCGGGCACGTGCCCGCCGAAGGCGGCGCGATCCTCGTCCTCGAGGACGCCGCTGCCGCCGCCGCGCGCGGCGCGCCCCGGATCTACGGCGAGATAGCCGGCTACGCGACGACCTTCGACCCACGCCCGGACGGTGAGCACCGGTCGGGTCTGGGCCGCGCGCTGGCACTGGCCCTGATCGACGCGGACATGGACCCGGCGGAGATCGACGTGGTGTTCGCCGACGCCGCCGCCGTGCCCGAGCTCGACCGTGCCGAGGCGGAGGCGATCGCCGACGTCTTCGACGACCGCCCCGTCCCCGTCACCGCCCCGAAGACCATGTTCGGCCGGATGCACGCCGGCGCTGGCGCGCTGGACGTCGCCACCGCCCTGCTGGCGATCCGCGACGGTGTCATCCCGCCGACGATCAACATCCGTCACGACGAGCACTACCCGATCGAGATCGTGCTGGGCGAGGCGCGGACAGCGCCGGTGCGCGCCGCCGTCGTCCTCGCCCGCGGGCACGGCGGCTTCAACTCCGCGCTGGTCGTCCGTGCACCGTCCACCGTCGCGACCAGCTCATGAACCCCGAGGAGTTGCCATGTCGGTGACAACAGTCGAACTCAGCGACCTGCGCCGGATACTCACCGAAAGCGCGGGTGTGCCGCAGGACGTCGACATCGAGGGAGACATCGAGGAGACCACCTTCGAGGAAATGGGCTACGACTCCATCGCGGTCATGGAACTCGCGGCGCGTATCACCAGCGAGTTCGGGATCCCGATCGACGACGACGCGCTGGCCGCCGCGAAGAATCCCCGTCAGTTTCTGGACCTGGTCAATGGCCGGTGAGCTCGGCACACGCGCCCCCGCCAGCGAATGGATTCTCTGCCCCGGCTGCCGGGCGATGACCTACGGTCGAAAATACATCCGCAATCTGCGTGTCTGCGCGAGCTGCGGCCATCACGGCCGCGTGGCGGCCAGCGAGAGGATCGACCAGCTTTTCGATCCCGGCACCGCCGAGCTCCTCGACCTGCCCGCCACCACCCGGGACGTCCTGTCCTTCGTCGACTCCACCCCCTACCCGCAGCGCCTTGACCAGGCCCGAGCGCGAACGGGCCTGCGCGAGGGGGTGCTCGTCGCCGCAGGGAGGATCGGCGGTCGCCGGGTCCTGGCCGCGGTGATGGACTTCGCCTTCCTCGGCGGGAGTCTCGGTGCCGCCGCCGGCGAACTGATCACGCGTGCCGCGGAGGAGGCGCTGCGTGACCGGATCCCGCTGTTGATCGTGAGCGCCTCGGGCGGCGCGCGCATGCAGGAGGGGCCCATCTCGCTGATGCAGATGGCCAAGACGAGCCAGGCGCTCACCGCCCTGGACGAGGCCGGGGTCCTGACCATCTCGTTGATCACCGATCCGACCTTCGGTGGCGTGGCCGCGTCCTTCGCAACCCAGTGCGATGTGATCGTTGCCGAACCCGGCGCGCGGCTGGGCTTCGCCGGGCCGAGGGTGATCGAGCAGACGCTCGGGCACCGGCTCCCGCCCGGCTTCCAGACCGCCGAGTTCCTGCTGGAACGAGGCTTCATCGATCTGATCACCCCCCGCCAGGCGCTACGGGACACGCTGCGCCGGCTGCTGGCGGCCGCCCAGCCGTGTGACGGGCTCCGCGAGGTCCCGCCCGAAGCGGGGGTCCTCGTCCGCGACCCGGCTCTGCTGGGCGAGCAGGAGCCCCGGCAGGCGGTTCAGCAGGCCCGGGCGCTGGATCGCCCCACCACCCTCGACCTGCTGGCCCAGGCGTTCAGCGAGTTCGTCGAGCTGCACGGTGACCGGGTCGGTGGCCAGTGCCCCGCCATCGTCGGCGGGTTCGCCCAGCTCGCCGACCGGCCGGTGATGGTAATCGGCCATCAGCGCGGGCACACCGCCGTCGAGGTCGCTGCCCGGCGCTACGGCATGCCGAGCCCTGCCGGGTACCGCAAGGCCGCCCGGCTGATGCGGCTGGCGGCCAAGCTCGGGCTGCCGGTCATCACCTTCGTCGACACCCCCGGGGCGCATCCCGGCCTCGAGGCGGAGGAACAGGGCCAGGCCGTGGCGATCTCGCACTGCATCCGGCAGCTGACGGACCTGCCCGTTCCGGTACTCACCGTGATCCTCGGTGAGGGTGGCAGCGGCGGTGCCCTCGCGCTCGCCGTCGCCGACGAGGTGCTGATCAGCGAGCGAGGCGTCTACTCGGTGATCAGCCCGGAGGGATGTGCCTCGATCCTCTGGGGAGATTCGACCCACGCCCCGCGGGCGGCCGAAGCACTGCGGCTCGATGCCCGCAGCCTGCTGCGTATGGGGATCGTTGACGGCGTCGTTCCGGAACCCCGCGGCGGCAGCCAGGCGGATCCGGCACAGGCCGCCGCCCGGGTGGCCGCGGCGCTGTGCGAACGGCTGCACGAGTTCGCGCTGCGGAAACCGGCCGACCTCGTCGCCGCTCGCCGGGCGAGATTCCGCGCGTTCGGCGCCACGGGTTCACGTCGCCCCGAGGCGGTGGCCACGCGATGAACCAAGCACCCGGTGTGCCCGACCAGGGCATGGCCACGTCCACGCCTAGCGGTAGTTCGTTGGATCAAGGTGGGAGGTAGAGGTGCAGGCCGTGGCCTGCGCCGACTGCGGCGATCAGGGTGTCCAGGTCAGCAGGCGGGGGTGTGGGTGACCAGGCGTGCCAGCAGCGTCGTAGCAGGAGCCAGGGGGTCAGCCAGCTGCGGACCGCGCGTAGCGTCGTCGGCCAGGATGGCCGCGCGGGTGGGCTGGTGGTGTGGGTGCCCCCTCTCTCGCCGGTCGTGCTTACCGTCGGCGGGTTCCTGCCCCGGGGGCATCTCGGCGGTGAGGGTGTTCCAGCAGAACGAGAACGCGCAGAACACCAGGGTCTGGTGGCGACGGATCGCGAGGTCGGAGCGGACCTGGAAATCGGCCCAGCCGAGTTCGTCTTTGACCTGCTTGTAGCCTTGTTCGATCCAGTTCCGGATCCCGTAGATCTGTACGAG
>NZ_MAXA01000102.1 GCF_001854695.1 Parafrankia soli
GCTGACCGCCGCCGAACTGGGACGCTCCCGGGGCGGGCTGACCAGCAAGGTGCACCTCGCGACCGACCGGCGCTGCCGCCCACTGTCCATCATCCTCACCCCCGGACAGGCCGCGGACAGCCCACGTTTCCTCCCAGTCCTGAAGAAGATCAAGGTGCGTGGACCGGTCGGCCGCCCCAGGACCCGGCCGGACGCGGTCGCCGGAGACAAGGCGTACTCCTCCCGCGCCAACCGCGCCCACCTGCGCACACGGAAGATCCAGGCGGTGATCCCGGAGAAGGCCGACCAGAAGGCCAACCGTAAGAAGCGCGGCAGCGCCGGAGGCCGCCCGGTCAGCCACGACGCCACGCTCTACAAAGACCGCAACACCGTGGAGCGTGGCATCAACAAGATCAAGGAATGGCGGGGTCTGGCCACCCGCTACGACAAGACACCCGAAAGCTACGCCGCAGGACTCCACCTGCGCGGATCCATCCTCTGGCTACGCAGCCTGCCAACCCCATGATCCGAACTCAGAACAGGCCCTAGCCAGCAGGGTCGACGCCGGGGGCAAACCACCCGATGGCACGGCGTTGGAACAGTTCTTCGTCTGGCTACCCGCGCCCGGGGACACCGCCGACAGCCCCGACGGCGCCGATCCGCCCGACCAGCACGCGGCCTGACCCCGCCTCGCCGACACCCAACCGACCAGCAACGCCGGCCGGGACCTCGACGTGCGATCCCACGGCATCACCGAACATTTACCCCTGCACAGGTACGCAAACGGTCTCGAACGCGACCTGGCCGCCGTCAGTGCCGGCCTCACCCAGCCCTGGAGCTCCGGTCCAGTCGAAGGACACGTCAACCGCATCAAGATGCTTAAACGCCAGATGTACGGCCGCGCCCACTTCGACCTCCTCCGTAAACGCGTCCTCCTCGCCACGTGATCGTCGACAGAACCAGAGGAAACACGTAGAGCCAAGCGGGCACCGCTATCCGTTCCGCATTCCGCCAACTCGCGGAATCCATCGTCATCGACACCGCGTCGCCCCTGCGGGCCCGTCAGATTCACCGCCCCAGGCAGCCCGAGATCCGCGTATTCCCTCCCGGCTCGGTCAGCATGCGCCGGGCGGAAAGTGGCGTGTCAACCGGGCTCTCTTCCGCCCGTTCACAGATCTTCCACGACCCGACATGAATCCGATCTTCACCGTTCACGATTTCCGGGCCGTGGAACATCTTGACCGGACGGCCGCCCGGCTGACACACCCCATCGCCCGACGCCACCGACCAAAACGCCGGGAAGGGAAACACAGACCAGGCCGCCACCCGGCGGTCAAACCCTCCCCGCCCGAGGAGGTCGCCATGCACGGAATGATCGACTGCACGATCGCCGGATACGTCAGTCACAAGGTCCACATCGGAGACCTCAGGCGCCGCTCCGGCATCTGGGCCGCCATCCCCCTCGGACTCCGCCTCCCCGACCGAGTCACCTCCGAAGGAGTCCGGGAAGGCAAAATGCGCTACTTCACCGTCAAGGCCTACGACAACCTCGCCACCCAGGTCCGCGACGCCTCCCTGAACATCGCCGACTGGCTCGTCATCCGCGTCGCCGACATCCAGACCAACCTGTGGACCGACCGGGAAAACGGCAGGCCCCGCGCCGGCATAGACATCATCGCCGCGAGCATCGAATTCCGCCCCGACCGCGACCGCGTCGCACACTTCACCGCCGGCCTCACCTCCAGCCGATAGCCATCGAGGGCCCTGTCCGCAGGAGATCCTGCGGACAGGGCCCTCGACGCCTGACGAGCGGTGAATGGCCGCCTGCGGCGTCGGCGGTGCACGCCACGAGGCCACCATCCGCAGCATTGCAGCGAGACCCGCGCAGCAACAGGGGAGGCCGACCCACACTCAGGCCGCATCTGCCAGACATCGGATGATCATCAGTTTGGCCTGAACGCCCGAGATGACACCTGTACAGCGCTCACGCCCCGCGAAGCTATGCGATGGCAGCCCTGCCACCTCCCGCCATCATCACGGCGACGCGCCACGGCAGTACCCCGGCAGACGATCTGGATACGATCTTGAAGGCCACGGACAGAGGTTCCCGACCACGCCGCCGTGGTCACCCGATCGGCACCGGCACATAGGGAGGTCCGCCTTCGGCGGACCTCCGAGGGCGTTGCGCGGATCGCCCGTCGTCCACAGACCGACGCGAGAGCGCACTTCCACGAGGGACCACAACCAAGATCGATGTGGCGCCAGTCACATTCTCTCGATCACGCACCGCGCGCGAGGCGGACGCAGGATGTCGGTCATGCACTCTCGGCTCGACGGCAAACCTGTGGCCAGGCACGGCCCATAAAGTGTGGATAATCTGTGGAGATGATCTACATGAGAAGGAGGGTGCAGGTCTCTGACCTGCGGCGATGCTCCCGCGATAGGACTCGAACCTATAACCTGCCGGTTAACAGCCGGCTGCTCTGCCAATTGAGCTACGCGGGACCGTCATTTCCGTCAGGCCCGAACCGCCCAGGTTCCGCCGAGCGACCAGATGCTCCGCGGCCTGGCCGCCGTGCCGCCTGGATCTAGCCGCCCGAACCGGGCGGGTGGCGGCGACGGATCGTGCCTGACGTCGTCAGCCTACCTGAGGTTCCGGCACGGCTGTCGGTGGGGTAGTAAACAAGCCTGTGACAAGCCGGAGCAAGCGCGGTGTCAGCCGCGAACGCCCGGCTCCTGCCCCGGGAGGAACCATGCGCATCAGGCCCAGTGTGGTCGTTGCCCTCGGCATCGGGTACGTCCTCGGTGCCCGTGCGGGGCGTGACCACTACGACGCGATCATGCGCCAGGCGCGCGAGGTCAGGGAACGCCCGGAGGTCCAGAGCGTCGCCGGGGTGGTCTCGGCCCAGGCCGGGGCCCTCGCCCAGCGGGTCCGCACCGTGCTGGGCAGCGCCCAGGACAGCGACGGCACCACCTTCGCCGCGTCCCTGGGAGCGCACAGCTCCAACGGTGTGGGGGTGCACTCGCGCTGACGACGACCAGCATCTCCCACCACACCGCGGTGTGGGCCCTGCCCCATTTGGGGGACCACCCCAGGAAACGCCGGTTCCGGGCGGTCTGGCTGCAGGCCGTCCGGGTCCGTCCCGCTGGCGAGCGCTCGGCACGGGTCCACCCGGCCGCCGGCGGCCACACCGGTGTCCGTGCGCGCTGACCGGGGGCGACGCGGCCCCGGCGGCCGGCGGACGTCCACGCATGCCGGCGGTGCCACGCCGGGGTCAGGTGCCGGGTCCGGGCCTGGCTCCGGCTCCGGCTCCGGCTCCGGCTCCGGCTCCGGCTCCGGGCAGGCTGCGGCCGGTGTGCCGGAGGAGCTCGCCGCCATCCTGGAACTGCTGGGACGCCGGTACACGCTGGCCGCCTTCTGGAGCCTTCGCGGCGGTTCGTCCTCCTTCCGGTCTCTCACCGGACGGGTCGGCGCGCCGGAGTCCCAGCTCTCGCAGCGGATGCGCGAGCTGCGCGAAGCCGGCCTGGTCGAGGTCGACGAGGTCGGCGAGTACCGCCTGACCAGCCATGGACGTCGGCTGTTGGGCGTTCTGGAGCCGCTGTCCGCCTGGGCCCAGGACTGGGTCGCGCTGAGTCCACGCCAACGGATCCCGAAGGGCTCCGCCAGCCACGCGACGGACGAACCGGACCCCGACTGACCCGCCCGGCACCCCGGTCAGCCCCCGGGCCGACTACGGCGTCCCGCGGTCGGGTGGACATCCCACGTCAGTAGGTGCAGTTCGGCGGGGGGGGTGGGGTGGCCGCGGCGGGGGGCGCGGGCGCGCCGGGGACGGTTCCGGCTGCCGTGGTACCGGCGGCGGCGGTCTCGGCGCCGGTGGCGGCCGGAGCGGCCGCGGGAGCCGTGACCGGGACGTCGGCGATGCCATCGAAGGACGATCCGAGGATCAGCTGGAGCCCGTCGATGCCGGGGTCGCTCTCCAGCCGTGCCCCGGGTACGAGGGTCTGCAGGGTGGCCGCCGCGGCGTCCAGGCCGGTGCCGAAGCGGACCCGCGAGGTCACGTAGTTGCTGGTGGAGGCGTTGCCGGCGTTGGTTGCCCGGAAGCCCTTGCCGTTCAGCTCGTCGACGGCGTCGGCGGCCAGTCCGGCGATCCCGCTGCCGTTGAAGACCTGGACGGCGACCTCGGTGGCGTCGGCGCCGCCGCCGGCGCCCGGGGCCGAACCTGTGGAGCCGCCGAGCGGGGCGACGATGCGCTCCAGATCGGCCGGATTGTAGAACTGGACGGACACCCGCTGGCCGCCGACGAGGATCTCGCCGCGGTCGTTCACCGCGCCCTCGGCCCTGGTGGGCGGATGGGTCGGCAGGGTCTGCATGCCGACCCCGCCCGAGGCGATGCCCTTCAGCCTGGTCGCGAGCTTCCGCAGGTCCAGGAGATCGGTGTTGTCGTCCAGGGTGAGCGCGCCGGTGGCCGTGGACAGGAGCTGCTCGAGCTGGCTGGGGTTCGTCAGGACCCCGCCGCCGACGACCTTGTGGAACACCGCGCCCATGAACTGCTGCTGGCGGCGGATGCGGTCCATGTCGCCGCCGGGCAGGCCGTGCCGCTGCCGGACGAACGCCAGGGCCTGCTCGCCGCCGACGTGCACCGTCCCCGGGCCGCCGACGAAGCCGCTCATCGGGTCGTTGGTGTTGCGGCTCGTCCGGCCGTTCTCGGCGACGAACTCCTTGTGGTCCGAGGGTAGGACACAGACGTCCACGCCGCCGATCGCGTCGGTGATCGACTTGAAGCCCGCCAGGTCCATCGAGACGTAGTGGTCGATGCGCATGTTGGTCAGCGACTCGATCGTGCGGACCAGCAGTGACGGGCCGCCGTCGGAGATCGCGGAGTTGAACTTGGCCTTGTGCCGGGCGTGCTTGCGCCCGTCGGTGTCGGTGTACTCGGGGATCGTGACGTAGGTGTCGCGCGGGATGGACAGCATGGTCACGGTCTCGTCCTCACCGAAGTGGGCGAGGATCGTGGTATCGGAGCGCTGCCCTTCGAGGCCCGCACGGCTGTCCGTGCCGACGAGCAGGAAGTTGGTGGCGCCCTCGGACTCTTCGGGCCGGTCGTCACCGAGGTCGAGGTTGACCTGCCCGATGCGGCCGTTGGCGTACGTGTAGACGGCCCATCCGCCCGCGGTGACGGCGAAGACCAGGACGGACAGGAAGCCGAGGAGCACCCGGGAGAGCTGCGAGGAGGCGCTGCGGGGCGGCCGGCCTCCGCCGCGCAGGTCGAACGGGAGCGTTCTGGATCGCCGCTCTGGATCCCGTGGCACACCCGGTCGCCCGCCCAATCCAGGGTCTCCCTCCGGCGCACCACACGGAAAACAGCGCTTGGGGCGGAAATCATAGGCTATGCACTCACGGACGGGACCACCCGGTGGTCCCGTCCGCGCTGGTCAGGAGCGCCCACGCGGAGACACCCTCCGACCGGGCCAGATCGCCACCGGGACTGTTCCGCGCCGCCCGCGGCCGGGTTCAGAACCTCGCCAGCCGGGATCGGGCCCTCACCAGCCGGCTGGCCGGCTGCCGGGCTGGCTGGCCCGCCCGATCCGCAGCGCTCATCCCTCTGCGCGATGTTCATCGCGTTCCGCAACGTTCATCGCGCCGTACGCGGAGCGTCGGCGGGGAGTCGGTCGCCGGATCGCCGTGATTGCCAGGCTTCTCCCCGCTGGGGGCCATCGCGCTGACGCCGCGCCGGAGCCACCGCGCGGGATGGCGGCCATGGGGGGCGACCGCCGGGGCGCGCGCGGCCGGTGCGGCCGGACCCGGCGGGCCGGCTGTACCGCAAGATCTCCTACGGCCCGCTGCTGGACGTGTTCGTCCTGGACATGCGCAGCTACAAGAACAACAACGGGGTGGGGCAGACGGATCCGGCCGGCGCGGCGATCCTCGGCACCCGGCAGCGGGACTGGCTCATCGATGGCCTGACCAGGAGCAGGGCGACCTGGAAGGTGATCGCGAACGACCCGCCGCTCGGCGGCGTCGTCCCGGACGGCACCACCGCCATCGAGGGAGTGGCGCAGGGCTCGCCCGGGGTGCCGCTGGGTCGTGAGGTCGAGATCGGGCAGGCCCTCTCGGCGATCCGGCGCAACCGGGTGCGCAACACCGTATGGATCACCGCGGACGTGCACTACACCGCGGCGCTGAGCTATCACCCGACCGGGCGGCCAGTCGAACCTCCCTCCCTCCGCCGGGCTGCAGTTCTTCGGCCGCCTCGCGATCGACGGCGGCTCCCGCGCGCCAACCGCCGCCTGCGCTCGCCGCCGCCGGGCCTACTCGGCGCCGGCGAGCGCAGGCGCAGGCTGAAGCGGCACCTCCACGGCGGGGTCCCGCTGCTCGAACTGGGTCCGGTACAGCTCGGCGTAACGACCGCCCGCCGCGATGAGCTCGGGGTGGCTGCCGCGCTCGACGATCCGGCCGGCCTCGATGACGAGGATGACGTCGGCCGACCGCACGGTGGAGAGCCGGTGCGCGATCACCAGCGCTGTCCGGCCGGCCAGCGCCTCGCCGAGCGCCTCCTGCACGGCCGCCTCGGACGTGGAGTCCAGATGCGCGGTGGCCTCGTCCAGGATCACCACCCGGGGGCGGGCCAGCAGCAGGCGGGCGATCGTGAGGCGTTGGCGCTCCCCGCCGGAGAGGCGGTAGCCCCGCTCCCCCACCACGGTGTCCAGCCCGTCGGGAAGCTGGGTCACCAGGTCCGCCAGCCTGGCCCGGCCCAGCACGTCCCACAGCTCGGCCTCGGTCGCCTCGGGCCTGGCCAGCAGCAGGTTCGCCCGCACGGTGTCGTGGAAGAGGTGGTCATCCTGGGTGACCATGCCGATGGTCTCGCGCAGCGAGTCCGCGGTCAGGTCGCGGACGTCCACCCCGGACAGCCGGATCGCGCCCGAGCCCACGTCGTAGAGACGCGGGATGAGCTGGGCGATCGTCGATTTTCCAGCCCCGGACGAACCGACGAGGGCGATCATCTGGCCCGGCTCGGCCCGCAGCGAGACGTCGTGCAGCACCTCACCGTTCTCGCGCTCGTCCAGGACGGCCACCTCCTCCAGTGACGCCAGTGACACGGCGTCGGCCGAGGGGTAGGCGAAGTGCACGTGGTCGAACTCCACCGACACCGGGCCGGCGGGCAGCGGGCGGGCGTCGGGGCGCTCCACGATGAGGGGCTCGAGGTCGAGGATCTCGAACACCCGCTCGAAGCTGACCAGGGCGCTCATCACCTCCACCCGGGCGCTGGCCAGTGAGGTCAGCGGCGCGTAGAGGCGGGTGAGCAGGAGCGCCAGGGCGACGACGGCACCGGGCTCCAGCTCGCCGCGCAGGGCGTAGTAGCCGCCCAGCCCGTAGACGAGCGCCAGTGCGAGGGCGGACACGAGGGTCAGGGCCGTCACGAACACCCACTGGACCATGGCGGTGCGCAGGCCGATGTCGCGCACCCGCTGGGCGCGGCGGGCGAACTGGGCGGATTCGTCGGCGGGCCGGCCGAACAGCTTGATCAGGGTGGCGCCGGGGGCGGAGAAACGCTCCGTCATCCGCGAGCCCATGACGGCGTTGTGGTGGGCGGCCTCGCGCTCCAGGCGGGCGAGGCGGGAGCCCATCCGCCGTGCCGGCAGGACGAACACGGGAAGCAGGACCAGCGCGAGCAGGGTGATCTGCCAGGACAGGCTGATCATGACGACGAGGGTGAGCAGGAGCGCGACGAGGTTGCCGACGACTCCTGACAGGGTGTCGCTGAAGGCGCGCTGGGCGCCGATCACGTCGTTGTTCAGCCGACTGACCAGGGCACCGGTACGGGTGCGGGTGAAGAAGGCGATCGGCATCCGCTGGACGTGGTCGAACACCGCGGTGCGCAGGTCGAGGATGAGGCCCTCGCCGATGCCCGCGGACAGCCAGCGGTTGAGTACGCCGAGGGCGGCCTCGGCCACCGCGATCGCCGCGATCAGCGCCGCGAGGACGATGACCGTGCGGGGACGGGAGCCGTCCACGATCGCGGTGACGACCCGGCCGGCCAGCACCGGCGTCGCCACCGCCAGGACGGCTCCGGCGATGCTCGTCACCAGGAACAGGCCCAGGGTACGGCGGTGCGGCCGGGCGAATCCCGCGATCCGGCGCACGGTCGCCCGGGAGAACGGGCGCCGCTCCTCCTGGGCGTGCATCGCCGAATACATCGAGTTCCAGGCCGCGAACTCCATGCTCATCTGAACACCACCTGTCCGTCGCCGAGGTCCGTACGGCCGCACGTATCGGAACACGGAGGTCCGACAGTTTTCCGCGCGTCCCAGGTGGGCGCGCCGGCGGCGTTCGGGGCGCGCGGCCCCTCGGCCGGACGGCCGGGGGATCACGAGCCGGCTCGGACGCTAATACCTGAAGTTGACTTCAGGTCAAGCTTTTGCGACCGGGGCCGCCCGGCGGGCCGACGTCGCCCTGCTCCGCGACGAGCGAGGGCCAAGGGCCAAAGGCGAAGGGTGGGCTGGCGAGGAGAAAGGCAGAAAGCGGATCCGCCTGCGGGAGCCACCCCGGGATTCGGCGGGTCCAGGGGGCCGGCGAAAGGTGTGCCCGGTCGCCGTTGACCGGACTACGTCCCTCGTCGCGGTCCCGACCGCGAGCTCAGGCGATGCGTGTCGCCCGCTCGGCCATTCGCGGCGCCGCCGGCAGCACGGACACCGGGTGGTCCGCCATCCATCCGACGTCGGCGACCGTCACCTTCATCCGGCTGGCGAGATCGGTGGGGGCGTACCCGCCCTCGAGCGCCTGCCTGATGGCGGCGGCCCTGATTGCGCGCAGGGCCGAACGCTGCGGATGTGACGTCCACATCAGCTCGTCGGCAAGCCCCGCACGTTCGATCGGGTCAGTTACCTGCATTACCTCGTCGCATGTCACGGTGATAGATGGTTGCGTGAGCAGGAAGTCTTGGCAACACCCTGCACAACAGCTGTTCCGGCGGCCTGCCAGACCGGCCACCGGAACGGACCTCGAGGCGACGCGACCCGTCCCGCGGATCGATTACAGCCCGTTTACGGATCCCCGCTGGACCATAACGCGATCCCGCAGCGGTGTGCGCTCGGTAACCGGCGGCGCTCAGTTCTCGGAGGGAACCCCGAACCAGGAGACGACCTGCCCGCCGAACTTGAGGTCACCATCAATCTTGATCTTGCGAGTGAGGTAGAGCTTGGCGGCGTTCGCCTGCCCTGTGACAACGCGCACCAGCCGCACGCGGTCGGTCGTGATGGTCACCGTCCGCCCGCCGCCCGGCGCCGTGCCGCCGGGCGGGTCGATGGTCAGCTCGCACGCCGCACCGTGGACGGCCAGCACATACACCCGCGTCGCACCGCCCGGCCCACCGCTGAGGACGAACTGGACCAGCGCGTCCTCGCCCTTGGCCTTCTCGGGCTGGAAGCTGTCGCGCATCCGGGCGAACAGCTCGTCGAGGACGGCGTCGCCCGACGGGCCACGCAGAACCGTCTCCGTCTGGGACTCCGACAACGAGCCCAGCGCGTCGACCAGCGTGGCCGGGTCGGCGTTCAGATCAACGGACAGGTCGGACATGGGTGCTCCCAGGTGCCGCGCCGATACGGATGGCCGGCCATGCGCCGGTACGTCCCATGATGTCGCGCCCCCTCGACGCCCTCGACGCGGCCCCCTGCCGAAGGTGACACCCGGCCGCTGCCACGGCCGTGTGGCATTTGGGCCTGTTCGGGCGCATGTGGCCGGTGGATACCATCGGCGACCGGGCGGCCGGCCCGGCGCCGTCGACACCGAGCCGCGGCGGAAAGGACACCGGATGCTGGAGCCGCTCATCGACTCCGACCCGCGTGCCATCGGGCCGTACCGGCTGTCGGGCAGGCTCGGCACCGGTGGGATGGGCGCCGTCTACCTGGGGTTCGACCCCGCCCGCCGACCAGCGGCGGTCAAGGTCGTCCGGCCTGACCTGCTCGGCGACGCCGAGTTCCGCGGCCGGTTCCGCCAGGAGGTCGCCGCCGCCCGCCGGGTGCGCGGCTCGTTCGTCGCCGCCGTTCTCGACGCCGACGTCGACGCACCGACGCCGTGGATGGCGACCGAGTACGTCGACGGGGTGAGCCTGCAGGCGGCGGTGAGCCGGCGTGGGCACCTCGACGGGCCGATGCTCGCCGGCCTCGCCGCCGGTCTGGCGAACGCGCTGGTGGCCGTGCACGCCGCCGGCCTGGTGCATCGCGACCTCAAGCCGTCCAACGTGCTGCTGGCCTGGGACGGCCCGAAGATCATCGACTTCGGCATCGCCCGGTCGCTCGACGCCACGAGCCACACGACCGCCGGGGGCGTGCTCGGGACCGTCGCGTGGATGGCGCCCGAGCAGCTTCGCGGCGAGCGGGTCGGGCCACCCGGAGACATCTTCGCCTGGGCTCTGTGTGTGGTCTTCGCGGCGCGGGGGCGGCACCCATTCCCCGCCGACGCGCCGGCGGTGTCCGCGATGCGCGTGCTCGCCGACGACCCCGATCTGACCGGTGTGCCCGACCACCTGCTCCCGCTGCTCGCCCGGGCCCTCGCCAAGGACCCGGGCCTGCGGCCGACGGCGACGCAGGTCGTGTCCAGCCTCGCCGGGGTCGTGGTGGCCAGCCTCGACGAGGCCGACGCCGCGGTCCGCGGACTGATCGGAACCGGCTGGGTTCCACCGACGCCGCCAGGCGCCGGCCCCCCGCCCGACGTGTCGGACGTCCAGACCGCGGCGGCGCGGGCGGGCTCGGTGGCACCGGCGGGCTCGGTGGTGGCGCCGGGCATCGGCACGGTGGCGGATCGGACCCTGCGGGCGCGCCGCCGCGGGAGCGGCGGCACCGGTGGCGGCCGCTCCGGCCTGCTGACCGGTCTCGCCGCCGCCGGCCTGGCCCTCGCCGTGCTCGCGGTCACGCTCGCCGTGACCGGTGTGGGATGGGACCGGTCGGCGGGGAGCGGTGACCGGAGCGACCAGGACGCGCGGATGCGGGTCGGGGCGCTCAAGGACATGGTGCCCCCGGTGCCGGCGGACAAGGGGGCACGCGCGAGCCGGCCGGGCTTCCCGGCCGCGGATCCCGCGAAGCCGGGCGCGACCCAGACCGCCTCCGGCTCCCCCGGCGTGGCGCCGGGCTCGAATCCGCCGGGCCCTTCAACGGGCACACCGGGTGTGCCGCCGTCGGCGGCCCCCGCGCCCGCGCCGTCCCAGACTCCGCAGCTGCCGCCGGCCACGCCGCTGTACCGCTACTACAACGGTCAGGATCACGCCTCGCTCACGAGCGCGGCGCCGGCGGCCGGCTTCCACCTGGAGCATGTGCTGGGCAAGCTCTTCACCAGCGGTGACGCCCCTGGGACGGTTCCCGTCTACACGTGCCTCAACGGGGCGGAGTCGTTCACCTCGCTGGCGTCCTCATGCGAGAGTCGCACGCCGGTGGGCGTGCTGGGCTGGATCTACGCGGCGAAGCCGGCGGAGCCGGCCACCCAGGCGGTGTACCGGTGCCGTATCGGCGAGGATCACTTCGAATCACTCCAGGCCGACTGCGAGGGCCAGACAGCGGAGGGGCTCATCGGCTACGCGCCGCCCTGACGGCCGGCAGGCCGGTCCGCCGCGCTCTCCGCCCCGCGGAACAGCGTGCCCGGCCGTCCTACGGAGTAGCGTGCCCGGCGCGGCGAATCCGCCCCGGCCCGGCCCCGCCGTACAAACACTCTCCGCACAAACCCACTCCGCGCGAATCTCCGCCGTGCGCCCCGCCGCACGAATCACGCGCCGGCGTGTGGTTTCCTCTTACCAGCACCGGCGGGATACGGGAGCGAGGATGCCGTGAAAGTCGTGGCAGTCGTCAATTACAAGGGCGGGGTGGGAAAGACGACGCTCACCGCGAACATCGGCGCGGACATCGCCCGTTGGGGAAAGCGCGTCCTGATGATCGACCTCGACCCACAGGCGAGCCTCACGTTCTCGTTCTACCGCCCGGAGGAGTGGCGGGCGAATCTCGCCGACGACCGGACCGTCAAGGAGTGGTTCGAGGCCTGGCGCGGCGAGTCCTACGTTCCGCACCTCTCACCGTTCGTCACGACGCCGCCGGTCGTCAACTCGGCCATCACCCACAACGGCGGCGGGCTCGGACTGGTCGCGTCGCACCTCTCGCTAGGTGACGTCGAGATGAACCTGGCGGCCCGGCTGGGCGGGGCGCAGGTCCACCGCTCGACCCGGTACTACTTCGACGTCTACCAGCGTCTCGCCGCGGGCCTGGCGACGTTCCACCCGCACGACTACGACCTGGTGCTCATCGACTGCCCGCCGAACTTCGGTGTGATCACCCGCATGGCGGTCGCCGCGTGCGACTTCCTGCTCGTCCCGGCCCGGCCGGACGAGCTGTCGACGCTGGGCATCGAGCACCTGCTCACCCGGCTGCGCCGCTTCGCGTGGGAGTACAACCGGGTCGCCGACATGCAGTCGGACCGCCACCCGGGGGTCAAACGGCTCGACCCGCAGATCCTCGGCATCGTGTTCACCATGGTGCAGTACTACGGCGGCCAGCCGATCACCGCGATGCAGCCGCACATCGAGCTGGCGAAAAGCCTCGACGCGCCGGTGTTCGACGCGATGGTCCGGGAGAGCAACAGCTACTTCGCCGGCGCGGCCGGAACCCAGCTCCCCGTCGTGCTCTCCGAGCGCATTCCCCGCGGGCTCGCGCTCGAGCTGCGCACGCTCGTCGACGAGTTCCTCCGGCGGATCGGGGCGGCCAACCGTGGGTACTGAAGCCACCACCATGAGCACGGGAACCGGCGCCGTGGGTGCTGACTCCGGCGCCTCGCCCGCGGACCTCGGCGCGTTGCTGCTGCGCCAGGTGGCGGAGCTGCTGACCGGCCTCGACAGCCGCCAGGTCGCCGACCTGATCGCGGGCCACGCCCGGCTCGCCGTGGTGTCCACCGCCGCCGGACGCCCTTCGGGCACGGCGGCGCGACGTCCCGCTGGTGCGGCGGCGGGCGCCGCGGGCCGGGCCCAGGTCGAGATTCCCAGCGGAGCCGAGCTCGAGGAGCTGCGCCGATCCCTGCTCGACGCGCCCAGCCGCGCGGCCGCCGAGCAGCTCCTGGACGCCCTCGGCCCGCTTACGGTGGCCCGGTTGCGGGCGCTGGCCGTCGACCTGGGGATCAAGGGCATCACCAGCCGTGACCCCCGGGCCGCCGTCCAACGGAAGATCGTGGACCAGACGGCCGGCCTGCGGCTGCGGTCGGAGGCGATGTTCGGCGGCGTCCACGGCACGTGAGGCCGCCGCCCCAACAGCGGGTGGCGGGTGCGGCTACCGGCCGGGCAGGGTGATCCGGATGGCGGTCTGGGTCTCCGGCGGACGCCGGCGCACCGTGCGCGCCGCCTTCGACATGGCCGAGACCAGCGGCGCCGCGACCCGGTAACGGTGGCGCACCATGGCCCGCGCGGCACCGGTACGTTCCGGGACGATCTCTGCCATCACCTCCACCGGGCTCTCCGCCGCCTTTCCGCGGGCGTCGCACGGGGCGACCGTCGCCCGCGGGGAGTCACGCAGACGGCGCACCTTTCCGCTTTTTTCGTCGGTAAGAACGAGCAGCTCGGCGCCGTTGACCACGAACCACACCGGCGTCGAGACGGATCGCCCGTCACTGCGAAAGGTGGTCAGTGACAGGTACTTCGACGTTTCGGTCCATGCAGGCAGTGTGACGGCTGACGACATGGGCGGAACCGTAGCCCGGCCGCGGCCGGGCCGCTCGCCGGGTGGCGGAGAAGCCCGGAAGATCCCCCGCACGAATCACGCGGCCGGACCGATTCACCGCGCCGGCGGGATGATTCCGAGATTCGGGAGAACGAACCTCACCCGCCTGGCTTCGCCGACTTTCCCTCGTTCCCCCGCCGGCCGCGGGCGCTGACGGGCGTCCGGTGCGGTCCCGCGGCGGCGGGCCCGACACCGGTCGGTCACCGCCACGCCACCTGCGGTCACGCCCACCCAGCCGGGAGCCGGGCAGGCCGGACGGCCGGACGGCCGGACGGCCGGACGGCCGGACGGCCGGACGGCCGGGTCAGCCAAGCCGGCGGCTCCGGCGGCGAACCCCACCCGCCCACCGGCCCACAGCGGCGGAGTGCTGACTCCGGTCAATATCCCGGAAACGCGGCCCGGTAAAGCCGCGGACGGGCGTCCCGCCGCGGCGACGACCCGAGGCCCATACGGGCGTGGAGCGGAGTCACGGAAAGCGGCCGTGGGTCGACACGAATACCGGCGCCGGGCCGGCGGAGCACTTGACAGCGTTCGCCCGCTTGGCAGAATTGGGCCTCCGGCCGACGATGGCACATCGGATGAGGAATCGGCGTTCTCATCCGTGGGATCGACCGATACCACGGCGTGCCTTTGTCTCGGAGGCGAATACCCGGAGGCGGAACCTCACCTCCCACATCCCGCGCGGTGCCAGACCCACCTCGCCGCGGGTGCCGCCGAAACAACCAGAGAATAATCCTCTATATAAATTTCTCGCTCGATCCGGCGGCGGGACGACCTCCGCGGCGATCGGGCCAGTCTGGAGGCGGCACCCGATCCGGTGTCCAGGGAAGGCACACAGATGAGCCAGGTGGCCAGAAAGGAACGATCCGACAAGGGCAGCATCCGCATCAACGCGCGTGACTTCCGGTGCCTGAGCTGGCTGCTGGAGATGGGTTCGGCCTACGAGGTGGATCTCGCCATCGTGCTCGACCCGGCACGGCTGGCCTCCCCGAGCGCGGCGAGGGCGGTCGTGCGGCGCTGGCAGCAGGCGGATCTCGTCCAGGCGGAGGGGCTGTTCGCCAACCGGGGTCGGATCGTGCGTCTCACCGACGACGGCGCACGCCTGGTCGGCGAGGTCGATCACAGCGCCGCGGGCCCGCTGACCGCGGCCGTGCACGCCGCCGAGGTGGCTCGCACCCGGCTGCTGCTGGAACACCGGCCGCCCGGCATCCCGGTGGTCGGGTGGGTGGGCGCGCGCCGTTGGCGCGACGAGCACGAGCGGGCGGTCCGGACCGGCGCGCACGTTCCGGACGGTGTCGCCCGGCTCGCCGACGGATCCTGCGCCGCCGTGCAGGTCGAGCGGGTCAACCACGGGATCAGCACGGCGATCGGTGTCGCCGGCGACCTGCTGCGCAGGTTCCCCCACGTGGTCTACGCCGTCCCGGCGATGAACGACGGGGTGTCGGCGGTGATCGAGTCGGCCGTCGCGGCGGCTGCGCGGCAGATCCGCTCCGCGGGAGCGGATCCGGGCACCGCGCTGGTGATCAGCATCCCCGACCGGCTCCACGGGGCGTTGGACGACGCACCGGACGGTGGCTGGTCGGCCCCGGGCCGACGGATGGCACGACCCTGCCGGTGACATGAAAAGGCCGCCCGGGGTACGGGGGGATCCCCGGGCAGCTAGTACATGTTTGCACCGCCCCACCGGGTGATGCAACGGTCTGCGGACGACGAGATGGTCACACGTGGTCGAGCGCCCGCACCGGGCTGTTCGCGGCGGGTGGCCTCATGCTGCCGCTGCGCACTGCCGCGGCCGCGGCGGGTGGCCTTAGGCAGCCGCTGCCGCGGCGAGCGGCAGCACGACCCGAGGGCAGAGGTGGATCAGCCGGGTTGACAGCGTCCCGCCTTCGAGGACGTCCAGCAGGGCACCGGCTCGCCGGCGGTCGAGCCGGCCGGACCGGTGCAGACCGCGCAGGCGGAGCAGACCGGGCAGGTGGGCCTCGATCGCGTGCTGGTCCGGTCGGGGGGCTCCGTCGAGCCACGCGTCGAACTGGGCGTCGGTCATGACCTCCCAGACCACGGTGTCGGCGATCGCGCCGGTGGCGTCGGTGACGGTGACCAGATGGGGAATGCGCACCAGGTCCGCCAGGCCGGTCAGGTCAGGCCGGGCGCCGGCGGTGACCACGTGGGTCTCCCGCCCGCTGCGCAGCAGCACCGACCGCAGGTGGGAGGCGAACGCGAGTGCCAGGGCGCTGCGGCCGGGCAGCCCGCCCTGCACATGCATCACGACCGCGTCGATCCCGGGGCCGCGGACCCGCTCGGCGGCGGCCCGGGCCAGCCAGCTCGGCTCCACCATCACGAATCCCACCTGCGCACGCCGCCGTTCGCCGACGGCGTCACCGCCGTCCTCGGCCAGGGCCCGCACCACGACAGGCTCGTGGAACCATCTGCAGGTGATCAGCCCGTCGGCCTGCGGGAGGGACAGGAGCGGGAGATCCCCGGACGTGAAGATCCGATCCATGGTCAGGGTCGTCATTCGGCTCTCCGGTGCGCGTACAGGGCATGGCAGCGCTCGCGTCAGCCCCGGGGGGTCGATGTCGCATCGGTACGTGGTGCGGCGGGTACCGGGTCTCGCGTCGGCGGTCGGGTGCGGCGGTGCGGGGGCGTGGATCCGGCGGTCCACAAGCCGTCATGCGACCCGGCAGGTGCTGCCGAGGCCTTGGGGTACTGCCCGCCCCCCGTATCGGCGCCTGGCGACGGGCCACGGCGGCCCGCGCAGGGCGTCACGGAGACGGTCTGGCGGAGAGCTCCCAACCACGCATCTCACCTTGCGATCATGACCGGACGCCGGTGTCCGGTCGTGATCCGGAGCGAGACGGACTACAGCAGGATCCGTCAAGCTCGCCCTGGCGCTGATCGAGCGGCCGGCGCCGGTGGGCCGGCGCCTCGTTCGTCAGCGGTGATGGTGCGTACCTGGCGCGAGTCACCCAGGCGGAGGTTCGTGGCGCCGGTGGTGCGTGGCGCGATGTCCCATGCGTTCGCTACCTGGAGATCGCTTGATGCGTTTGGCGTTTCACTTTCCGTTAGTTCACACGTGTCAAACGACACCCTGACGGATGTCTGGTCACCACCCCCGAGGGCGACCGCGACGCCACGTGCTGGGGACCCCCGTGAGACCGCCCCGCTCAGATGAGCAGGTTGTCGAAATCCCCATCCTTCGCGCCCAGGATCAGCGCCTCAATCTCGGCCCGCGTGTAAACCAGCGCGGGTCCGTCGGGATGCCTGGAGTTTCGGACGGCCACCGCGTCCCCGGGAAGCCGCGCCATCTCGACGCAGTTGCCCTGCGAATTGCTCCGTCGACTCTTCTGCCAGGTAACCCGCTGTAGGGCCGTGGCAGGCATACCACTGTAGATCTTGGACAAGGTCGTTCTCCTGAAGATTCGTCCGGAGCCAGGCGATCGCTACACGCGGTCTGGGCACCTTTCCGCTCGAGCGGCTCGCAGCTCGTCCGCAGCCACAGAACCGCTCCGCCACAGGGAAGCCTCGGCCGATGAGAGGCCTCGTCCCACCTCCCTCCGGGGGTCGGCGCGTGCGCTTGCACGGACTTCGGCTCACGATACAGCACGCGCGTGTGCACGTGCATCCGACCTGCGCCCACGTGCACGCGACGTTCGACCGCTACGGATCGGCCCTTTCGGGYGACACTCACAACCCGCGACACGGACACACGACATCAACACCAGGACACACTGAATGCACTACGGAATACCGCGGGCGGAACGTCGATCTCGCGTTCCGTCTACATTTCATCGTCGTTACGGACACGGATCATCGCGGAGATCCCCTGTGGTGTAGGACTTTCTCCGGCGACAAAGAAGATCGGAAGGAAGAGAGCCCGCCACGAACCCGCAGCCCTCCGGCCCCGGCCCGGCACGCCCGGGCTCGACGGACCCGACGCCCGACGGACCCGACGGCTACACAGACCCGGCGGCTGACGGACCCAGCCCCGACAGACGCGACGCCATCGGACCCGTCGAACCTGGCCCCGGTCCGGTCCGGTCCGGTCCCGACCCCGTCCCGACCCGGCCAGGCAGCGCCCAGCCCGCCTCGGCCGCCCGAAGGATCCATTCCGGTGATCACCCGATCGTGCCCACTCGCCGGCGCCGGCAGCGGTGGCGAACGGCCTGTTCGGCACCACCCGCGGCGGCACCCGTCCGGCCTGTCGGCATCCCGCCGGCGCGTGCCCCGAGCAGCGTTCCCACGTGAATTCCGGCGCGCGCGGCCAGGCTTCCGCCCTCAGCGCCGTACCGCCCTACGTGCAGAGACGAAGGTCCCGATCACGCCCGGCAGGCCCGCGGGGAGGTTGTACGGTCGACACGACGCCCGATTCCGGCCTACAGAAGCGGGTCCCGGACCGAACGCGGCGGCACCGTGCGCGAGGCGCGAGCACCGTCGGCGAGCGGGGAAAAAGGTGTGCTCCGCGCCGTCGACAGGCGCTCTTCCGATCCCGGCGACGGGATCACCGGTGAGGAGATCAGAGGTGTGCTCCGGCGGCCGGCAACTGCTCGACCCAGCGTGGTCTTTCTGCCACAGTGGCGACCGAGCAAGGCTGATCCGGTCAAGGGGGATCCGGATGGAAGCAGGCACCACCAGACCTCCTCCGGTGGTCCCGCCCCGGGGGATGCCCGATGGCGGGGGTAACGGCAGCCGTCCCAGGAGCCGGCCGGACTGACGCGGGTTACGCACCCGCCGCCGGGGCTTCGCCGCGCCCGGAGCCGCCCGCCCAACCTCGGAATGCGTACCCAGCGTGGGACGCAATGACCGGGCAGTATGCGGAACGGCCGGACCGAGTCTCGTACCCCACCGAAATTGGGAGTCGGTCGCGAGCGCTCTCCGTCAACCGTGTATACGTATCTCGTTCGCACCACGAGACGTGACTTGAGTTGAACGGGGCGGAGAAGGCGCGAGGTGAACGAGGGTAGAAGATCGAATGCCGTACTCTTGCATTGACCTATGGCGAGGGGGCCGACAGTGACGACCACTCAGCCGGGTGGCGGTCCGACCGTACGTCGGATCCTGCTCGGCTCACAGCTCCGTCGGCTTCGGGAGGAAAAGGGCATAAGCCGCGAGGATGCCGGCTACCACATCCGGGCCTCGGAGTCGAAGATCAGCCGCATGGAACTGGGGCGGGTGAGCTTCAAGGAACGCGACGTCGACGACCTCCTCACCCTGTACGGGGTGACGGACAGCGCCGAGCGCGCGCCGTTGCTCTCCCTCGTCCGGGAGGCCAACCGGCCCGGCTGGTGGCACAGCTTCGGTGACGTGCTCCCGAACTGGTTCCAGCCCTTCATCKGGCTGGAGGAGGCGGCGCAGCTCATCCGGACCTATGAGCTCCAGTTCATCCCCGGGCTCCTCCAGACGGAGGAGTACGCCAGGGCGGTGATCAAGCAGGGCAACATCGGTGTGCCCGCGGAGATCATCGAGCGCCGGGTCAACGTGCGCATGAACCGGCAGAAGGTTCTCCACCGCGAGAACGCGCCTCGACTGTGGGTAGTTGTCGACGAGGCCGCCCTGCGGCGCCCGATCGGCGGCCCCAAGGTGATGCGCAGCCAGCTCGAGCAGCTGATCGCCCTGTGCGACCTGCCGAACCTGACTCTGCAGATCATGCCCTTCGCCTTCGGCGGGCACGCGGCCGAGGGCGGCGCTTTCAGCATCCTGCGTTTCCCGGAGTCAGACCTCCCCGATGTGGTCTACCTGGAGCAGCTCACCGGCGCCGTCTACATGGATAAAAGAGAAGATGTGGACATTTACGCCGAAGCGATGAACCGGCTGACGGTGGACAGCCCGCCGCCGGCCACCACGCCCGAGCTTCTCAGCCAAATCATCACCGAGCTCTGAAGCCGGCCAGGCGTACCACAACGAGATTCACCCCGACGCCGGATAGGCCAGCCAGTCATGCGGGGCCGTCCGGCGGCACGAGGCAGGCCACGGCTCGGGCGGGCCAGGCCACCTCGACACCCTTCTGAGCCGCGGTGCTCGGAGCCGCGGCTCGCGGCGTATCCGCGGGCTCCACACGGCGCCGCCCCGGCGCTCAGGATGCGCTCGCGGCGCGATCCGCGACGTCGCAACCGGCCACGGCCGGCCCGAGCGACCTCGGCGGCGGCCGACGCGTCCACCGTCGGTGACTCCGGCACACATCTGCATCAACCGGCACACATCTAGGCAATGGCACCCAAGTGCTCCCGCAACTTGGTATGAATGCACCCATTCAGCCGCGCCCACAGGATGGAGAGCCGGAAAACCATGGTCTCGGCGCTTGTCGTGATCTCCCTAGTCCTGACCGGGCTCGTCGCGGGGACCATGGCCGTCGGCCTGGTCGCCGTCCGGCCCGCGATGCACTCCCTGCCCCCGACTTCGTATGTGCTGGTCAAGCAGGCGTTCGACGTCAGCTACCCGAAGCTGATGAAGCCGCTCCAGATCAGCAGTCTGCTGTCGACGGTCGCGCTGGCCGTCGTGGCGGCCGTGGACGGCGCGTCCACCTGCGCGATCATCGCCGCCGTCGCGGCCGTCGCCGTGCTCACCAACATCCTCGTCACGGTGCGGGGCGACCTGCCGATCAACAACGCGATGGCCACCTGGCGCCCGGAGGCCCCGCCCGCCGACTGGGAGTCCCAGCGGGCCCGGTGGGACTTCTTCAACTCCATCCGCACCACCGCCGCCGTCGGCGCGCTGGTGCTGCTAGCGCTGGCGGCGACCACGACCTACTGACCGCGTCGACCGACTGAGCGCGCCCGCCCGGGCGGCGCGTCCGCCCGGGCCCGGGGCTGATCCCGGGACGATCCCCGACCGGAGCCGGCGTCCGCTGGGAATGCGGGCCGCCGGCCCGGCGCTGGAGAAAAGCAGGTGCCGGCGCGCGGCGGCGCGGGCACAATGCTGCCCTGAGGGGCTGCCTCGGAAGAGCTGCCTCGAAGACAACGCCGCGCGAAGACGGCCGCCGCGGTCCGGGCCGGAGTGCGGCCGCGCTCGTAGCGTGGCCCGTGCCCAGCTCGACCGGGGTACCCACGAACCGACGACCGCCCGGGAATACGCCGTCTGTGATCTCTCCTGCTGAAACGCCGCCGCCGGCACCGCCGCCGCTGGCCGAGCTGCGTGCCTGCCTGCCCCAGCTCATGGCGCGCGACGCCCACCGCCTGAGCCGGCACCTCGACCGGGCCCGCCGGATGCGCGACCCGGCGGCGCGCGACTCCTCGATCGCGCGGCTGGCGGCGGACGTCGAGACCGCCCGGCTGCGGGTGGAGACGCGCCGGGCCAGCGTCCCGGTGATCGGCTACCCGGAGGAGCTGCCGGTCAGCCAGCGCCGGGACGAGATCCTGGCCGCCATCCGGGACAACCAGGTCGTGGTGATCGCCGGCGAGACCGGTTCGGGCAAGACCACGCAGCTCCCCAAGCTGTGCCTGGAGCTGGGCCGGGGCGTGCGCGGCATGATCGGGCACACCCAGCCGCGGCGGATCGCCGCGCGCACCGTGGCGGAACGGATCGCCGAGGAGCTCGGCAGCGTGATCCCCGAGACCGGCCGTGACCGGGCCCAGGCCGGCCCGAACGGCAGCGGAGGCGGAGGCGGGAACGGCAGCGGGGGCGGGCTGGTCGGCTACCAGATGCGCTTCACCGACCGGGTCGGCCCGTCCACGCTGATCAAGCTGATGACGGATGGCATCCTGCTCAACGAGCTGACCGCCGACCGGCTGCTCCGCCAGTACGACACCCTGATCATCGACGAGGCGCACGAGCGCAGCCTCAACATCGACTTCATTCTCGGCTACCTGCACGGGCTGCTCCCCCGCCGCCCGGACCTCAAGGTGGTCATCACCTCGGCGACGATCGACCCGCACCGGTTCGCCCGCCACTTCCACGACGCGCCGGTGATCGAGGTTTCCGGCCGCACCTACCCGGTCGAGACCCGCTACCGCCCCCTGATCGACACCGGGCCGGGCGTCGATGCCGACTCCGAGGCTGACGCATACGCCGACGCCGACGCGGATGCCGGCACCGCGGCACGGAGCGAACCACGAGCCGGTGGTCGCAAGGGAGCCGGCGGCGACGGCCGAAGAGGCAACAGCGAGGCCCGGCGAGGAGCCGGTGGCGACGCCCGAACCGGGGCGGGCGCCGACACCGAGCGCGACCAGGTCTCGGCGATCTGCGACGCGGTGGACGAGCTGTGCGCCGAGGGGCCGGGCGACATCCTGGTGTTCCTCAGCGGAGAGCGCGAGATCCGCGACACGGCCGACGCGCTGGCCCGCCGCGACCTCCCGATGACCGAGATCGTCCCGCTCTACGCCCGGCTGTCCTCGGCCGAGCAGCACCGGGTCTTCACCCCGCACACCGGACGCCGGATCGTGCTGGCCACCAACGTCGCCGAGACGTCGCTGACCGTCCCGGGCATCCGCTACGTGATCGACCCGGGGCTGGCGCGCATCTCCCGGTACAGCCATCGGACGAAGGTGCAGCGCCTGCCGATCGAGCCGGTCTCGCAGGCCTCGGCCAACCAGCGGGCCGGCCGGTGCGGCCGGACGTCCGACGGGATCTGCATCCGGCTGTACTCGGAGGAGGACTTCACCGGCCGGCCGGCCTTCACCGATCCCGAGATCCTGCGCACCAACCTGGCCTCGGTGATCCTGCAGATGGAGGCGCTCGGCCTCGGCGAGATGGCGGACTTCCCGTTCCTCGATCCGCCGGAGTCGCGCCAGGTCACCGACGGCATGCGGCTGCTGACCGAGCTGGGTGCCTTCATCGAGGACGCCGAGCCCGGCAAACGGCTGACCCCGATCGGGCGCAGTCTCGCCCAGCTGCCGGTGGATCCCCGGCTGGCCCGGATGGTGCTCGCGGCCGGCGAGCTGGGCTGCCTGTCCGAGGTGCTCGTGATCGCCTCCGCGCTGGCCATCCAGGACCCGCGGGAGCGGCCCGTCGAGCACCGGGCCGCCGCCGACGAGCGGCACGCCCGGTTCACCGATCCGACGTCGGACTTCCTGTCGATCCTGAACCTGTGGCGGCACCTGCGCACCGCGCGCGAGGAGCGGTCGTCCAACCAGTTCCGGCGGATGTGCCGCACCGAGTTCCTGAACTACCTGCGGATCCGGGAGTGGCAGGACGTCCACGGCCAGCTGCGCGCGATCGCCCGGAGCCTGGGGCTGGAGCCGAACGACAGCCCGGCCGACGCCCGGTCGGTGCACCAGGCGCTGCTCACCGGGCTGCTCTCCCACCTCGGCCGCTACGAGCCGGAGAAGAAGGACTATCTCGGGGCCCGGGGCGCCCGCTTCGCGATCTTCCCCGGTTCCGGGCTGGCGCGGCGGAGGCCGGCGCGGCCCGAAGCCGGCGACGCGGGCCGGGGCGCACCGGCGGAAGCGGACGCGGAGGCCGGAGGGCGGCGCGGGCCGGGCATCCCGACCTGGGTCGTCGCGGCCGAGCTGGTCGAGACGTCCCGGCTGTGGGCGCGGACCGTGGCGCGGGTGGAACCCGAGTGGGTCGAGCCGCTCGCCGAGCACCTGCTGCGGCATATCTACAGCGAGCCGCACTGGTCCCGCAAGCAGGCCGCGGCGCTGGCCTACGAGAAGGTCACGCTGTACGGGATCCCGCTGGTGACGTCGCGGCTGGTCCAGTACGGCCGGATCGACCCGGTCGTCAGCCGGGACCTGTTCATCCGGCACGCGCTCGTCGAGGGCGACTGGAACACCCGGCACGCCTTCTTCCACGCGAACCGGGAGCTGCTCTCCGGGGTCGAGGAGTTGGAGCACCGGGCCCGCCGCCGCGACATCCTCGTCGACGACGAGACGCTGTTCGAGTTCTACGACCAGCGCATACCCGCCGACGTCGTCTCCGGCCGCCATTTCGACACCTGGTGGAAGGCGACCCGCCGCACCGAGCCGGACCTGCTCGACTTCTCCGCGTCGATGCTGGTCAACGACCACGCGGGCGCGATCCGCCAGCAGGACTACCCCGACGCCTGGGTCGCCGACGGCGTCGAGCTGGCGCTCACCTACCAGTTCACGCCCGGGGAGTCCGCCGACGGGGTGACCGTACGGGTGCCGCTGCCGGTCCTCGGCACGCTGCGCGCGGAGCCGTTCACCTGGCAGGTGCCCGGGCTGCGGGAGGAGCTCGTCACCGCGCTGATCCGTGCGCTGCCCAAGGTGGTGCGGCGCGGCTTCGTCCCGGCGCCGAACTACGCCCGCGCCGTCCTGGACCGCCTGACCTCCGACGACCGCCCGGCCCCCGGCGGTCCCCCGGCCGAGGGCGGCGGACCGCCGGCCGACGACCGCCCGCTGGCCGACGCCGTCGCCGGTGAGCTGCACCGGATGAGCGGCTCGGCGCTCCCCTCGGGGGTCTGGGCGCCGCCGCGGCTGGCCGAGCTGCTGCCGCCGCACCTGCGGATGACCTTCCGGGTCGTCGACGACGGCGGGGCGACGCTCGCGGAGGGCAAGGACCTGGCCGAGCTGCGGGCCCGGCTACGGCCCCGGACGAAGGCGGTCGTCTCGGCCGCGGCCGCCGGCGTGGAACGCTCGGGCCTGCGCACCTGGGACGTCGGCACGCTGCCCGCGGTGATCGAGCGCAGCCGCGGCGGGCATGTCGTGCGCGCCCACCCGGCTCTGGTCGACGAGGGCGACTCGGTCGCGGTCCGGGTCTTCGACGACCGGGAGGAGGCCGACCGCGCGATGTGGGCCGGCACCCGCCGGCTGCTGCTGCTCAACGTCGCCTCCCCCGTCCGGGGGATCATCGGCCGGCTGCCGAACGCGGCGAAGCTGGCCCTGAGCAACAACCCGCACCGCGACGTCACCGACCTGCTGGACGACTGCGTCGCCGCCGCCGTGGACACGCTGCTGCGCCGCGCCGGCGGGCCCGCCCGAGACGAGGCGGGTTTCGCCGCGCTACTCGAGACGGTGCGTGCGGACCTGGCGGACACCGCGTGGTCGGTGGTCCGCGGCACCGAGCGCGTGCTGGCCGCCGCCCACGAGATCAGCCTCGGGGTGCGGGCGCTGGGCAGCCCGGCGCTGCTAGTGACCGCGACCGACCTGCGTGCCCAGCTCGACACACTGATCCAGCGGGGCTTCGTGACCGAGACGGGCGCCGAGCGCCTGCCCGATCTGGAGCGCTACCTCACCGCCGCCCGGCGGCGCCTGGACCGGCTGCCCGCCGACGCCGCCCGGGACCGCCAGCTCACCCTCCGGGTGCGCAACGTCGTCGAGGCCTTCAACGAGCTGATCGACGATGTGGGCCCGGCTCGCGCCGGGTCCGAACCGGTCCAGGCGATCCGCTGGATGATCGAGGAGCTGCGGGTCAGCCTGTTCGCCCAGGCGCTGCGCACGCCGTACCCGGTCTCCGAGGAGCGCGTCTACCGGGCGATCGACCGGCTCCGCCCCGGCTGACCTCGCCACGCGCCGGGCCCGTCACCCGCCGGCCGGCGCACGTCGGCCGGCCCGCATGGACGGCAGCCGCCATGGCACCCTCGGTAGGCACCCGCTGGTGGCGGCTCGCGCGCGGGAGGACACCGCCGGTGAGACGCCTCGCCCAGGGAACGACCGGCCGTCGGCGCCCACTACGATGACACCCCCGGCGAGAAGCCTCTGTCGATCACAGCAACGTACGAACATCTCCCGGATCCACCCGATCTCACCTCCTCGTGAGCAGGGTCGTTCTTCTTGTCTTCGGTGGCCTCAGGTCGCGCTGGGCCGGGCGTTGGGGGTGCGGTGACGGCCGGCGGCAGGCTCCTGGCGGTGCTGCTCGTGATCGTCGGCATCCCGCTGGCCGCCGTGCCGGTGGCCCTGATGTACGGCGGTGGATCACCTCCCGCGGCTACGGCGCCTGCCCCCGCACGGCCGGCCGCGACGTCCGCGTCCCCGTCACCGGCCGCTGCGTCCACCATGCACCGGGCCACCGACAGAACTGGCGACCGGACCGCGAGCGATGCCACCGACGCGGGCCCGGTGTACACCAAGGAGATCGCGCTCCGGTCGGGGCGCAGCTACGACCTGCACACCACCGTCCGTTCCGGGGCGCCCAGGCCGCTCGTCGTCCTGCTGCACGCCTACGCCCACACCGCGGCCGACATGCGCGACATCAGCGGGGCCACCCCGTTCGCCGACGAGCACGGGTTCGTGCTCGCCTACGGGCACGCCGTGGACGGATCGTGGAACGCCGGCACCTGCTGCGCCGGGACGAATGGGCAGGACGACATCGCCTACCTACGCGAACTCGTGGCCGACGTGGCCCGGCGGACCCCGGTGGACCGCAGCCGCGTCTATGTCTGGGGCTACTCCAACGGCGGGATGCTGGCGGCCCGCGCCGTCTGCGAGGCACCGGACGTGTTCGCGGCGGCCGGCGTTGTCGCGGGCCACCTGCTCGTGCCCTGCGACCAGGCACGCATCCGGATGATGCACATCCACGGTACGGCGGACACCACCGTGCCGTGGCGCGGCGGCTGGTCGGACTACGTCCATGTCACATTCCCGGACGCGCGCACCGAGTCGGAGCGGGTCACCAGCTCGTCGACGGTGGCGGGCATCCCCTGGGACGGCGGACACGCCTGGCCGTGGTGGGCCACGGGCACCCTGTGGGGGTTCTCCCAGCAGTGGTCCGGGACGACGGCACTCCCCAGCACCCGCTGACCCCCTCGTCTGCTGCCACCGGAAGCCAGGCCACCGCTCGGGATCATCCCGGCGTGAGCCCCCGCGTGGGCTCTGTTGTCCGTTTCTCCGCGCGCACCCCGGCGGCCCGCAGCCGGGCGGCGGCGTCCTCCGGGGTGATGTCGCGTAGCACGCCTGCGAACATCTCGTAGCCCACCAGGTGCTTGCGGACGGTCGGTGACCGCAGCAGCGGCGGGTGGAAGTGGGCATGCAGCTGCCAGTGCGCGGGCACCGGCGCGTCGGGATCCGGGCGCGCGCCGGGCGCCGCGTGCCAGCCCATCGAGTAGGGGAAGGGCGAGTCGAACAGCGAGTCGTAGCAGCTGAGCAGGGACCGCAGCGCCTGTGCCAGCGCGTCGCGCTCGGCGTCGGTCAGGTGCTGGAGCAGGCCGACCGGGCGGCGCGGGAGCACCAGCGTCTCGAACGGCCAGAACGCCCAGTAGGGGACGACGACGAGCCAGTGGTCGTTCGCCACGACCACCCGGCTCGCGGACCGGCCAGGGCCGTCCACGCCGTCAGCGGCCTTGCCGTTGGTGGCCTTGCCGTTGGTGGCCTTGCCAGCAGCGACTCTGCTGGCGGTGCTGGCGCCGTCATCCGCGGCGGCGAGCTCAGCCTCCAGCGCCGCGTAGTCGACCAGCAGCGAGGTGCCCCTGGACCGCAGATGGTCGCGCTGGGTGCGGTCCTCGACCGCGGCGAGGTCGGGCAGGAACGACGACGCCCAGATCTGCCCGTGCGGGTGCGGGCTGGACGCCCCCATCGCGGCGCCGCGGTTCTCGAAGATCTGCACCCAGTTCCAGGTCCGGCCGAGCTCACGCTCCTGGTCGGCCCAGGTGTCGACCACCGCCCGCACCCGGTCGAGCCCCAGGCTCGCCAGTGACTGGTCGTGGCCCGGGTCGAAGCAGACGACGCGGCACGTGCCGATGCCCGGCTCGGCGTGCAGYAGCCCCGCCGCCCGCGCATCCAGCCCGGACGGATCAGCGAACACCGCCTGATCGGGGGACGCGGCCAGGTCCGCGGGCTCGGGGCGCAGCGCCGGGAAGTCGTTGTCGAACACGTAAACGCCGTCGTAGTCGGGATTCGCCTTGCCGGAGGCGCGCACGTTTCCCGGGCAGAGATGGCATTCGGGGTCGTAGGTCCCCACGGCGGTGGCGACCACTTCCTGGCCGCCGCGCCACGGACGCGCCACCCGGCCCGCCGAGACGATGATCCAGCGATCGCCCAGCGGATCGTGCCGCCGGTGCGCCGCGGGCCCGGCCGCAGCCAGCCCTCCCGCCGGTGGCCCGCCCGCGGCCAACCCGGCCTCAGCCAGCCCGGCCGACGAGGGCGTCTCGGCGCGCCAGTCGCCGTCGCCACCCGGCCCGGGCTGATCATCCGGACCAGGACCGTCATCGGACGGGAAAACCGAGACCAGCACCGACGAACCGTATCAACGCCCCACCGGCGCCTCCGGCGCCAGAGACATGCTTGACGTCCTCCCCGCCCTGAAGGGCGGGATTCCTACCGTGCCGCGTGGGTTCACGCGGCGCCTCGGTGGGTTCCTGTTTCACGGCCAGCTGCCCGGACAGGTCCGGGTCTTACGTCGGCTCCGCAGGCGTTTACGGTCTCCGCCTGACGCGGCATCGCAGCCGCGTCTTTCCGCCCAGCGGCGACCATGCGCTGACCCTCGAAGAGGATGTTCCGCGCCGCATTCAGATCGCGATCATGTTCGGTGTTGCAGGCCGGGCAGGTCCACACCCGGACCTTCAGCGGTTTCGGCCCGTCCTTCCGCGCGCAGACCGAGCAGAGCCGCGACGACGGGAAGAACCGGCCGACCCGGACGACCGTCCGGCCCCGCCTGGACCGCCTTCTCCTCAACCAGACCGACCAGCATCGACCAGCCCGCATCGTGCACCGACCGAGCCAGCCTCGTGCGGGCCAGCCCAGATATGGCCAGATCCTCGACATGGACCGCTTGGTTGTCGCGGACCAGTCGAGCGGCAAGCTTGTGATGATGATCCCGGCGGGTTTCCCGCACCGTCCGGTGCAGCACTGCGACCCGGCGGACCGCCTTCCGACGGTTCGCCGATCCCTTCTGCTTTCGGGCGAGCGCCCGCTGAGCGCGGGCGAGCGTGCGTTGCCGCGACCGGAGATGGCGCGGGTTCGCGACGATCTCCCCGGTCGACAGGGTCACGAGCCGGTCGAACCCAAGATCTATACCGACCTCGGCGTCGACCGCCGGGTAGGGGACGTCATCGACGTCGACGACGAACGACACGTAGTATCTGCCGTCCGCCTCCCAGATCACCGTCGCCGAGGACGGGACCGACGGCAGCGGACGCGACCACGCCAGCCGCAGATCACCGACCTTCGCCACCCGCACCCCGCGCGGCGTCACACCGAAGCCGTTGCGGGTAAGCCGGATCGACTGCCGGTTGTCCTTCCGCGACCGGAACCGGGGATGGCCGACGTTGCGGCCTTTCCGTCTTCCGGACAGGGAGTCGAACCAGTTCCGGAACGCGCGGCGGGCGTCCTGACATGCCTGCACGAGAACGACCGACGACACCTCGCCGAGCCATGCCCGCTCGGGGGTCTGCTTCGCCAGCGTCACCACCCGGCGCTGCACGTCGGTATCGCTGATCCGCTCCCCAGCGGCATACGCCTCGTCACGGGCACGCAGCGCGTCGTTGAACACGACCCGGGCACAGCCGAACGCCCGCGTCAACGCCTGAACCTGCCCCGGCTCGGGGTAAGCGCGGTAGCGGTAGCGCACGGTCGACATGCCACCCATCATACTTGGTCTATGRCAGAATCCGATCGACTACAGGCGCGGCAGGCACGTGGTTTCCGCACTCCACGTCCACTTGGTCTTCGTCACCAAGTACCGGCACGGGGTCCTCGACGCGGCGATGCTCGACCGCTGCCGGAAGATCATGACCGACGTGTGCGCCGACTTCGGCGCCGCGATGACCGAGTTCAACGGCGAAGACGACCACGTCCACCTGCTCGTCGAGTACCCACCGAAGACCGCGGTGTCCACGCTGGTGAACAGCCTCAAGAGCGTCTCGGCACGACGGCTGCGCTCCGAGTACACCGACCGGGTGAACCGGTACAGCATGCACGGGCACTTCTGGTCACCGTCCTACTTCGCCGCGTCGGCTAGCGGTGCCCCGCTCGCATCGTTGCGCGAATACATCGACAGACAGCAGCAACCAGCGGCAACACGCTAACCCCCGCCCCGAAGGGCGGGGGTTGCGCGCCACCTTCCCCCGGGTCACCGCCGCCGGCGGACGACCCGCCATCATCCCGACAGCTACTCCAGCCACGCGAGCTAGCTCTACCTGACTTCAGGTTCAGATAGTACCGTCGGGCGATGCGCTCCACGGATCTGCTGACCCTCGGCGAGGTCGTGCACCGCAGCGGGTTCACCCCGTCCGCGCTGCGTTTCTACGAGCGGGAGGGCCTGCTCACCGCGAGCCGGACCAGTGGCGGCCAGCGGCGCTACGCCCGCCACGTGCTGCGCCGACTGGCGTTCATCCGGGCCGCGCGCAACATCGGCCTGAGCCTGGAGGAGGTCCGGGAGGCGCTGCGGCGGCTGCCCGACGAGCGGACCCCGACCCGCGCGGACTGGACGGCGATCTCACGCGACTGGCGTATCCGCCTCGACGAGCAGATCGAGGCGCTGGAGCGGCTGCGTGACGGTCTCGACTCGTGCATCGGCTGCGGCTGCCTGTCGTTGCAGCACTGTCACATGTCCAACCCCGACGACCGGGTCGCCGCCTTCGGTCCGGGCGCGGTGGCGCTGCCGGCTGCGCTGCGGCGCGGCCCGGACCACTCCTGACACGCCGACCACCCGTGACACGCCGACCGGCCACCATCCGTCGCATCTGACCTGGTCTTTGCGGTAATGAGATGAGAAGTCATTCAACACATCCGACCGATGTCCGGCGCTGGGCGCCCGGGCCTCGGCGGGGGCCCGGTCTCGGGCGGTCACCGGTCGCGGACCGGGGCGCCGCACCGCGCCGGTCCACCGGGGAACCGCACGAGGTCTGGTGAGGAGGAGTCGATGGACGACGTGCACGGCGCGTTCACGACGAACGGCGAGGGGCACAACTCCGAGGGCCTGCTGGCCCGGCGCCGGGTACGACCGGGTCAGGATCTACCGGCCCGGTCGGGGGGTGACCCGCTGGGCGGCCTGGGCGGGCTCGACGCGCTCAGTGGGCTGACCGGGTTCGCGGGCCCGACCGTCCGGAACGAGCGGCGGCGCCGCCCGACCATCGTCGGCATCGGGGGGACGACCCGGCCGGAGTCGACGACGCTGCACGCGCTGAGCACCGTCCTGCGGACGATGGCCGGCGCGGGAGCGGAGACCGTCCTGCTCGGCTCGGCCGACCTGGACCTGCCGATGTACGTCCCGGAACAGCGGGAGCGGACGCCGGCGGCCCAGCGGCTGATCAGTGAGGTGGCCCGGGCGGACGGCCTCGTCATCGCCACTCCGGGCTACCACGGCGGCATGTCGGGCCTGGTCAAGAACGCCCTGGACTATCTGGAGGACCTCCGGGACGCGCCCCGCCCCTATCTCGACGGGCGTGCGGTCGGGCTCATCGTCTGCGCGGACGGCCCGCAGACCGCAGGCACCGCGCTCGCGAYGCTGCGCTCGTCCGTCCATGCCCTGCGCGGCTGGCCGACCCCGCTCGGCGTCTCGATCGACACCTCGACGCCGCCCTTCGGCCCGGACGGCAAGGTGGTCGACCAGCGGACGGCGAGCCACCTGGAGACACTGACCGACCACGTCATGGGCTTCGCCTACGCGTGGTCCCAGGTGATCTGACATCAATCCGAACGGCGTCCCAGATGATCTGAGCGGCGCCGGCCGGCGACACCTTCCGGCACCCGCGCCCTGACCTTCGGGCACCACGTCCGGCCTGGTCAGGGCGAATGTGCGCGGTCTCGCCATGCCCTGTGACGCCACGACCCGCGACGCTGCGTAGCGTCACCCCGGAGGCACACCGGGAGATTCCCGACTCACCCTGCCGTAGGGATCGCGTACGGACGGGTCTACCGTGGCGAGGCCTGTAGCGCCGCGCGGGCGGACGACCCCGCCGCGCCGCCGGCACGCCAGGAGTATTCAGGAGGGACGAACCGGTGAGACGACGTCTGGGTCTGCGGCTCGGGGCCGCCTTCGCCGGGGCCGCGCTGGCGCTCGCCGCGTGCGGCGGCGGCGACGGCGAGCAGGGCGGTGGCACGGCCACCAGCTCCGGCGAACCGGTCAAGCTGATGATCATCGCGCCGGTCGGCACCACCGGGGCCAACCATCCCGAGATGGTGGCGGCGGTCCGGGCCGCCGCCCGCGGTGTCAACGAGCGTGGCGGCATCAAGGGCCATCCGGTCGAGATCCTGCACTGCAACGAGAAGAACGACCCCACCGCGGCGAAGGAATGCGCCCAGAAGGCGGTGGACGAGCACGTTCTGGCCGTGGTCTCCACCGTCAACGGCTCGGGCGGGATCATGCCGATCCTCGAGGAGGCCGGCATCCCGGCGATCGGGTCGGCCGGGATCGCGGCGGACGGCTCCGAGCTCAGCTCGGACGTCAGCTTCGTCGTCAGCCCGCTCACCTTCTACCCGGCCGTCTGCCCGTCGCTGCTACGCAAGGCCGGGGCGTCCAAGGTCGGGCTGGTCGGCTACGACCTGAGCGCGAGCGACCGCCTGATCACGATGGCCCAGGCCGGCGGGCGCGCGGCCGGGGCGCCGATCAATCCCGAGCTGCGCATCCCGATCACCAGCAGCGACCTCACCCCGACCGTCGCGCAGCTGAGCAGGGCGGGTGCGGACGGCGCCGTCCTGGTGGTGTTCGACCAGGCCGCCTACGCGGTCATCGGCGGCGGCGACCCGAACCTGCGCACCTGCCACGCGGCCGGCACCCTCTCCAAGGAGTACCTCGCCACGCTCGGGCCGGCCGCCGACAACCTCGTCGTCGCCAGCGCGTTCCCCGAGCTCAGCCAGGCCGCCGAGTTCCCCGAGCTCAAGCGGATGATCTCCGAAATGGACGCCGAGGCGGCTGGGGGCGATGCCGACGCGCGCGCCGAGCTCCGGGATTCCACGGAGACCACCGGGGCGTGGCTGTCCGTCCAGATCGCCGAGAAGGTCGGCAACTCCGTCTCGGGCGACCTGACGACGAAGAGCCTGCTCGAGCAGCTCCGCGCGACCAAGGGCCTCGACCTCGGCGTGATCCCGCCGCTGGACTTCACCACGCCCAACCCCATCCCGGGTGTGGAGCGCGTCTTCAACACGACGATGCGCGGTGCCCGCTGGAACAGCGCCCAGCACACCTTCGTCCCGCTCGGGCCGGAAACCTACGAGGCGCTCGGCCTGCTGACCCGCGGCGCTTCCTGACCCGACGGCCTGACCCGACGGCCTGGCGCGCGGGCCCAGCCGGCCCGCGCGCCGGGCGACGACCTCCGGGTGGCGTCAGGCCAGGGGCAGGTAGGCGCCGAGGAGCAGGTCGGGATCCGCCCGCACCCCGGCCGCCGGGCCCGACCACGCGACCTGGCCATGCCGCAGGACGATCACCCGGTCGGCCACCGCCAGCGCGCTGCGCACATGCTGCTCGACGAGGAGCACGGCGAGACCACCGTCGGCCGCGGCCCGGACGGCGCCGAGCAGCCGTTCGACCAGCTGGGGCGCGAGGCCGAGCGAGAGCTCGTCGGCGAGCAGCGCCGCGGGCCGGCGCGCGAGGGCCCGGGCGAGCGCGACCATCTGCTGCTGACCACCGGAGAGCAGGCCCGCCCGCCGGTCGAGATGCCCGGCCAGCTCGGGGAACGTCTCCAGGGCCACGCCGGTGTCGGCGCGGCCGAGCCGCAGGTTCTCCCGCACCGTCAGATCCATGATCACGGACCTGTCCTCGGGGACGAAGGCCAGCCCGGCGCGGGCACGCTGGTGCAACGGGGCGGTCGTCACCCGGCCGTTCCACGAGACGGTGCCGCCGCTGGGCGACAGCGCCCCGCTCAGCGCGAGCAGCGTCGTCGTCTTGCCGGCGCCGTTCGGCCCGAGCAGGGTGACCACCTCCCCCGGCCGCAGGTCCAGGTCGAGCCCGCGGACCACCGGCCCGCCCTCGCCGTAGCCGGCCGACAGCCCGCGCGCGCTGAGCACCGGCGCGGCAGGCCCCGTCCTGGGCCGCGGCACACCGGGGGCCGGGGGGTTCGTGCTCA
This sequence comes from Parafrankia soli, assembly GCF_001854695.1. Lineage (GTDB taxonomy): Bacteria > Actinomycetota > Actinomycetes > Frankiales > Frankiaceae > Parafrankia > Parafrankia soli. The sequence continues at coordinate 33,554 of NZ_MAXA01000102.1, forward strand.
CCGGCTAACCGCGCCGGCCGAGCCGGCTGCCGGTGTGCGGCCGGCGCCGGTCGCCGCGCCCAGGTAGGCCCGGCGCACCCGCGGGTCGACCCGGACCTGACCCGGGGTGCCCTGCGCGATCACCTCACCGCCGTCGAGAACGACCACCTGGTCGCAGATCCGCATCACCACGTCCATGTCATGCTCGTTGAGCAGGATTCCCAGCCCCCAGTTGTCCGCCAGCCGCCGCAGCAGCGTGGCCACCCCGGCGCTCTCGTTCTCGTCGAGCCCAGCGCACGGCTCGTCCAGCAGCAGCACGGACGGGCAGGTCGCCACCGCGCGGGCGATCGCCAGCAGCCGGCGGCGGCCGTAGGAGAGCTCCGAGACCGTGCGGAGCAGGTCGTCGCGCAGACCGAAGGCCTCCACGGCGGCGGCGGCCGCGGCGGGCAGCGGCCGGGAGCGCGGCAGCACCAGGTCACCGGCGTAGGCACGGGCGTCCCGCGGGTCGCAGGCGGCCTGGATGTTCTCGATGACCGTGAGATCCTCGAAAAGCTCGAGGTTCTGGAACGACCGGCTGATCCCGGCACGGGCACGCAGGTGGGCCGGCAGCCGGTCGAGCCGGGTGTCGCCGAGCATCAGGGACCGCGAGACGGACGAGGTGTAGCCGGTGATCGCGTCGATCACCGTCGTCTTGCCCGCACCGTTCGGGCCGATGACGCCGACGACCCGTCCCGGCTCGACCCGCAGGTCGACCGAGCGGACCGCAGCCACCGGCCCGAAGCTCACCGACAGTCCCCAGACCGACAGCGTGGCCGGCCGGGCCGGGTAGGCGACCGTGCCGACCCGGCGGATCGGTCCCGTCGCCGGGCCCGCCGCTGCGGCGGGGGCGGAGGCGTTGGCGGCGGGGACGCTGGGGGCGCTGGTCGCGGCGCTCAGGGAAGCGGTGCCGTTGGTGGCGTTCGGGGTGGCGAGAGTTGGTTCGAGGGTCGGAGCGGGGCCGAGCAGGCGGGCGACCCGGGCCGCGTCGGCGGCCATCCGCCGCTCGACGGCCTTCGGGAAGCGGCGCTCCAGGATCCGGCGGGCGGTACGGGCGTTCTCCGGCGCCATCCCACCACCGGACCGGGAGAGGACCGTGACCAGCACCAGGCCGCCGATCAGCGGGACGTAGCGGTCAAGGTCGGCCAGCCAGTCGACGACCCTGCCCCCGCCCGCGAAGGCGGCTGCGGCGAAGGCCGCGGTCACCACCCACGGCGCCGCCCGCCGCAGGTGCGCGGCCCGCACCGTGCCCGGCGCCGTCCCGCCTGCGGCCGGCACTGTCGGCCCCGTACCTGGCACGACGGCGCGGCCGACCGCGAGGCCCAGCAGGCCGGCGGCCGCGGCGAAGAGCAGGCGCAGCAGCAGGCCGAGCTGGCCGAGGACGCTGCCGACCCAGGCCCCGGCTCTCGTCGCCAGCGCCTCGGCGGCCATCGTCGCGCCGGCGAAGGAACCGCTGATCCAGCCGACTCCCCCGACGACCGCGTAGGCGATCAACAGGATCGAGGCGAACGGCGAGAACAGGCCGCCGCCGTAGTCGATGTTGCCGCGTTCGCCGTAGGTGTAGAACGCGTACAGCACCCCCCCGAAGCCGGCGATCGCGGCGGACAGCGCGAAGGCGTAGAGCTTCGCCCCGACCACGCTGATACCCAGCGCCGCCGCGGCCCGCTCGTTCGTCCGGACGGCGATCAGCCGCCGTCCCGCGCGCCCCCGCCGCAGGTTCGCCACGGCCAGCCCGAGCAGGACGAACGTGAGCAGCGACAGGGTCGCGAACCCGCGCGGGTGCGTCACCTTGTCCAGACTGATCCCGAACAGGGTCGCGTCGCCGACCTCCGTCCCCTCTAGCGTGCCGAGATCACCGAAGAGGGCACCGAGCGGGCTTGCCGCCGGCGAGTGGTAACCGCGCTGGAACAGCAGCGCGTCCACGGCGGCACCGAGGCCGAGCGTCACGACGGCCAGTTGCAGGCCCCGGGTGCGCAGCGCCGGCAGCGCGAACAGCACGCCGACGACCGCCGTCCCGGCGACACCCACCACGAGGGCAGCCTCCAGCGGCCAGCCCCGGGTGGCGACCAGCCGTCCGGCGATCAGTGCCGCGATCCCGGAGAAGGCGAGCTGCGCCAGCGAGAGCTGCCCGGTGAAGCCGACCAGCACCACGACCGACAGGATGATCGTCGCCCAGATGGCGTTCGCGTTCAGCGCGTTCACCCAGGACGCCGGCAGCAGCCACCACACGGCGACAAGCGCGCAGCCGACCGTGATCCCCAGCGCCCGCCAGTGCACCCGGCCGCTACCCAGCACCGGATGGCGCTCGGCGACATGGCCCCGGTCGGGAATGCCGCGCCCACGCACCGCCAGGTAGAACACGATCACCGCGAGCGGGACGGCACGGTCGACACCCCGCCAGGCCGGATGGTCCGCGACCAGGTGGACCTGGGTCTCCAGCTCCACGACGCCCAGCGCCAGCGCCCCCACCAGCACCGCCGGCAGCGACCGGAACCGGGCGACCAGCGCCACCGCCAGCCCCGGGACGATCAGCAGCATCAGACCACCGGCCGACAACGGATTCTGCAGCGGCGCGAGCAGCACACCGCCCAGCCCCGCCAGCGCCGACCCGGCCAGCCACGCCCAGCTCGCCACCGTGTCCGGCGACCAGCCCAGCGACGCCGCGGCCTGCGGATTCTCCGTCACCGCGGTCGCCGCGAGCCCGAGCGTGGTGAACCGGAACACCGCCCACAGCCCCGCCACGACGGCAGCCACCACGGCGAGCCGCACCAGGACGTCCACCCCGACCGCGGTGTCGAACAGGGTCACCTTGCCGGTCGGCAGCACGGTGGGCGAACGCCGGACATCCCCGCCGTACATCAGGGTCAGCAGCGACTGGATGACGATCAGCAGGCCGAGCGTGGCCATCAGGCGCAGCACGGCCGTGGCCTGGCGCATCGGGCGGAGTACCAGCTGGTGGAACACCAGGCCGACCGCCATCGTCGACCCGACGGCGAGCACCGCCGCCGGCGCCGCGGGCAGACCCCACTCGTCGCGCGCCCCGTGGAACGCGTACGCGGCCCACGCCAGCAGCGCGCCCTGCGCCATGTTCAACACGCCGGCACCGCGCTGGATCACGACCACGCCGGTGGCGACGAGCGCGTACAGCGCGCCGGCACCCAGGCTCAACAGGGCGTAGCCCATGACGTCGTCCACGGCCGCCCACCTCACATGGCACCGGTGACCGGTGCCTGCCTGCGCTCGGGATGGTCACAGAGGACCCCCCGGAAGCCCGCGAGAAGATACGCGGAACCATACGACCACCGCGACAATACTGATCACGGTGACGGGAGCGAACGTAAGGTCGTGAATGGTCGCCGGACAAGCAAACCAGCCACAACTCACCGGCCCCAGACCCCGCCGGCGCCGCTCCGAGGGGCCCGGACCAGGGCATTCAGCCCTCGGTCGGCGTCCGGGAGACCCTACGTCACACCAGCCGCCGACGAATCGCCACCTTTGGACCCGGCTGCCGCCGGCAATGGACGGCCACCGCAATTCCACCAGCGTGGGGACACACCGAAGTGCCGGGGGCGGGAGTCAGCGGGGGGTGCCGAAGACCTGGGTCCAGTAGACGCCGTACTCGCCGCCGTCGAAGCGGGCCACGCCTGTCTGGCGGACCTCGGGGCGCAGGATGTTCGCGCGGTGCGGCGGGCTGTTCATCCAGCCGGCGACCACCTCGGCGGCGGTGCGCTGGCCGGCCGCGATGTTCTCGGCCACGACGGCGTAGGAGTAGCCGGTGGCCAGGACCCGGTCGGCCACCGTGATGCCGTCCGGGGTGTCGTGGGCGAAGAATCCCCGGGTCGCCATGTCGGCGCTGTGCCGGTGCGCCGCCGCGGCCAGCCGCGGCTCGGTGACCAGGGCGACCAGGCCGCCCCGGGCTCGTTCGACGTTCGTCAGCGCCACGACCTCGGCGAGGTCCCCACCGTCCGGCGCGCGGGAAACTCCCCCGGCCGGCCCGGCGTCGACGCCGCCATCAGCGCTGACATCGACGCCGAAGTCGCGGGCGAGCCCGGCCAGTCCGTCCGCGTAGCCCAGGCCGAGCGCGCGGATCTTCCAGTTCCTGTCCCGCCGGTAGAGCTCGGCGAGCTGTAGCGCCGTCTGCGTCCCGAGGCGGGGTGGGCGCAGCGTCGCGATCGTGCGGCCGGCGGCGCGCAGGGTGGCCAGCGGTGGTGGCAGCCGACCGAAGGGGGTGGCGCCGTCGGAGGGGCTCGCGACCAGGACGACCCGCTCACCGCCGGGGCGCAGGCCATCCAGGTCGAGCTCGACGGAAGGCACGCCCGCGGTGGCACGCAGGGTGACACCGGGACCGGTCGGCTGGTTGTAGAAGATCATGTCCCGGTCGCCGGAGACTCGGCCGTCCGGCCCGAGGACCAGAGCGGTCACATCGAAGGGACCGGGGAGTGACAGCGCGACCACGGGGCCGGGCAGGGTCAGGTTCGCGCCGGACACCAGCTCCGTCATCCGGCCCTCCGCCTCTCTTTCTCACCAGTCACCGGGCTCCGCGCATCGACACAGGCGCATCGGTAGTACGGCGCATCGGTACGGCGCCGCCCCACCACACGTGGAACGAGCGGCACGCGGAGAGGTTCCGCCGGGCCCACGGCCCGAAGGGACGTCTAGATCGCGCGGCCGCGCAGGACGATGAGGTCGGGGGCGCGCAGTACGCGGACGTCCGCGGTCGGGTCCTCGGGGTAGACCACGAGGTCGGCGGGCGCGGCCTCCTCCAGGCCGGGTCGGCCGAGCCAGCGGCGGGCGTCCCAGCAGGCGGCGCTCAGGGCCGTCCGCGGCGGGAGCCCGGCGGCGACGAGCTCGGCCACCTCGTCCGCCACCAGGCCGTGCGGGAGGGAGCCGCCGGCGTCCGTGCCGACGTAGATCGGAATGCCGGCCTCGTGCGCGGCGGCCACGGTGTCGTACCGGCGGGCGTGCAGGTCGCGCATGTGGCGGGCGTAGGTGGGGAACCTCGCCTCGGCGCCGGCGGCGATCCCTTCGAAGGTCGCGATGTTCACCAGGGTCGGGACGATCGCGACGCCGCGCTCGGCGAACAGCGTGATGGTGTCGGCGGTGAGCCCGGTGGCGTGTTCGACGCAGTCGATGCCGGCCCGGGCCAGGTCCGCGAGGGAGTTCTCGGCGAAACAGTGTGCCGTCACCCGGGCGCCGTGGGCGTGTGCGGCGTCGATCGCGGCGCGGGCCGCGTCCGGCGGCCAGCAGGGGGCGAGGTCGCCCACGGACCGGTCGATCCAGTCACCGACGAGCTTGACCCAGCCGTCGCCGCGGCCGGCCTGCTCGATGACCTCGGCGACGAGGTCCCCCGGGTCCACCTCGGCCGCGTAGCCGCGCAGGTAGCGCCTGGGCCGCGCGATGTGCCGGCCGGCGCGGATCAGTCGCGGCAGGTCCGGGCGGCCGTCGATCCAGCGGGTGTCGGACGGCGATCCCGCGTCGCGCAGCAGGAGGGCGCCGGTGTCCCGGTCGGTGCGGATCTGGTCTTCGGCGGTCGCGGCGTCGGTGGCCCCGGTCGCGACGAGGCCCACGTGGCAGTGCGCGTCGACGAGGCCGGGGATCGCCCACCCTGACACGGTGCGCACGTCGCGCGCGGCGGCCCCGGTCGGGGCGGAGAAGCTCACCCGCCCGTCGACCACCCAGGCCTCATCCCGGACGTCGTCGGGGCCCACCAGGACGTGGCCGGTGATCCGCAGCGTCGGCGTGGTCGTCACCCCTCCATCTTCCCCGCCGGCCCGGCTCGCCTCAGGCCTGGCTCAGAGGTCGAGCCGTCGACCAGCGAACGCACGTCATCCACGCCGGGAGGCATGCGTCACCCGGGCAGGAGATCCGTGCCCGGCGGGAGCGTTCCGGCCTCAGCCGTGCTCTTCAGGTAGGCCCGCAGGCTGCGCCGCAGCTCCTGGGCCGCCCGCGGCGGCTCGACGTCACGGCGGTGGGCCAGCCCGATCGTCCGGTGCAGACCGGGCGGGGCGAAGGCGGTGGTACGCAGCCGCTGACGCCGGGCGACCATGCTCGGGATCACCGCGGCACCCAGCCCGGCCTCGACGAAGCCGACCACCGCGTCCATCTCCCCGCCCTCGATCGCGAAGGTCGGCTCGAAGCCGGCGATCCGGCAGGCGCTCACGGTGAACTCCCGGAGGTCGTAGCCCCGGCGGAACATCACCAGCGGGCGGTGGCGCAGGTCGGACACCTGGAGGTGGCCGTCCCGCGCCGGCGGCGGGGAGTTCTCGGACGTGACGACGACCAGGTCCTCGCGCAGCAGTGGCGTGGTCGACAGCGCCGGGTCCGAGCTGTGCAGCGGAAGGATGATGAGCGCCAGGTCGAGGTGGCCCTGCGCCAGGTCGCGGATGAGATCGCGCGAGCCGCCCTCCTCGACGAGCAGCCGGATGCCCGGGTAGTCGAGGTGGAAGGCGTGCAGCACCTCGGGCAGGAACCCGGTGCACAGGCTCGGCGTCGCGCCCAGCCGCACGGTGCCGTGCCGCAGATCGAGCAGCTCCTGCACCTGACGGCGGGYCGTCTCGGTGTCGGCGAGGATCCTTCGTGCCAGCGGGAGCAGTGTCTCCCCTGCCGGAGTGAGTGTGATGTTCCCCCGCATTCGGTTGAACAGGGGACTACCCAGCTCCTGTTCCAGGGCACGGATCTGTTGCGAGAGGGACGGCTGCGCTACGTGCTCACGCTCGGCCGCACGGGTGAAGTGCCTGGTCTCGGCCACGGCCACGAAATACGCAAGCTGATGGAGCTGCACACCTTAGGGTAGCCGACGATAGTTACTGGCTATCGAGATCAGGCCCATCATGTCTTGGACCACTCGGAGACTTGTCCTTAGGGTTTCCCAACGTGGCTGTAACGAACGACGCGCGGCCTACGTCCCCCGTAGGCATCTTCTGGCGGTCCACCATCGGCAAGAAGGCTGTGATGGCCGTCACCGGGGCGGTGATGCTCCTCTATCTCCTCGCCCACATGCTCGGGAACCTGAAGATCTTCTTCGGCCGCGAGAGCTTCGACGAGTACGCGCACTGGCTGCGCTCGATCGGAGTGCCGGCGCTCCACGGAGCCTGGCTCCTCTGGATCATGCGAGCCCTGCTGCTCGCGGCGGTGGTTCTGCATGCCGCGTCGGCGTACCAGCTCAGCCGGCGCGACCTCAGGGCCCGACCGCAGAAGTACTCGCACCGGCAGCGGCTCGAGGCGAGCTACGCCGTGAACACGATGCGCTACGGCGGCATCATCATCGGCCTGTTCATCATTTACCACCTCCTCGATTTCACGGCCCTGACGCTCAACCGCAACGGGGTTGAGGGCGCCGCCTACGACAACGTGGTGTCCAGCTTCTCCGTGTGGTGGGTCACACTTTTCTACATCATCGCCATGCTAGCGCTCGGTCTCCACATCCATCACGGATTCTGGAGCGCTGCTCGTACCCTCGGCGTGCACAGTGCGGCCCGGGAAAAGAACCTGAAGGCCGTCGCGACCGTGCTGGCGGTCCTCCTCTCGGCGGGTTTCATGGTCGTTCCCATCGCCGTGCTGGCCGGATTGGTGGACTGAGATGCCCGAGACGACCTCCCTCGGCTCTGGCGGAGGCTCCTACTGGACGGTGGGCGACGACATCGTCGACACCGCCGCCCCGGACGGCCCGATCGAAACCCGCTGGGACCGGCGCAAGTTCGCCGCCAAGCTGGTCAACCCCGCCAACCGCCGCCGCCACACCGTGATCGTGGTCGGTACCGGCCTCGCCGGTGGCGCGGCCGGCGCGACCCTGGCCGAGCAGGGTTACAAGGTCATCCAGTTCTGCTTCCAGGACTCGCCCCGGCGCGCGCACTCGATCGCCGCGCAGGGCGGCATCAACGCGGCGAAGAACTACCGCAACGACGGCGACTCCGTCTACCGGCTGTTCTACGACACGGTCAAGGGCGGCGACTTCCGCGCCCGCGAGTCCAACGTCTACCGGCTCGCCCAGATCTCGACGCAGATCATCGACCAGTGCGTCGCGCAGGGCGTGCCGTTCGCCCGCGAGTACTCCGGCCTGCTCGACACCCGCTCCTTCGGCGGCGTGCAGGTCCAGCGCACCTTCTACGCGCGGGGCCAGACGGGCCAGCAGCTGCTGATCGGCGCCTACCAGGCGCTGTCCCGCCAGATCGACGCCGGCGGTGTGGAGATCCACCCCCGCACCGAGATGCTCGACCTGATCGTCATCGACGGCAGGGCCCGCGGCATCGTCGCCCGCGACCTGGTCACCGGCAAGATCACTCCATACCTGGCGGACGCGGTCGTGCTCGCCACCGGCGGCTACGGCAACGTCTTCTTCCTCTCCACGAACGCCAAGGGCTCCAACACCACGGCGACGTGGCGGGCCCACCGGCGCGGGGCACTGTTCGCCAACCCCTGCTACACGCAGATCCACCCGACCTGTATCCCCCGCTCCGGGGAGTACCAGGGCAAGCTCACGCTGATGAGCGAGTCGCTGCGCAACGACGGCCGTATCTGGGTGCCCAAGCAGAAGGGCGACACCCGCTCGCCGGACCAGATCCCCGAGGCCGAGCGCGACTACTACCTGGAGCGGATCTACCCGGCCTTCGGCAACCTGGTCCCGCGTGACATCGCGTCGCGCGCGGCGAAGTACCAGTGCGACGACGGCCGCGGCGTCGGCCCGGGTGGGCTCGGTGTGTACCTCGACTTCGCCGACGCCATCAAGCGCATGGGCGAGGACAAGGTCCGCGAGAAGTACGGCAACCTGTTCGAGATGTACGAGCGGATCACCGGCGAGGACCCGTACAAGGTCCCGATGCGGATCTACCCGGCCGTCCACTACACGATGGGCGGGCTGTGGGTCGACTACGACCTGCAGAGCTCCATCCCCGGGATGTTCGTGATCGGTGAGGCCAACTTCTCCGACCACGGCGCGAACCGCCTCGGTGCCAGCGCCCTCATGCAGGGCCTGGCCGACGGCTACTTCGTCCTGCCACCCATGATCGGCAACTACATCGCCAGCACCAAGCTGGGCTCGGTCAGCCTGGACGACCCGACGGTGACGTCCGTGGTCGGCGAGGTCACCGGCCGGCTCGGCCGGCTGCTGGAGATCAACGGCGACCGCACGCCCGACTCGTTCCACCGCGAGCTCGGCGAGCTCATCTGGGACGAGTGCGGCATGGGCCGCACCGAGGCGGGCCTGCGCAAGGCGCTCGCCCGCATCCCGGAGCTGCGCGAGGAGTTCTGGCGGCGGGTGAAGGTGCCGGGCGACTCCGGCGAGCTGAACCAGTCGCTGGAGAAGGCGAACCGGATCGCGGACTTCCTCGAGTTCGGCGAGCTGCTGTGCATCGACGCCCTGCACCGCGCCGAGTCCTGCGGCGGCCACTTCCGCGAGGAGAGCCAGACCCCGGACGGCGAGGCGCTGCGCGACGACGAGCGCTTCGCCTACGCGGCGGCGTGGGAGTACACCGGCGGGGCCCCGGTGCTGCACCGGGAGCCGCTGCAGTTCGACTACGTCCACCTGGCCCAGCGCAACTACTCGTGATCCTCCTGGTCGGCCGCCGCCCGTCGCCCCGATGTGGGGCGGTACGGTGGCGGCCGGCGACGGGGCTGCCAGCGGCGGCCGGCACACGTCCCACCGGGTGAGCCCGGGCGGCCGCGGGCACGTCCCGTCCGGAGCGGCCAGCGGCCGCCGGCCGCTCCGGACGCGCCCCTCCCCGCTTCCCGCTCCCCGCCATCAGTCTTCCCCGCGCCACAGGCGGCGCGATCATGGACGTCCGCGCGCCGCGCGACGAGCCCACAGCACTCGAAGGAGCCCCGACCGTGAACCTCACCCTTCGGATCTGGCGGCAGCGCGGCCCGGAGGACCGCGGTGCCATGGTCACCTACGACCTGCCCGACGTCAGCCCGGACATGTCCTTCCTCGAGATGCTCGACGTGCTCAACGAGCGGCTCATCCTCGAGGGCGAGGATCCGGTGGCCTTCGACCACGACTGCCGCGAGGGCATCTGCGGCGCGTGCGGAGTGGTCATCAACGGCCAGGCGCACGGCCCGCGTGACCGCACCACGACCTGCCAGCTCCACATGCGCTCGTTCAACGACGGCGATGTCATCGACGTCGAGCCGTGGCGGGCCGGTGCCTTCCCGGTCGTGCGGGACCTGGTCGTCGACCGCTCCAGCTTCGACCGCATCATCGGCGCCGGCGGCTACATCTCGGTGGTCACCGGCAGCGCGCCCGAGGCGCACTCGACGCCGGTGCCCAAGCCCGTCGCCGACGCCGCGTTCGACAACGCGACCTGTATCGGCTGCGGTGCCTGCGTGGCGGCGTGCCCGAACGGGTCGTCGATGCTGTTCACCTCGGCCAAGGTCACCCACCTCAACCTGCTGCCCCAGGGCGCCCCGGAGCGCGAGACCCGGGTCCGCAACATGGTCGAGGCCATGGACGCCGAGGGCTTCGGCGGCTGCACCAACACCGGTGAGTGCACCGTGGCCTGCCCGAAGGGCATCCCGCTGACGAGCATCGGGAACCTGAACCGCGAGTACCTGCGGGCCGTCACCCGGCGGTAGCCGCCGTCCCACCCACACCGCGCCGCCCACCCGCCCGGCGCCCGCCCGCCTGCGCCACTCGACGCCGGCCGCCCCGCCCACCTGGCGGGGTGGCCCGCAGGTGCCCGGTTGGTGGCTGTTTCGGCGGCCGGAGGGCTGAACGGCCCACGGGCGGGAACATCTTCGGTCGTGGACCCTCGTCCCGCGCATGTCATCTCCTCCGCCCCCAGGGCGCGCTCCGCAGGGCCGCGCCCCGACCACGTGGCCGTCGTCGGCGGCGGCATGGTCGGGCTCTGTGTGGCCTGGTTCCTCCAGGAACGCGGGGTCGGCGTCACCGTCCTCGAACGCGACCGGGTGACGCCCGGTCCGGTCTGGGGCGGGGCCGGCGCGTCCTGGGGCAGCGCGGGCTGGCTCACCCCGGGGCTGGCCACGCCCCTGCCGGAACCGGCCGTGCTGCGCTATGGCCTGCGGATGCTGCTCCGGCCGGACAGCCCCGTCTACCTGCCGCCGGCGGCCGACCCGGCGCTCGGCCGCTTCCTCGCCGGCTTCGTCGCGCACAGTACGCACGACCGGTGGCGGGCGGCGATGCGGGCGCTGTCCCCGCTGACCCGGCGCAGCCTGGACGCCTTCGACGACCTCGCGGACGGCGGGGTGGCCGCGCCGACCCGGGCCGCCGCCCCGTTCCTGGCCTGCTACCGCGACCAGCGCGGCGCCGACGCGCTGCTCGCCGAGCTCGACGACGTCCGGGCCTGCGGCCAGCCGGTGGACGCGGTCGCGCTTGATCCACTGACCGCGCGGGACCTCGCTCCCCTGCTCTCCGACCAGATCACCCACGTCGTCCAGGTGCACGGGCAGCGCTACTGCGACCCGGGCCGGTTCGTCGCCGCGCTGGCGGACGCGGTGCGCGAGCGCGGCGGGATCATCCGGGAGGGAGTCGGCGTCGACAAGGTCATCGACCTGGGCTCCCGGGTGGTGCTCGCGCTGGCCGACCACACCGAGCCACCTGTGCACTTCGATGCGGTGGTGCTGGCGACCGGCGCCTGGCTGCCCCGGCTGGCGGCCCGTTACGGGGTGCGGTCGACGGTGCAGGCCGGCCGCGGCTACTCGTTCACCGCCGCGGTGGAGAAGCCGCCCACCGGGCCGATCTACTTCCCGGCCTCCCGGGTGGCCTGCACCCCGATCGGGGACGGCCTGCGGATCGCCGGGATGATGGAGTTCCGCCGTCCCGACGCCGCGCCGGACCCGCGCCGCGTCGACGCGATCGCCGCGGCCGCGGGCGAGCTGCTGCGCGGGGTCGACCTGCGCTCGCGGACACTGGAGTGGGTGGGCCCGCGCCCGTGCACACCGGACGGGCTGCCGCTCGTCGGGCCGACCTCCTCACCGCGGGTGCATGTGGCCGGCGGCCACGGGATGTGGGGCATCACCCTTGGCCCGATCACCGGGCGGCTGGTGGCCGAGGCGCTGGTCGACGGGCGGACGCCGCCCGAGCTGGCCCCGTTCGACCCGCTGCGCCGCCCGGCCCGCTGGCCCCGCTCCGCCGCTTCGGGCCTGCGGCACCGGTAGCGGCCAGCGGCGGGCTCGGTTCGCGGCGGAACGGCGACGGGCCGCCCGCGCGAGATTCGCGCGAGCGGCCCGAGCCGTTCACAGGTGGTGCCGGATCACCTCTTCCCCACGGTGCCGGACCGCACTTCCTCAGCCTGGACGGGTCAGCCCTGCATCCGGCCGGTGAGGCGGCGACGGCGAGCGGCTACCCGCAGCAGCACACCGCCGCCGAGCAGCGCGACGGCAATGGAGGCCATGGCACCGGTCGCGACACCGGTGAAGGGCAGCGCCCCACCGGCCGCGCCGGCGCCGCCGGCGCCGCCGACACCGCCGACACCGCCGACACCGACCACGCCACCGGCGATGATGCAGTCACCGTTGCGGTCCCTGCCGTCCTTGTCGTCCCGGTCGTCCTTGTCGTCCCGGACGGCCTTGTCGTCCCGGACGGCCTTGTCGTCCCGGACGTCCTTGTCGTCCCAGCCATCCTTGTCGTCCCGGACGTCGGCCAGTGGCGCGGCCACCGGGGCGGCCAGACCGTCGCGGTGCTCACCGAACCTGTCGTCCCTGACACCGTCGACCTTGCCGCGGTCCTTGTCGAAGCCGTCGCCGAAGCAGGAGCGGTCACGGTCCTTGTCGAAGCCGCCGACGCCCCAGCGGACCCAGTCGCCGACCCAGCTCCCGACCAGGGCCGGGTCGAAGGGCAGACCGGTGATGCCGCGCTCACCGATTCCGATGACCAGCACCGAGGCGGTGACGATGCGCTCGCCCTCCACGCCCACCGGCCAGTCCTCGTAGCCCTTGTCCTTGTCCAGCACGCTGAGACCGGTCGGCACAGGCGGCTCGGTCACGGCCGCCGCGGCATCCGGGACCACCGGCTCGGTCACGGCTGCCGGCACGCCGGGTACACCCGGCACAGCCGGGTCGGTCGCGGCGACACCCGGCGCCACCGGCTCGGTCGCGGCCGGCGGTGCATCCGGGAGGACCGGCCCGCCGAAGTCGTCCAGCAGTCCCGGCTCACCAGGCACGTCCGGCGGCTCCGGATCACCGGGCGGCGGGTCCACCGGCGCCGGCGATACCGGCCCAGCGGGCACGTCCGGCGGCCCCGGATCACCGGGCGGCGGGTCCACCGGCGCCGGCAGTACCGGCCCAACAGGCGGGTATGGCCCGCCGGGGCCAGTAATGGCGGTACCGACTGCGGTGATCGTCTGGACACCCGCGGTGGAGAAGGTGAGGTTCATGCCGAACAAGCCGTCGCCGTCGACGGAGGCATTGTCCCGGTAGATTCCGTTGACCTCGACTCTCACCGATGTCGACGGCGCGAAGCCGCATCCACTGAAGTAGATTGGCTCGCCCACCATGACGACCGAGCTGCTGACGCCACCTTCCCCGGTCGGTCCGAAGCAGCCGCTAGGCCCTTCGTCGTCGATCGCCGCCGCTGGTGAAGCCGGCAGCGCGGCGAGCGCCAGCCCGCCGCCCGCCAGCAGCGCGACGCCGAGAGTTCGGAACTTCATTCAGACACTCTCCCTGAGCATGATCCGTTCAAGCCGTTGGATGATTGACTACGGGGAGACTACAGAGAGTCACCCTCAGCGTCTAGAACGCTCCGCACTCACTTTCCAACTCTCTGTGACCAGGGTGAGGTGACGGGCAGCCCCTCTACCACCAGCCGCTCGGGAAACGGCAGAGGCTGGCCACGAACGGCGAGTGTCGGGCCGGCCACCGGTTCGAGGACGCGCACCTGCAGCGTCCGCGTCTGGCCCCGGTCGACCGTCAGATACGTCGACAGGACCGGGTGGCCGCGCTCCTCGCCCGACGTCAGCGAGACGGGCCTGCCGTCAAGGCGCGCGTCGACGAACCAGCTCCCGCGCCCGGTGTAGAGGGAGAACCACAGGTTGTTCTGAGCTTCTTCGTTCCRCTGCCCGGGGCCGTCGAGGTCCGCGCGGTTGCGGACGTAGTCACTCAGACCCACCGGCGCGGCGTTCGTCAGCCGCACGGTGATCGTCACATATCCGGTCCCGTCGGGCTGGCGCTCCATTCGGTAGGTGGTGCTACGTCGCAGCCAGTAGTCGAGCTTGCTCGCTGTAGCGTTCTGCGTGACGACTCCGAGGAACGGGCCGGGCGCCTCCGGCAACGCACCACCGAGCACGGTCGAGGAAAGCACCTCCTGTTCATCGGCGTGGTTACTTGACACCAGCAGCCGACCTTCTCTCGCGGCGCGGGCCATGACCCGGAGAAGGTTCTCCGTACCGCCCGCGGCACCCGCGTCCGACACGACCGCCTCGTAGACCGCCTCGCCGACCGCGGCGAAGAAGGCGTCCCGCGCCGCGACGTCGTCGATCTCCTGGTAGACCCGGGACTCGACCAGCTCGACGAGTTCTCCAGCCGTGATCACCCGCCCGTCGGGCAGGACGGCCGGGCGGGTGGCCGCCAGCAGGTAGGACAGCGTGGTGGGGTCAAGGCTGATCGTCCCGTCGACCGCCGTCCCGGTGCCGGCGCGGTACAGCTGGGAGTAGAGCCGCCCCGCGCTCGGGTAGTCCGGGGTGAGGTTGACGTTCGCCCACACCCTGGCCGGCCAGAAGGCCCCGTAGCGCGCTGCGAACTCGGGCGACAGCGCGGTTACCGGCCGAGCCTGGGTCGGCCCGCCGGGCAGCGCACCGTTGCCGGAGATGTCGTCGAGCTCCAGTCTGCCGCCGGTGGCCGTCAGCACGCCGAACCCGCCGATGATGCCGCCGTTCGTCCGCGACTCGGCCGGGTTCTGCACCACGAGCAGGTAGCGGCGGGGACCGTCCGCTCCGAGCATCCCCGGGCCCAGCCGGGTGGCGAGGACCAACGTGTCGAGCGCGCCGTGCAGCCGGGAGCCGGTGGCGACCGCCTCCTCCCGGGCCTCGTCGAGGCCGACCGCGCCGCCGAGCCACCCGCAGCCGGAAACCCGCCGGGCCGCCGCCTCGAACGATTCGACGGCCGCCCGGGCCCGCGCGGCGGGCGCGCGCGCCGCGGCCAGCGCCCCGACGTTCACCGCCATCCCCGACCGCAGGCTGGACGGGGCCAGCCGGTCCCCCAGCTCGGCGACCGGCGGCAGCGCGCCGGCGGCCACATCGTGGAGCGCGGCGGCGAGGGCCGCGCTGGAGCGCAGCGGGCAGCCCGCCAGCGGCACACGCCCGGCCAGCGACCACAGCGGGTCGGCGGTGAGCGCGCGGGCCGACTCGGTCTGCGCGGTGATCTCGGCGACGGCCCGGCGCAGCTCAGCCCCCTCGGGAACCGCCCCGTTCGTGACGGCGGCCTGCAGCCGGGAGATCTGTGCCCGGGCGGCCTCCAGGTGCGACCGCGCGAGCAGGCCGCGCACGACGATCCAGGTGCCGGCCATCAGCAGGACGACCAGCAGCAGCGCGCCGCCCGCCACGATCCTCCGGTCCGGTCGCCACTCCCGCCGCGGCGACGGGCTGGTGCCACCGTCGCCCGGCCGCACCTTTCCCCCGGCCGGCTGTCCCCCCTGGCCGGCCGGCCGTTCCGCTTCCCCCGTCGACCGCCGCGTCACCGGCCTGTCGAACCGTCGGAACCGCGGTCGGGCGTGCTCGCGCCATAGGCGAGCGGCGCGGTGTGGTCCCCCGGCTCGCGCTGCGCGGCGATCTCGACGGTGGGCGGGTTCGCACCGGCCTCGGTGGCCTGATCAGGCGCCCGCTGCGCGGAGCCCGAAGGCCCCGACGAGTTGGAATCGGGCGCTGTGGCGCCCTGCTGCTGGCGCGCGCCCTGCCGTCCAGCGGCCGATCGCTTCGTCGCCGGGGCGGCGGGCGTTGACGCCGCGGCGGCCGGCGGCTGTGCGGGACCGGCTGCCGGCTCCCCTTGGCCCGCGGGCGCTGACGCCGCCGCCGATCCCGCGGCGGATGCCGATACCGGGGCGGATGCTCCCGACCCGGATCCGAGCCGGGACCCGGCCCGCGATCCCCCCCGACCGGCATCGGTCACGGCCCAGGTCGCGGCCTTGCGGGCGCCCGGGGCGGGCTTCACCGGCGCCGCCGACGCGGAGGCGCCCTGGGCCGCGGACCCGGTGGGCGAGGCGTTCCCCGGGCGGGACGCCGAACGCTGCCTGGACGGCCGGCCGGAAGACGACGTCGCGGGGGAAGCGGCGGAGGCCGGCCTGGCGGTCGCCGCGGATCGGCCGCCGGCCGGGCGCAGGCCGCGGTCGGGGGCGGCTGGAGTGCGAGCCCAGTTCAGCCCGGGTGCGCGCACATGCCGGGCGCGCGGCGCGTAGCTCTCGTACCGCCCGTAGTAATGGGCGTTCAGTCCCTTGGTCGGCACCATGTTGAGAACCGTTCCGATCATCCGCGCGTCGACCGCCCGCAGAGCCTCCGCGGCCCGGTGCAGCTGCTCGCGCCGCGTCCGTCCCACCCGGGCGACCAGCAGGGTGCCGTCCACCCGGGTCGCCAGCACGGCGGCGTCGGTCACGGGCAGCAGCGGCGGCGCGTCGATCAGGACGATGTCGAAGCGGGAGTGGAGCACCTCGATCAGGTCTGACATGTTGCGGGACCCGAGCAGCTCACTCGGGTTCGGCGGGATCGGGCCGCTCGGCAGCACCTCGACCCGGCCGTCACCGACCCGGCCCTCGCCCCAGGGCTGGAGCACGTCGTCGAGGTCGGCCGCGCCGATCAGCACCGAGGTCAGCCCGGCCGCGGACTCGATGCCCAGGTACTCGCCGAAGGAAGGCCGCCGCAGATCACCCTCGACCAGGCAAACCCGGGCGCCACCCTGTGCCAGGGCGATCGCGAGGTTGCAGGCCGTGGTGGTCTTGCCCTCCCCCGGCACCGAGCTGCTGACGAGGATCGACCGGGGGGCGGTGTCGACGTCCACGAACTGCAGGTTGGTGCGGAGCTGGCGGAAGGACTCGGCGCGCGGCGAGTGCGGGCCCGCGTGGATTATCAGCGGCCGCCGCCCGGAGCTCGAGTCATAGTTGATCATCGCCAGGTTCGGCAGCCCTGTGACGCTGTCGGCGTCCACCTCCCCGGCGACGCTAGTGTCGAGGCGGTGACGGAGGAACGCGGCGCCGACGCTGATCAGCAGGCCCAGCAGCACACCGAGCGCGATGTTGCGCACGGGCTGCGGGGAGACCGGGGTGGTGGGAAGCTTGGCGTGCTCCCAGACACTGACCCGCACCGACGGCGGCTCGTCCGCGGCCGGCCGCTCGATCCGGGCGACGGCCTCGGAGAACGCCTCTCCGACCGCGTCCGCGATCGACCGCGCGCGGCCCGGATCGGCGTCGCGCACGACGGCGCGCAGCAGGACGGTGTCCGGGACGGCCTGCGCCTGGATGCGCCCGCGCAGACCGGACGGGCTGTCGTCCAGCTTCAGCTGCTCGATGACCGCTGCGGCCACCCGCTCGCTGGCGACGAGGCTGGCGTAGGACTTGACCCGCTGCTGGGACAGCAGGCCGCCCTGGTAGGCGGTCGCAACGCCCTCGCTGTCGTCCGAGGACGACACGATCATGGTCACCGTCGCCGCGTAGATCCTGGCCGCCCGCCAGTTCGCCGTCGCCGCGAGCAGACCTCCCAGCAGGACGCAGGTCAGCACGAGCAACCAGCTTCGACGCAGGACGCGCACATAGTCGCGCAGTTCCACTCGCCGACCACCCTCCCGGGACCTCTCCCGAACACTCACCGTGACACTCGACAGACACAACGTACCGCAGTTGTAGTTGTCCATTTACGCACAGTGGCAATTACTCTATGGCCTCATGTGGAGACGTAGAGTAGACGGATCGCGTCACGGTCTGTGGATGACAGCGGTCGCACGGCGCGTGTCGCGCCTCAATCTCCGTCAGCGGGTCGGGCTCCAGATCGTCCTGGACGTCTGTGCGCTMGCGCTCGGGTTCACCGCCGCCCAGGTCGGCAGGCTCGACCTCGACCCGGCCGCGCTGGCCGACCCAAGCTTCTGGGTCATCGTCTTCCTGGCCACCTGCCTGCTCCACTTCCTGGGCACGGCGCTGCACCTCTACCTGGGCCGGTACCGGTTCGGCGGGTTCGAGGAGGTGCTGGGCATCCTGGTCACGGTGGCCCTCACCGTCCTCGGGGTGCTCGTCGTGGTGATGGCGTTCGGCGCGCCCCGGCCGGTTCCGCTCAGCGTGCCGCCGCTCGGCGGGGCGGTGACCCTGGTACTGATGTTCGGCGTCCGTTACCTGTGGAGACTGACGGAGGAGCGGCTGCGCCGGCCGGCCCCGGACGCGGCCGAGCCCCTGATCGTCTTCGGCGCGGGCGACGGCGGGCAGATGGTGCTCACCGCGATGCTGCGCACGCCGAGCAGCCCCTACTACCCGGTCGCGCTGCTCGACGACGACCAGCGGACCTGGAACCTGCAGCTTTCCGGGGTGCGGGTCCGCGGCGGCCGGGACGCGATCGCCGGCGTCGCGGCATCCACCGGCGCGCGCACCCTGCTCGTCGCGATCCCCAGCGCGGACGCGGCCCTACTGCGGGAGATCAGCGCGCTGGCCGAACCGGCCGGGCTCGCCGTCAAGGTGCTCCCCCGCGTCGTCGACCTGGTGGACGGCACCGTCGGCGTCGCGGACATCCGCGATCTCGACCTCGCCGACCTGCTCGGCCGGCGGCAGATCCAGACCGACATGACAGCCGCCGAGCGGTACCTCACCGGGCGCCGCGTCCTGGTGACCGGCGCCGGCGGGTCGATCGGATCGGAGCTGTGCCGGCAGATCCACGCCTTCGGGCCGGCCGAGCTGATCATGCTGGACCGGGACGAGTCGGCATTGCGCGCCGTCCAGCTCTCGCTGCACGGCCGGGCGATGCTCGAGGACGACGCGATCGTCCTCGGCGACATCCGCGACACCGAGCTGATGGCCTCGCTGTTCGCCGCCCGCCGGCCCGAGGTCGTCTTCCACGCCGCGGCGCTCAAGCACCTCCCGCTGCTGGAGCGCTTCCCGGGTGAGTCGGTGAAGACGAACCTGTGGGGGACGCTGACCGTCCTGGAGGCCGCGGTCGCCTGCGGGGTGCGGCGCCTGGTGAACATCTCGACGGACAAGGCCGCCAACCCGAGCAGCGTGCTCGGCCACTCCAAGCGGATCACCGAGCGCCTCACCGCCCACGTCGCCGGGCAGGCGCCGGGGGTGCTGGTCAGCGTCCGCTTCGGCAACGTGCTCGGCAGCAACGGCTCGGTGCTGACCGTCTTCGCCGGCCAGCTCGCCGCGGGAGGGCCGCTGACGGTCACCCACCCGGAGGTGACCCGCTACTTCATGACCGTCCAGGAGGCCGTCCAGCTCGTCCTGCAGGCCGGGGCGCTGGGCTCGGCCGGCGAGGCGCTGGTCCTCGACATGGGGGAACCGGTGGGCATCGCGGACGTCGCCCGTCGCATCGCGGCCCGCGCGCCCGCGCCGGTGGACATCGTCTACACCGGGCTCGGCGCGGGCGAGAAGCTGCACGAGGAGCTGCTGGGCGCCGGCGAGTGGGACTCCCGGCCGCAACACCCGCTGATCTCGCAGGTACCGGTGCCGCCGCTGGACCCGGCCGCCGTCCGGGACGTCGACCCGTACGCGGCGCCGGATCTGATCCGGGCCACGCTGGCCCGGCTGGCCACCGAACAGCCCACGCCGAAAGTGCCGCGCCAGGCCGGTCCACGCCAGGACGAGCCGCGCCAGGACGGGCCGCCCGAGCTCGGGTCGGGTGAGGCTCGGGTCGGGTGAGCCGGCGGTGACGGTCAGCGGTGGGGGGTGTCCGCGGATCTGGGCGCGGCGCCGGGGCCTCGCCGAGGCGTTCCCGGTACCAGTGCACGGTCTCCTCCAGGGTCGCCCGCAGGTCAGAGCGCTCGACGGAGCCGAACAGCGCGTGCATGGCGTCCGGGCGGGCGCACGAGTCGCGGACGTCCCCGGCGCGCGGCGCGCCGTGCGCCACGTCCAGCCGGCGGCCGAGGATGTCCTCGAGGTGGGCGACCAACGCCAGCAGGTCGGTGCTCGTCCCGAACGCCAGGTTCACCGGCCCGGGGTGGGCCAGCCGGCGGCAGGCCGCGTCGGCCAGCAGCCCGGCGACCGCCTCGACGTAGGTGAAGTCCCTGGTCTGCCGGCCGTCGCCGTGCACCGGCAACGGACGTCCACGCAGCGCGGCGTCGATGAACGACGGCACGACGGCGGCGTGGGCGCGCCGGGCCGGCTGGTACGGGCCGTAGACGTTGAACAGCCGCGCGACCAGGACCGGCAGCCCGAAGCTCGCCTGGTGCGCCAGGGCGTACCCCTCGGCCGCCAGCGCGCTGGCCGCGTACGGGCTGGTCGGACGCGGCGGGTCGTCCTCGGTCTGGGGGCGGCCGCCGGACGTCCCGTACACCAGAGCGGAGGAGACGACCACCACGTGGGTCTCGCCCCGCTGCGCCACGTCGAGCACGGTCAGTGTGCCGGTCGTATTGACGTGGTGGGTGGCCAGCGGGTCGAGCAGCGAGCGCTCGACGGAGGGCCGCGCAGCCAGGTGGACGACGCTGTCCGCCCCGGTGCAGGCGTCCTCCAGCAGCTCACGGTCGGTGACGCTGCCGAGGACGAGGCGCGCGGGCAGGCCGAGCAGGTTCGACCGGGCTCCGGTGCTGAGGTCGTCGACCACGACCACCTCACAGCCATGGGCCAGCAGCGCACGGGTCAGGTGGGCACCGATGAACCCGGCGCCCCCGGTCACCACGACCCTCATCGTCCGAATCACTCCCCATGAGCACATCAAGCGACGATAAGCAACCGATCAGATACCTATAGTAATCGAATCGAGGGAAGCGGACGGCGATACCGCACATCCCGGGGCGGCGCACCCTCCAGGCGGGCGGCACCGCCCGACAGGATCGACTACTCAGAGTGTCCGATTGAACGGGAGCCGTCATCGCTCTACGGTCGGCCCCGTGCCAGACCTCGGACGCCAGCTCGTCATCGTGGGAGCCGGCGGCCACGGCCGCGAGCTCCTCGACCTCGTCGAGGCGGTCAACGCCGCCAGCGACCGGGACATCTACCGGTTCCTCGGGTTCCTCGACGACGGCGAGGTCGATCCCGACCCGCTCGCCCGGCGCGGGAGCACCGTGCTGGGCGGGCTCGACCTGCTGGCCAGCCTCGAGGCCGACTACCTGATCGGCGTCGGCGCGGCGGCCTCACGGGCCCGCATCGACCGGTACGCCAGCGCGTGCGGACGGCGCCCGGCCACGATCGTCCATCCCCGCGCCCACCTGGGCGGCGACGTGAAGCTCGGGCCGGGCACCGTGGTCTGCGCGCTCGCGAGCCTCACCACCAACATCGAGACGGGCCGGCACGTCCTGGTGAACATCGGTGCCGGCATCGCGCACGACTGCCGCCTCGGCGACTACGCGACGCTCGCCCCCGGCGCCCGGATCGGCGGCGGCGTCGAGGTCGGCCCCGGCGCCTGGGTGGGGATGCAGGCCAGCGTCGTGCGGAGCCGGCGGATCGGCGCCGGGGCGGTGGTCGGCGCCGGGGCGGTCGTCACCGGCGACGTGCGCCCCGGACTCGTCGTGGCCGGGGTGCCGGCCCGCCCGATCGACCCGTCCGACGCCGGTGCGGACGCCGCCCGGCCACCGATAGTGGAACCGAGGACACCCGAACCCCAGTCCGGGGCACCCCGAGCCGACCTATGATCGGGAGGTGCACCGGTGGTTAGACCTAGCAGGCACCGACAACACCCGTGACCTCGGCGGGATGCCGACGTCCGACGGGCGTCTGACCCGGTCGGGCGTCTTCCTGCGCAGCGACACCCTGCAGGAGCTGACCACCGCCGACGTGGCCCGGCTGCGCGAGGTGTTCGGCCTGCGGACCGTGCTCGACCTGCGGGCCCGGGTGGAGGCCGCGCGGGAGGGCCGCGGCCCGCTGGAGTACGAGGACGTGGCCTACCACAACCACTCGTTCCTGCCCGGCGAATGGATCATGCCGGACGATCCCCGGTTCCCCGCGATCGTGAAGGACCTCGACTCGGTCGACCGGGTCGAGCACTACCTGGACTACCTCCGCCTGGCCGGGGACGCCGTGGCCGAATCCATCCGCCTGCTCGCCCAGCCGGTGACGGGGCCGGCACTGTTCCACTGTGCCGCCGGCAAGGACCGCACCGGCGTACTGTCGGCGCTCCTGCTCGGGATCGTCGGCGTCGACGACGAGGCGATCATCAAGGACTACACCCTGACCAACGAGCGCATCGCCCGGGTCGACGCCCGGCTCGCCCGCCGCCCGTCCTACAACCGGCCCGAGGATCCGCTGACCATCGACAAGATGAGCTGCCGGCCGGAGGTCATGCGCGGTTTTCTCGGCGGTGTCGCCKAGATCTGGGGTGGTCCGGCCGCCTGGGCGCGCGGGGCGGGCGTCCCCGAGGAGGACCTGCGCTCGCTGCGGTCACGGCTTGTCGGGTGAGGGGGGGCGACGGCTGGAACGGCCGCGACGAAGACCACAATCGCTCGGACACATCACCCGTACGGAACGGACAACAGGAGGCATGATCCGGCGCGCGCCCGTCACCGCGGTCCTGGCCGTGGTCATCGTGATCGCGCTGCTGTCCGGATGCAGCCACATCTTCGAACGACCCTTCGCCGACGTGCCCGCCGACCTGATCCCCGTGTTCCAGGCCGCGGCCGCCACCTACGGGGTCCTCAGCGCGGCGCAGCTCGCCGCGCAGGCCAGGGTGGAGAGCAGCTTCGATCCCGCGGCCGTCTCGCACGCCGGCGCCCGCGGCATGATGCAGTTCCTCCCGACCACCTGGGCGGAGTTCGGCATCGACGGCAGCGGCGACGGCCGCGCCGACCCCCTCGAGCCCCGCGACGCGATCGTCTCGGCGGCCAACTACGAGGCACACCTGGCCGAGGCCGTGGCCAATCTGCCCGGGGATCGCATCTCCCTGGTGCTCGCGGCCTACAACGCGGGGCCGGACGCCGTCCGCGTCGCGGGAGGCATCCCGGACTTCGACGAGACCCGCTCCTATGTCGCTCGGGTGCATGACTGGGCCGCCACCTATCGGGACCAGCTCTGACGGCGTGACATGCTCGACGCCGTGGCAGCAGACCGGTCCGGCGAGGCATCCGCGCACGAGCCCGCAGCCGGTGACGGGGTGACCACCGAGACCCCGGCCGAACCGGGCTCGGCCGGACCGGGCTCAGCCGGACCGGGCTCAGCCGGTCGGGGATCGCCGGCGGAGGGCGCTCCGCTGCCCCCGTCGCTCTCACCGGCCACCGCGGCCTCCTTCTCCTCCTCCACCCCCGTCTCGTCGACGTCGGGCCCCGGCCACGTCGTGCCGCCGGCCCGGACCGCGCCGCCCGCGCGGGACGACTCCCCCGACGGCGCACCGGCCGGCCGCGCGCTCCCGCCCCGCGGGTCCACCGACGAGGTGATCCGCCGGGTCGAGCTGGCCAGCGGCCGGCTCGCCGCGCGGGCGGTCACCCGGATGACGGAGGTTCTCCCCTGGTACCCGGCGATGTCCGCCCGGCACCGGGCGGACATCCGGCTCGTGGTCCAGGCCGGGATCTCGTCGTTCGTCGAGTGGTGCCGCCGCCCCGAGCACGCCCGGGAGCTGTCCGGCGACGTCTTCCGGGTCGCGCCCCGCGAGCTGGTGCGGGCGGTGACCTTCCGCCGGCTGGTCGACCTCGTCCGGGTCGCCGTCGAGGCCATCGAGGCCGAGGTGCCGACGCTGGCCGGCCCGGAGCACGAGCAGCGCCTGCTCGCCGACGTGCTCCGCTACTCCCGGGACATCGCGTTCGCGGGCGCGGTGGTGTACGCGCGGGCCGCCGAGGAGCGCGGCGCGTGGGACGCCCGGCTGGAGGCGCTGGTCGTCGACCACGTGGTGCGTGGCGAGGTCGACCGCAGCCTGCCGTCGCGGGCCGCCGCGGTCGGCTGGCGCAACCCGCCGTCGGTCACCGTCGTCGTCGGCGCGGCGCCGCCGACCTCGCCCGAGGTCGCTGTCGACGAGGTGCACCGGCTGGCCCGGGCGGCCGGCCTCGAGGTGCTCGCCGGGGTCCACCACGACCGGCTCGTGATGGTGGTCGGCGGCGCGTTCGGCCCGGACGACGGCGACCCGCCGGGCCCGCCCGGCAACGGGAGCGGCGGGAGCGGGCCGGGCGGCGCTGGCGGGTCCGGGTCCGGGTCCGCGTCGCCGTCCACCGCGGGGGGCACCGCGGGCGGGCCCGGCCGCGGTGCCCCGGCGGCGGCCGGCGACGCGGACACCGCGCTGGAGGCGGCCCGCGCGCTGCTGCCGGCCTGCGGGCCGGGCCCCGTGGTAGTCGGGCCGATCGCGGGCGATCTCACCGGGGCGCCCCGGTGCGCCCGCGCGGCGCTCGCCGCCGCGGACGTCGTCGCCGCCTGGCCGGCGGCGCCGCGCCCGGTCTCGGCGAGCGCGCTGCTGCCGGAGCTCGCGCTGGCCGGTGATCCGGACGCGCGGCAGAGCCTGATCAGGGAGGTCTACCTCCCGCTGCGCCACGCCGGCACCCCGCTGTTGGAGACAGCCGGCGCATACCTCGACTTCGGCGCGTCGCTGGAGGCGACCGCCCGGGCGCTCTACCTTCATCCGAACACGGTGCGTTACCGACTGCGCAAGGCCGCGGACGTCTGCGGTCTCGATCCCGCCGATCACCGCGAGCGGTTCATACTGCACATCGCTCTGGTACTCGGTCGCCTGGACGGTACGTAACCTACAGGTCAGATCGGACCGGACCCCCGTCCGCGACCTGCCCGCGCGGCCCCTCCCGTCGGTGCGAGAACCGTCACACCAAGCAAATTTACTGCCCTGTCACCGGATTCCGGTCCAGAGGCGTGGAGGGGCACTTCCGTACCGTCGGAGCCTGCCGCTTTGTAGGACACCGACAACGAGCCGACGAGACATCGGTGACTCGTCGCCAGCGACAACGACCGGCCACACGGGGTTAGGTGAATACGTGCTCGCGATCCTCGCACCAGGACAGGGTGCTCAGACGCCGGGACAGCTCCGTCCCTGGCTGGAACTCGACGGCGTCGAGTCCCGGCTGCGCTGGTGGTCGGCGGCGGCCGGTTTGGACCTCGTCGACATCGGCTGTGAGGCACCGGCGGAGACGATCCGGGATACCGCGATCGCCCAGCCGCTCATCGTCGCGAACGGACTGCTGGCCGCCGAGCAGCTCGGCCTGCTGCCGGCGGCCCCCGCCGGCGGCGCCCGCGCCGTCGTGGCCGGGCACAGCGTCGGCGAGATCACCGGCGCCGCGATCACCGGCGCGCTCACCCCGGAGTCGGCGCTGCTGTTCGTCGGCCTGCGGGGCCGCGCGATGGCCGAGGCGTCCGCGCGGACCCCCACCGGGATGACCGCGCTGCTCGGTGGCGACCCGGACGAGGTCGCCGCGGCGCTGGAGGGAATGGGCCTCACCGCCGCGAACCGCAACGGCGCCGGGCAGATCGTCGCCGCGGGCACGCTCGAGGACCTCGCGAAACTCGCCGACTCCCCGCCACCGAAGACGAAGCTGCGGCCCCTGTCCGTAGCCGGCGCGTTCCACACCCACCACATGGCCTCGGCCGGCGACGCGCTGCGCGCCGTCGCGGGCGGCATCCGGCCCGGGGCTCCGGTCCTCGGCCAGCTCTCCAACGCCGACGGCGCCGCGGTGCACGACGGCGCCGACCTCCTCACCCGGCTGGTCACCCAGGTGGCGGCACCGGTGCGCTGGGATCTGTGCCTGGCCGCCATGCGCGAGGCCGGGGTGACCGCCGTGATCGAGCTGCCGCCCGCCGGCACGCTCGCCGGCATCGCCCGGCGCGAGCTGCGGGGAGCGAAGATCGTCGCGGTGAAGACGCCCGCCGATCTGGACGCCGCCCGCGAGCTCGTCGCCGAGTACCTGCCCCCCGCCGGAGTGGCCGTGCCGACCCAGGCCGAGTCCCTGGTCGGGGCGACCTCATGACAGGGGCGCGGTTGCTGGGGCTGGGCACCTACCGCCCGGGCCGGCTGGTCACCAACGACGAGATCACCCGGCAGGTCGACACCTCGGACCTCTGGATCCGCACCCGGACCGGCATCTCGACCCGGCGGATCGCCGACGACGACGAGACCACGGTCGCGATGGGGGTCAGCGCGGCGGACAAGGCGCTGGCCGCCGCCGGGCTGGCCGCCCGCGACGTCGACGCCGTGATCGGGGCGACCTGCACGGCGCCGTCCCAGATCCCGGGCACCGCGCCGCAGGTCGCCGCCCGGCTCGGCGCGTCGGCCGCGGGGACCTTCGACATCAACGGCGGGTGCGCCGGCTTCTGCTACGCCGTCTCCACCGCGGCGGACATGGTGCGGGCCGGCAGCGCCCGGCACGTGCTGGTCGTCGCGACCGAGCGGCTCTCCGACTACACCGACTGGAGTGACCGTTCCACCTGCATCCTGCTCGCGGACGGCGCCGGCGCGGTCGTGATCGGTGCCGCCGAGACCGATCACATCGGCCCGGCTGTCTGGGGCCACGACGGGTCGCGGCCCGAGGCGATCCAGGTTCCCGGGCGGGGCGACAACTCGTTCCGCATGGAGGGCCCGGCCGTGTTCCGTTGGGCCATCTCGCTCGTTCCCACCCTGCGCACGGTCTGCGACCGGGCCGGTGTGGCGCCCGAAGAGCTGGCCGCGATCGTGCCGCACCAGGCGAACCTGCGCATCGTCGAGGCGCTCGCGGGTGGCCTCGGCGTCCCCGACGTGCCGATCGCCCGCGATGTGGTGGACTCCGGCAACACGTCCGCGGCGAGCATCCCGCTGGCGCTCGACCGGATGATGGAAGCCGGCGAGGTCGTCTCGGGCGATCCGGTGCTGCTGTTCGGTTTCGGCGCCGGCCTGACCTACTGCGGACAGGTCGTCCGATGCCCCTGAGCACCGACGTCCCCGAGCACCACATTTCTCCCAGGTACTCCGCTGCCCCCGAGTACCCCGGCCCGAGCCGCGGCCACCCGTGCCGCGACCGGGCCCCGCACCACCGCCGGACGGAGCTGCCCGCGCGGGCCGCCCGTCCAGCCACCGGCTCGGCCGGAACGCTGATCCCGTAACGCACAGGAGGAAAGCCATGTCGCAAACCGATATTCTCGCCGGCCTCGCCGCGATCCTCGAGGAAGTCGCCGGTGTGGACCCGGCCGACGTCACCGCGGACAAGACCTTCATCGACGACCTGGACGTCGACTCGCTCTCCATGGTCGAGGTCGTCGTCGCGGCCGAGGAGAAGTTCGGCGTGAAGATCCCGGACGAGGACGTCAAGACCCTCAAGACCGTCGGCGACGCCGTCTCGTACATCCAGCGGGCGGGTGTCGCCGCGTGACCCCGACCCCCAGGCAGGTCGTCGTCACCGGCCTCGGGGCTACCACTCCCCTCGGCGGCGACGTGCCGTCCACGTGGGAGGGGCTGCTCTCCGGCCGCTCCGGCGCGCGTCGCCTGACCGAGGACTGGGTCGAACAGCTCCCCGTCCACATCGCCGCCCCGCTCGCGGTCGAGCCACCGCTGGGCCGCGTCGAGGCCAGAACTCTCGACCGCAGCCAGCAGATGGCGCTGGTCGCCGCGCGGGAGGCATGGGCCCACGCGGGCTCCCCGGAAGTCGACTCGGAGCGCCTCGCCGTCTGCGTGGCGTCCGGGATCGGCGGGGTGCTGACCCTGCTCAACCAGCACGACGTGCTGCGGGAGCGTGGGGCTCGACGGGTGTCGCCGCACGTCGTGCCGATGCTGATGCCAAACGGCCCGGCGAGCACGGTCGGCCTGGCGTTCGGTGCCAAGGCCGGTGTGCACGCGCCGGTCAGCGCGTGTGCGTCCGGCTCGGAGGCGATCGCGCTGGCGCTGGACATCATCCGCGCCGGCCGGGCGGACATCGTGATCGCCGGCGGCACGGAGGCGGCGATCGCCGCCCTGCCGATCGCCGGGTTCGCGCAGATGCAGGCGCTCTCCCGGCGTAACGACGCTCCCGAGACCGCCTCGCGGCCGTTCGACAAGGCCCGGGACGGCTTCCTGCTCGGCGAGGGCGCGGCGGTCATCGTGGTGGAGGCGGCGGAACACGCGCAGGCACGCGGCGCGCGGGTCCTCGGGACCCTCGCCGGCGCCGGCATCAGCTCGGACGCCTACCACGTGGCCGCGACGGATCCGACCGGTGCCGGCGCGGCCCGGGCGATCCGGGCGGCGCTGCGCTCGGCCTCCCTGGAGCCCGAGGACGTCATCCACGTCAACGCGCACGCGACGTCGACCCCGACCGGAGACGTCGCCGAGTCGATCGCGCTTCGGCTGGCGCTGGGCTCCGCGCTCGACTCGATCGCGGTGACCTCGACCAAGTCGATGACCGGCCACCTGCTCGGGGCGGCCGGCGCGCTGGAGGCCGTGGTCACGCTGCTCTCGCTGCGCGAGCGCGTCGTCCCCGCGACGCGCAATCTCGACGCGCTCGACGACGAGATCGCCCTGGATGTCGTGAGCATCGACAACCGGGAGCTCGGCACCGGCGCGGGCCTGTCGAACTCGTTCGGGTTCGGTGGGCACGACGTCTGTCTCGCGTTCACGGTGTAGGACGCACGCCCGGCGCCCCGAGGGAAGACCGTGCCGCCGCCGCGGCGGCGGCACGCCCGGGGGCGCCGGGACGGTTCGCCGGGATCCAAGCCCCGGCCAGGCAACACCTCACGGTGGCCGCACCGGGGCCGCCATCTGCGCAGGAGCAGGCTGATACCGCTCAACCAAGGAGACCTACGGTGAGTCTGTCCACCATCGACCGCACCGATTCCCGAACTCCCGTCTCGCGGCTGAGCCGCTTCTTCGACCCGGACACGCTCTCGCTGTTCGCCTCCGCCGACGGTTCGGGTGTCGTGGCCGGCCAGGGCCTCGTCGACGGCAACGAGGTCGTCGCCTTCGCCACCGACCCCACGGTCCAGGGCGGCGCGATGGGCCGGGACGGCTGCGCGCGCATCGTGCACGCGATCGAGTCGGCCGTCCGGATGAGCTGCCCCGTGATCGGTATCTGGCACTCCGGGGGCGCCCGCCTGCAGGAGGGTGTGGCCTCGCTCGACGGCGTCGGCCGGGTGTTCGCGGCGACGGTCCGAGCCTCGGGACGGGTGCCACAGATCTCGCTGGTCCTCGGGGCCGCGGCCGGCGGCGCCGCCTACGGCCCGGCGCTCACCGACCTGGTCATCACCGGGCCCGACGCGAAGGTCTTCGTCACCGGCCCGGACGTCGTCCGCTCGGTGACCGGCGAGGAGTGCACGGCCGACAGCCTCGGCGGCCCCGAGGTCCACTCGACCCGCAGCGGAGTCGTCCACCTCGCCTGCGACACCGACGACGCCGCGTTCGACCGGACCCGCGCGATCACCGCGCTGCTGGCCGACCAGGGCTCCATCGGCCACGTCGCCGAGCGTGAGCTCGGCGATCTGCTGCCGGAGAACCCCCGCCGCGCCTACGACGTGCGACCGCTCGTCGCCGGCCTGCTCGACGACGAGGTCGTCGAGCTGCACCCCAAGTGGGCGCGCAACATCGTCACGGCCCTCGGCCGCCTCGGCGGGCGGACGGTCGGCGTGGTGGCGAACAACCCGCTGCGCCGCGGTGGCTGCCTCGACGCGCTCTCGGCGGAGAAGGCCTCGCGGTTCGTGCGGATGTGCGACTCGTTCGGGATCCCGCTCGTGGTGCTCGTCGACGTCCCCGGCTACCTGCCCGGCGTGGGCCAGGAGTGGGAGGGTGTGGTCCGGCGCGGCGCGAAACTGCTCTACGCCTTCTCCGAGTGCACCGTGCCCCGGGTCACCGTCGTCACCCGCAAGGCCTACGGCGGCGCGTACATCGCGATGAACGCCCGCTGCCTGGGCGCGACCGCGGTCTACGCGTGGCCGACCGCGCAGCTCGCGGTCATGGGGGCGGAGGCCGCGGTCGGCATCCTGCACCGCCGGCAGCTGGCCGAGGTGCCCGCCCAGCGCCGCCCGGACGTGATGGCCGAGCTGGCCGAGGAGCACGTCCGCACCGTCGGCGGGATCGACCGCGCGGTGGAGCTGGGCGTGGTGGACGCGGTCGTCACACCGGCGACGACCCGCGGGGCGGTCGCGGCCGCGCTCGCCGACGCGGTCGCCGCGGCCCGGGTGGACAAGAACGTTCACGGCAACATCCCTCTGTAGTTCCTCCCGCTCCGCCCGGCCCGCCGGCCGGGGCGCCGGCCCTCGACGGCTCCGGCCCTCGACGGTGCTGGACTTCAGCGGCGCTGGACTTCGAGACGTGGCGGCCGGGCGAGTCCCTGGACTCCCCCGGCCGCCACGTCTCATCTCGGGGCTGTCGCCCTCCGGCCCGTGCTCCCGGGCCTCGCCACCGGACGCCGTCGCGGCCCACCGAGCCCGCCCGGCGCAGTGGGCCCGCCCGGCGCAGTGGCCCGTCACGACCCAGGGGGCTCAGACCCGCCCGGGAGCCGTGGGCTCTCCGACTCGGCCAGGCGGATCCACGTCCGGACGACGTTGCCCATCTGACGGGGGTTCATCCACAGGGCCGCGCGGGCGAAGATCGGGTCGGCGCTGCGCGCGAGCTCGCCGCGCGCGGCCTCCAGCGCGGGGGCGATGGCGCGGACGTGGTCGAAGCTGATCGTGCCCGTCCGGAAGGCCTCCGCGGTCACCGGCAGGGATCGCAGCGCGCGCGCCACCGTAAGCGCCGAGGTCGTCGTGGGGTGGACAAGCCTGCACTCCCGGCGCAGCCAGGCGGCCGCCGACCGGGCACCGTCGAGGTTCCACAGTTCGCGCCGGTCGAACTCCGCGAGCAGACGGACCCAGCAGGCGTCGGTGGCGTCGACGAGCCGGCGCACGTCCGTCACCAGCAGGGCGAGCTCGGCGTCCGGCACCTCTCCGGGATCCACGGCCGCCAGCCGGGCCACCTGCGCGTCGAGATCCTTCACGGCCGCCTCCTGTCCGACACCCGCACTCCACTCACTGAACGCCCCGTGTGCGGCGCCACCCCACGCCCGCCACCTCCGCAGGCCCTGCCGACGGGGCCTGCCCTACCGGCGGCCCCTGCCCCGCCTGCGGGCAGCGCCTGCCCACCCGGCCACACCGAGACTGTCGAACACATGTTCGAATGCTAGGGCATCATCACCCAGCCACCAAGCCACGGCCCGGATACATGACCGATCCGCGCCCCCGAGCCACCCTGCTCCACCCTCGTTCCCACCCGCCCACGAAATACTTAGCTGCGCGAAATAAATATCGGCCGGGGCGTGTTGGGAACCTCGGAGGTGCACCGCATGAGTCGTTCGGACCAGGTCACGTCGAGGACGAGCGCAGGAGGCGCGGAGGAGGCAGGCACCCGGGCGCTGTCGTCCACAGGCACCTTCGCCGCCCTACAGGTACCGAACTTCCGCCTCTTCCTCGGCGGTCAGGTGGTCTCGCTCTGCGGGACCTGGATGCAGATGATCGCCCTGGGCTGGCTGGTGCTGTCGCTCGGCGCGTCCGGCACCGAACTCGGGCTCGTCACCGCGGCCCAGTTCCTGCCCGTGCTGCTGTTCGGCGCCTACGGCGGGCTGATCGCCGACCGCTCGAACACCCGCAGGCTCCTGATCACCACCCAGATCATTCTCGGTTCCCTCGCCGTCCTGCTCGGCGTCCTGGACCTGACGGGCACGGCCCAGCTGTGGATGGTCGCCGCCGTCGCGGCGGCGATCGGGATGACCAGCGCGGTGGACAACCCGGCGCGGCAGAGCTTCGTCCAGGAGATGGTGGGGTCGGAGTTCCTGCCCAACGCCGTCACGCTGAACTCGGTGACCATGAACGCGGCCCGGGTCGTCGGGCCGGGCATCGCCGGCATCCTCATCAGCCTGGTCGGCACCAGCGGCTGTTTCCTGCTGAACGGCGCCTCGTTCGTCGCCGTGGTCATCGCGCTGCAGCGGATCGACACCGCGGCGCTGGTGCGCCGACGTCCCGTGCCGCGGGCACCGGGGCAGGTGCGCTCCGGGCTCGCCTACGCGATGCGGACGCCGAGCCTGCGGATCCCGCTGCTCATGATGGCCGTGATCGGAGCGTTGTCCTACGAGTTCCAGGTCGTGCTGCCGCTCGTGGCACGTGAGACCTTTGACGGGTCGGCCGCGACGTACAGCCTTCTCACCGGCGCGATGGGTGCGGGGGCCGTGGCCGGTGGCCTGGTCGTCGCCCGGCACCGGCGGGTGGGGATCCCGGCCCTGGCGGTCACCTCCGGGGTGTTCGGCGTGGTCACCCTGGTAGCAGCCGCGGCCCCGGTGCTGGCGCTGGAGGTCGCCGCGCTCGTGGTGGTCGGCGCGGCGAGCGTCGCGTTCATCTCCACCGGCAACGCGACCGTGCAACTCTCCGCGGCACCGGAGATGCGTGGCCGGGTGATGGCCCTGTGGTCGGTGGCGTTCCTCGGCTCGACCCCGGTCGGCGGCCCGATCGCGGGCTGGGTGTCCGAGACGTTCGGTGCGCGGGCCGGCCTGGCGATGGCCGGCGTGGCGGCGTTGGCCGGATCCGCCTTCGCGGCGGCGTCCCTGCGCAGCCAGGCGGCGCGCGCGCAGGCTGTCCCGGCGGCCGCGGCCAGCCCCGGACCACCGGCCGCGCCAGGCGTCGACCCGCCACTCGCCACAGGCATCGTCACCGCAGACGGCACCGCGCTCGACGCGGACGCAACGCTCGCCGGTGGCACCGCTCTCATCGCTGGCACAGTGAGCGACGCTGACGCAGCAGGAGACGCTGACACAGCGCTCACCGCCGGCCCCACACACCGCGCTGGCACGGCAGGCGACGCTGGCACAGTGGGCGACGCTGGCACGGCGGGAGGCACCGCGATGTCGGATGACCCAACTGCGTCCGCGCCGACCGACACCGTGCTCGGTAACCCGGTCGCGGGTGTTCTGAGCGCGGCGGCCGCACCGCAGCGCGGGCCGGCTCTCCAGGACGTCTGACACCCCGCGCCGGGGCTCGGAGATCACGGCTCGGGGGTCCGAGGTCGGGGGTCGGGGTCCGAGGTCGGGGGTCGGGGGTCAGGGTCCGAGGTCGGGGGTCGGGGGTCGTAGATTGAACGCGAGGAGACCAGCCGTTCACGCGGTCTCGCCCGCGCAAGAGGCAAAGGCGGCCTCATCACCGCGGGACTGCCCCGACCACGGGACTACCCAGACCGCCATCTATCGGGCAAAACACCCCGGATATCGAGGGAACCTGCTCGCCCTTTGGCGCCCTTCTCGCTGTTTCGGGCCGGATTCCGCCGAATCTGGCTACAAAACGGCGAGAAGGAAACCAAAAGGCGAGTGGCGCGCGGCCAGGGCTCCGACCGGCGCCGGCACCGCCCGGCACCACCGAACACCGACACCGAACACCGACACCGATCGGCACCGCCCGGCCAGTGCCCGTGGCGTGGCGGGGCGGGGCGGGGCGGCGGCGACGTCAGTTGGCGGTGGAGGGGCCCTCCGGGAGTGCCCGTGGCACGGAGGGCGCCCCGCGGGCGGCTGCCCGGCCGAGTTCGGGAAGCTCCCGGAGATCGTCGTGGTGCATCCCGCGGTGTGCCTGGACCGCCGAGCGGTGGTAGTCCTCCGCGACGGCCATGAACCCCGGTTCCATGTAGCGGCGGCCGTCGACCGTCGGGCCGACCGTCCCCTCCATGATGGCCTCGACGTCCTCGCCGGTGATCGTCTTGTGGGTCTCCAGCGCATGGGTGAGGGACAGCACCTCGCGCCGGTTCGCGGACAGGACGGCCTCGGTGCGGGCGTAGATCTCCCGCAGCTTGGCCTCGACCTGCTCACCGAAGGGCCGGTCCGAGTCGATGGACGCCTGGCCCATCTGGTGCTCGATCATGCTCAGCCGGGACGCGAGCGTCTCGCCCATCGCGGCCGAGGAGATGTTGCTCGACACCAGCAGGGTGGCGCTGCGCAGGTCACCACCGACACCCACGGTGTTGTCGCCGTCGAAGAACATCCGCTCGCCGGCGAGCGAGGCGAGGGAGACCATCACCTGGACCTCGATCTCCGACTTCCACATGAACATGCGGTCCTCGACCGCGACGTGCGCGACGAACCCGCCGACTCCGCCACGCCGCTCGATGGTCGCCAGGTCGATGACCCGTCCGCGCTGGGTGCGGTAGGCGACGACGGCGTGGCAGGCCTCGTGCAGCGCGATGCTGTGCCGCTCGCGGGCGATGTGCTCGTGGTCGTCGGCGAGGCCGTACTCCTTGACCACCCGGGCCCGCAGCATGTCCTGCCAGGTGATGATCTCGCGGCCGTCCTTGACGGCCTGCACCAGCGCCTCGTTCACCGTGTCCTTGATCGTGGCGCCGGTGGCCTCCGGGCTCATGATGGCGAGGCGCTCGACCTGGTCCGGGGTCAGCTCGTGGCGCACCTTGGCCAGATAGCCCTCGAAGGTCCGGATCCGGCCCTCCTTGCTGGGGTAGCCGACCTTGTAGATGCGGTCGATGCGCCCGGGCCGCAGCAGCGCCTCGTCCAGCGACTGGGGCATGTTCGTCGCCATCATCACCAGGATGCGGTACTTCGGCGGCGGCTTCGGACGCATGCCGAGGGTCCGCCGGACGACCCGGTTGAGGAATCCGCGGGGCTTCTTCAGGCCGGACATCTCGGTGAGCAGGGCCTGCAGGGTCCCGTCGGCACCGGACCCGCCCATCCCCCCGCCCATGACGAAGTTCTCGCGCTGGGCGTGGTCGCGGGCGATCTGGGCCCGGGCGAACGAGTCCAGGTAGGAGAAGCCGTTGCAGGCGTCCACGGACTCCGCGCCCACCGGCACGCCGAACGGGTTGTGCCCGGTGGAGAAGGCCGCCGCTCCCGCGCCGAGCTTGCCGCCGCCACTGAAGCCACCGGCGAGCTGACCACGGTTGCCGAGCGTGTCGGCCTCGTCGAAGAAGACGATCACGCCACCGTAGCGCAGTGACAGCTTGCGCAGCTTGCGGAACAGCGACTTCACCTTCATGATGCCGACGCCCATGAACATCGCCGAGAAGGCGCCCGGGTCGACGAAGACGTAGGGCTTGCCCGTCTCGCCGGCCACCGCCTCGGCGATCAGCGTCTTGCCCGTGCCGGGCGGGCCCCACAGCAGAATGCCGCCGGGGACGTAACCGCCCCTGTCCTCGATCTCCTCGGGGCGCTCCAGGTAGAAGACGTTCTCCTGGACCCGGCTGACGACGTGGTCCTGGCCCCAGACGTCGGCGAAGCGGGTCTTGATGTCCTCGGGGAAGTAGACCTCGACGCCGCCCTTGGAGAGGAACCAGAAGATGGCGACGAACTGCCCGACGACGACCACCAGCAGCAGCACCATCTGCAGGACGAGCGGGATGGCCTTCCACGCCGCGCCGGGCAGGCCGACCGTCGCCTCGAAGATGGACTGGTCGACGATGCGCGCGTAGACGAACAGGAACAGCGCGAACGCGGCCACGACCTTCAGTGCCCGGCTGGCCCGGTACCGGTTCCAGTCGTTGAAGCGCAGCAGCCGGCGCTCGGCGCGGCCGAACACCTTGTCCGTCCAGAACACGTAGTACCGCGACGACCGCTCGCCGAGGAAGATGTGGATCTGGTGGACCACCTCGAGCCCGAACAGGGCCAGGATCCACCAGCTCGACCGCGACTGGATGCGGAACGCGTCGCCCCAGGTCATCAGCGGGTTGCCGGAGACGTCCGCCGCGACCACGAAGGCGAAGAGCGCGCCGAGCAGGAGCAGGAACTTGGTTCTGTCCCACAGCGCCGCGGGACGTCGGCGCGGCGCGGTCGAGGAGTCGGAAGCGGCGTCGCCCGCGGTGGTCTCCCCCGCGGGCGCGGAGGAACCCGAACTGGTCGCCCGGTCGGTTGCGCTCATGCCTACTGCCCTCGGTCCGTCGGCTTGATGGTGAACGAGCCCGTGACCTCGCCGATCTGCCCCCCGTGCTGGGTGTAGCAGAGCGCTGAACAGGCCAGGACGAGCTGGTAGAGCACGGTCTGGTTCTGGTCCAGCAGGCTGGTCTGGTCGATGGTGACCAGCCCGGCCGCGGTGGCGACCTGGTAGATCAGGTGCACGCCGTGGACGCCGCTGTCCTGCGCCACCTTCTCGTCGGCCAGGAGCAGGAAGCTGGGCGCGAGGCGCGCGCCGTACGGGTCCTGGCGGACGGCCTCCTCCTGCGCCGCGACCGCGTCGTCGACGGTGACCACGAAGTTGCGCAGGTCGTTCGTGGAGACCGCATTGGCCTCCTCCGGAAGAAGATGCCGAACCTGGACGAAGCCCTTCGGCAGCGGCGCGTCGGGAACGAACAGACTGGTCTCGTCGAACTTCTCGGCGGCATCCAGCCCGACGACCCACTCGCGTGACATCAGGCCGCGCAACATCTCGGGGCTCACATTGCGGGCGTCGATGCCGAACAGGGCCGGCCCGGGCATCTCCTGATACGTCCAGGCCGCCGGCACCTTCAGGAACGCGCCGTCATCTTTGTTCGTCACATAGTCGTAACTAGACGCCCCGCACCCGGAGATCAGGACGAGCAGCGCCACCACCGCGGCGACGGCCAGTACCGGGGCTGGCCTCGGCCTCGACCCTGGCCGGGGTCGTGGCAGCGGTCGCGGCCAGCGGCCACGACTTGTAACCTCCACGGCGATCCTCCAGCCTCGCGAGGTCGATCCCATGGTGCGACGCCGGGCCATGGATACACCGTTGACCGGCGGGTCGGGCCATGGATCTCTCATTTCCCACGGTAAGTGTGACTCATTCCGGCRCACCGCCGAAGAGCCTTCACCAGAAAGAGGCATTGCGGGTACCCTCCGCTGTCACGGCCGGCTCCCCCGGTTCGCTTCCGACGTCGGGTTCCACCCTGCGTCGCGTCTCTGTCTGCCGCCAGTCGGGCGGTTGACAACACCCCACCGTCTGGACAGTTCCGGCGACGGGGGCACACTGTGGTGCATGGCGCATTACCGGCGCGGCCGCAAGGTTCCAGCGCTACCCCCGGTGCGCAGGCACATCGTCGGCGGCCTGACCGTGGTGGCCGTGTTCGTGATGGTTGGCCTGACGGTGTGGCGCCCACTCGCGGCGCTGCCGGCCCTCGTCGTCATCGCCGCTCTCGGCGTGCTGGACTACGTGATCGTCACGACGTCACCGGCCACGCGGAACCTGCCCTCCGGCCCGCTGAGCGGCCGCGAGCTCGACTGGGAGTCCGGGCTGATCGAGGCCGCGCCCGGGCTCGTCGACGCCCCCACCCAGATGCTGCCGCGCCTCACCTTCGGCTACCCCCGCGACGACGCCGAGGACGTCCCCGAACCAGACGCCGAGGACGTCCACACGATGGCCATCGACATGCGCGGCTACCTGGACGAGACCGGCCCCGTCCGCATGCACTAGCCGTCGTGCACTAGCCGTCGTGCTTGGAGTCGTGCTCGGGTAGGAGGGCCAGCACCGTGTCCGCGGCGGCTCGGACGTCGGCGGCGCTGCCGCCACGGCGGCCGGCGGCCAGCCCGACCAGGAACCCCGTCAGCGGGGCGGCGGGGCGCGCGACGCCGTGGGCGACATCCCGGGCGAGATCGAGGATGAGCGTGGCGTCCACGGAACCGGGTTCCAGGCCGAGCGCGGTGCTCGCCCGACTCACCCACTCGTCCAGAACGTCGCCGAGACGCTGAGCCTCGCCACCGGCCGCCCCGGGTGCGGCCGCCGCACCAGTGCTTGCGGGGCGCTCGGCCGCCGAGGGCCCGCCCGCCTCGTTGTCGTCTGTCATCAGGGCATCGTGCCCGAGCCGTGCGTTCCGGGGACCGCCCGGGCCCGGGCCGCCGCCAGCGACGCCGGGTCGTCGCAGTCAAGGCAGGCGTCGGCGGTGGCGGGGACGGTCCGCACATCCCGCCCGGCCAGCAGCGAGCGCACCGAGCGGCCCGTCGGGTCCGCCGGCAGGGCGGCGCGCAGCGCGGCGGTGCCCCAGGCCGCCGCAAGGTACTGCGGCCGGCCCGCCGGATCGGCCAGCACCGCCACGTCGGCGTCACGGTGACCCGGTGGCTCGCCGCGCAGCGATCCGAGAAGGTCGGCGAGCTCCGCGGCGCCGATGAAGGGCAGGTCGACCGCGAGTACCGCTACCAGCGGGGCCTCGACGAGCCGCAGCCCGGCGGCGATGGCGGCGACCGGCCCGCCGCCCGGCGGGTCCTCGCGGGTCCAGCGGACCGACCGGGAACCGGGCCGGGCCGGGCGCGGCGGCCCGACGATGACGATCCGCTCGGCCGCGCCGGCGGCGGCGAGCACCCTGTCCAGCAGCCGCAGGCCACCGACAACGGCGCTGGCCTTGTCCTGGCCGCCGAGCCGCTGGGAGTGGCCGCCGGCGAGGACCAGTGCGTCCCACGGTTCACCCAGCTCCCCCGACGGCGACGGCGAGAGTGATGTCACCCGCCGATCGCCGACATCGGCCGGGCCGGCTGGTGGAAGCCCGGCGTGTCGATGCCGTGGCCGGCGTGTTTCCCCCACACCGCGCGGACCCAGCGGTCGGCGAGGTCGTCGTCGGTGGCGCCGGACCGCATCGGGCCGCGCAGGTCGGATTCGTCCCGGGCGAACAGGCAGTTGCGGACCTGCCCGTCCGCGGTGAGCCGGACCCGGTCGCAGGCCGCGCAGAACGGCGCGGACACCGAGCCGATCACCCCGACGGTGCCCGGCCCCCCGTCGACGGCGAACAGCTCTGCGGGTGCGCTCCCCCGCCCCGGCAACGCGGTCAGGACGAACTCCGCCTCCAGCCGGGTCAGGATCTCGCCGGCCGTGATCATCTCGGTGCGGCGCCAGCCGTGCTGGGCGTCCAGCGGCATCTGTTCGATGAAGCGCAGCTCGTAGCCGCGCGCGAGGCACCAGCGCAGCAGCGGCGCGGCCTCGTCGTCGTTCAGGCCACGGAGGAGCACCGCGTTCAC
This sequence comes from Parafrankia soli, assembly GCF_001854695.1. GTDB lineage: Bacteria > Actinomycetota > Actinomycetes > Frankiales > Frankiaceae > Parafrankia > Parafrankia soli. Next base: position 72,395 of record NZ_MAXA01000102.1, read on the forward strand.
CTTCACCGGGATCAGCCCGGCGTCGGCCGCGGCGGCGAGGCCGGCCAGGACGTCGTCGAGCCGGTTCCGGCGGGTGATCCGGGCGAAGCGCTCCGGGCGAAGCGTGTCCAGGGAGACGTTGACGCGGTCCAGGCCGGCGGCGGCGAGCGGGCCGGCCAGGCCGGCCAGGCGCAGGCCGTTGGTGGTGAGCGAGAGCTCGGGCCGGGGCGAGAGCGCCGCCATCCGCTCGACCAGGCGCACCAGCCCCGGACGCAGCGTGGGCTCGCCGCCGGTCAGCCGGATCTCGGTGACGCCCAGCCGGGCCACCGCGATCGTGACCAGCCGCAGGATCTCGTCGTCGGTGAGGAGCAGCGGATTCGGCAGCCAGTCGAGCCCCTCGGCGGGCATGCAGTAGCTGCAGCGGAGGTTGCACCGGTCGGTCAGCGACACCCGAAGGTCGGTGGCGACCCGCCCGTGGGAATCGGTCAACCGCATCTCATCAGAGTAGGTGCCCTCAGAACAGGACACACGCGTTGTCCGGCCCACCCCGGGCGATCTCCGGTCCCGCCTGGAGCGGCATGGACGTCCGCCGGAGACCGGGCTCACCACCGAAAGCGCCCGCCGCCGCCACGGCGTCGGGCGGGCCTGCGAAACTACGACAGGCACAACCAGGCCAGGCACGGCTCGGCACGACGCGGCACCCGGGGTCCGGGGCACGACCGCTCGGTGCCCGCCGCGCCGGGCCTCACTGATTCCCTCGCCTCCGCCGGAGGTACCGGAGGTCGCGGGCTCCCGCCGGGAGGCCGCGCCGCCGCCAGGAGAGCGACGTACAGCGACACATGCGGGAGGACGGCGCAATGCGGGTCTTCGGGGTCGACATCGGTGGGACGGGCATCAAGGGCGCCCCGGTCGACATCGAGGACGGCACGCTGGCTGCGCCGCGGTTCCGGCTCCCGACGCCGCAGCCCGCGGACCCGGAGTCGGTCGCGCGGACCGTCGCGGAGGTCGTCGCGCACTTCGAGTGGACGGGCCCGGTCGGCGCCACGTTCCCGGCGGTGATCAAGTCCGGGGTCGCCCGCACCGCCGCGAACGTCGACGAGGCCTGGATCGACACCGACGTCTCCGCGGTGCTCGGCGGGGCACTCGGGCCGGCACTGGCCGGCTCGGAGGTCGCCGTCGTCAACGACGCCGACGCCGCCGGGGTGGCCGAGATGGCGTTCGGCGCCGGCCGTGACACCTCCGGCCTCGTCGTCATGACGACGTTCGGCACCGGGATCGGGACGGCGCTGTTCCTGCACGGCCAGCTCGTACCGAACACCGAGCTGGGGCACCTGGAGATCCAGGGCCACGACGCGGAGACGCGGGCGTCCGAGGCCGTCCGGGAGCGTGAGGATCTCTCCTGGGAGAAGTGGGCCAAGCGGGTCAACCGCTACCTGAGCACCCTCGAGGCCCTGTTGTGGCCGGATCTGATCATCATCGGCGGCGGCGCCAGCCGGAAGGCGGAGAAGTTCTTCGACCACCTCGAACTGCGCACGAAGGTGGTGCCCGCCCAGCTCCAGAACGAGGCGGGCGTCGTCGGGGCGGCGCTGTACGCCGGCGGTGACCAGACCCGCGCCCGGCCCGCCCCGCGCCCGGCCCGACGGCGCGGGCCGGCGACCCGGCCGCCCGGCGGCCGTCGCCCCTGAGCGCCGGCCCCGGCGCCCGGCGGGTGGGCACGATCATGCCGCCCGGCCGGGTGGGCGCCGGGGCGGTGATGCGTCACACCCGGGCACGGGACGGGCCCCCGACGTGTTCAGAACCCTCAGAGAGGGTCAGACTGTGCGTGTCGCCCGCCGCAATGCGACCGTCCGGCGCCATCGATGGCAGGCTGTCATCTACCGGGACGCATGGCAGCGAGGCGGTTTCGCGCGCACTCGTGCGCCGGTGCGCCCTCGGGGTGTCCGACAGGGCACCCCGCACGCTCGGCCGCCGTGCGGCCGGCCCGGCACGGACACCGTGCCGGGCCGGCCGCACGGCAGGAGATCGACGGGAGGAGAAGGCGCCATGCGCGAGCTGCGGGCGGTCGCACTCAGCGAGGACGGCGGTTATCTCGTGCTCGCCGACGCCGCCGGGCGCGCGGATGCGGAACAGTTCCGCGTCGCGGTGGACGATCGGCTGCGCGCGGCGCTGCGCGGAGCCCGACGTAGTGAAGTACGCGCGGAAAGCGCGCTGACCCCCCGTGAGATCCAGGCCCGACTTCGGGCCGGTGAGACCGCCGCCGACGTCGCGCGGGCCGCGGGCATCCCGGTGGAGCGGGTCGAGCGCTACGAGGGGCCGGTGCTGGCCGAACGCGCCCGGGTGGTCCAGGAGGCGCGCGCCGCGCTGCTGCCCAAGGATCCGGGCGGGGTGCCCGGCCGTCCCCTCGGCGAGGTGGTCGACGCACGGCTGCTCAGCGTGCAGGACGACCCGGACACCGCCCAGTGGGACGCCTGGCGCCGGGTGGACGGGATCTGGCTGGTCCAGCTCACCTCGGACAGCAGGTGCGCCCGGTGGACGTGGGACCCGGTGGTGCGCCGGGTGCGCCCGCACGACGACGCGGCCCGGGCGCTGGTCGCCCCCGAATCGGCGGAGCCGCCCGCCCCGCAGCCGGCGCAGCCGCCCGTGCGCGCCGCCGGCCCGGCGCTGACCCTGGTGCACGACCAGGGCGCGGCGGCCGCCTACCCGACGCAGTCCGCGGCCGGTGGACCCGGCCAGCAGCTTCCGGGAACGCAGCCCTCGACGGCTCCCCCCTCGGCCTTCCCCGCTCCGGCGGCTGTCAACGGGACGGGCTACCTCCCCAGCGCGGCTGCGCCGGGGTACGGGCCGTCGCCGGCCCAGGGGCCCGCGGGTGAGTCTCCGGACCGCCGCCCGGCCGAGCGGGCCGGCGACGACTACGCCACGGACCACACCACTCCTGACCACGGGGCGCCCGACTACGCGACCCCCGGCTACGAGAACACCGGCTACGAAGCCTCCGGCTACGGAGGCTCCGCCCAGGAAGCCGCCGGCCAGGACGCCGCGACGCGGGCGAACACGGGGCAGGGAGCCGGCGGCCACGGCACCTCGCCGGACCAGGCTGGCCCGGACGAGTACCAGGGCCCGGTGGCCGCCCCCACCGCGAGCCGTACGGCCGGCGCGGCACGGCGCAGCATGCCCGGTGCGTGGCCGGCGGTCCAGGGTGGGGCCCCGGGCCTGTCCGGGCGGCACAGCGGCGCGGGAGGCCGGCGCACCACGCCCCCGAGCCGGTTCGGCTCCCGGGAGCGGGCCGTTCCACCGCCGACACCGGCGGCCGAGCCGAGATCGCTGCCAAACCCGGATACCGAGTACTCCGAGGTGGCCGCCACCGCCGTCGACGCGGCGGCGGCCAACGAGGCGGAGTTCAGCCACGCCGGCGCGGCTGACATGGAGTCCACCAGGACAGACCTGGTCGCGGTGGCCGAGGCGGCCCTCGCCCCGGCGCCGGAAGCGGCCGAGCCCGGCATCCCGAGCGAGGACGCCCAGGACACCCCGGGCGGCTCGGCCGACCCGGAGGAGACCGTTCAGGCCGCGCACGCCGCCGGTCTGGACGAGGACGACGAAGACGAAGACGACGACGAGGACACCGAGGACGGCGGCGACCGGTCGGTGAGCGAGGCCGCGCCCGGCGGGGCCGGGCAGCCTGCGGCTCCCGCGCCGACAGGGCAGCCGGTGCTCCGACCGGCCGCGGTCGTGCCGCCTGCGGCCGCGGAGCCGGCACGGGAACCCACGACGCCGGTGGAGCGGGTGCCGCGCCGTCCGGCGGCCACCGCCGCCCGCCGGCCAGCTGTCGCCCGCACCGCTGGCGGTGCCCGTTCACTCGGGGCGCTCGCGGCAGCCGCTGAGGACCTGGACGGCGGCACCGCGGCCTCGGCGGCTCCGGCTGGTGGCGGCCGAGGCGCCGCTGCCCCGGGGCGCGGCGGAGCACCGCGCCGGCCGGCAGCGGGCCGGGCCACACCGGCCCGGGCCGAGGGCGGCCCGGCGGGCCGCCCCGCGCGCCCCGACTCCACCGCGGCGGAGCACTCCGCCGAGCCGTCCACCGCGGCCGACAGCGAGTTCGAGACCACGGCGGAGACCACCGCCGCCGCGGTCGACGACACCGCCACAGAGGCCGCCCAGCAGGCCGCACGGGCCGCCCAGCAGGCCGCCGCGGGCAACCGCGGACGGCAGCCGGCGGCAGGTCGTAGCGGCGAACGTCCCGCAGGCGGTCGACGCGGACGCAAGTCGGTGCCAGCATGGGACGACATCGTGTTCGGCGCCCGCCGGCCCTAGGAGGGGGTCGAACCCGAGATTCGTCACCGGTCCGCCACGAGGAGGCACCGGGGGCGGAGGCCGCTCTGGATGCAACGACGCCGAGAGAGCCGGCTGTGAGTAAACCGTCACATGGCCAGGCGGAACGTCTGGCCGCTCAACACAGTTGGAGAAGGTGTGACAGGGACTACCACGATGCCGACGCTGACCAACCTCGACCGTTGCGACAGGTGTGGCGCCCAGGCCTACGTCCGGGTCGTTCTGCCTGGGGGCGGAGATCTGCTCTTCTGCCGCCATCACGCGAAGTCTCACGACTCCAAGCTCCGCTCGGTCGCAGTCGAGTACCACGACGAGACCGACAAGCTGAGCGTCTCCTGACACGACTGACTCCCGAGGGCATGCCATGATCACGTGGCATGCCCTCGACTCGTCACCGGCCCGGTGTCGTGGCCACCGGGCCGGTACGACGACCATCATCCGGCGCAAGGACACCCTCACCGGAACCGCGGGCCGATAGTCATACGGTGGGGCGCGTGTCCACCACTGGGAACGATGCGGTGCCGGCCATGGCCCCCCCAGCGGGTGGACCTGGTCCGACGGCCCGCCCCGGCATGCGGGACCCGGCCCGGCGGGCGCTGTTGGCGCTGCGCTGGTTACGGGCATGCATGGGTGCCGGTGGGCCCGACCGCGGCGCGGCGGTGCGTGATCTTGCCCGCCGGCTGCTGCAACCAAGGTCATGGGTCCCCTGGGGGGCCCTGCGCCTGGCGCGGACGACCGTCGCAAACGCCTGGCGGCACCGTGTTCTCGGTCTCGCCGCCGAAGCCGGCTTCTGGCAGCTGCTGTCGATGCCCCCGCTGCTCCTGGCGCTGCTGGGCACGATCGGCTACATCGGGGACCTCCTCGGCGGCGACGCCCTCGACAACGTCCGCCTGAGCATCCTGGACGGCGCCGACAACCTGCTGACGGCGTCGGTGGTCGACGACACCGTCCGGCCGACGATCGACGAGATCCTCTCCCGCGGCCGCCCGGACGTCATCTCCATCGGTTTCGTGCTGTCGCTGTGGACGGGATCCACGGCGATGGCGACGTTCGTGAACACCATCACGATCGCCTACGGCCAGCGGGAGCTCCGCTCGGCGGTCCGCAGCCGCCTGCTCGCGCTCGGGCTGTTCCTGGCCCAGGTGGCGACGGGCGTCCTGCTGCTGCCCGCGCTCGTCCTCGGGCCCGGCCTGCTGTCGGACATGCTCAACTCCGGCCGTCACCCGGTGGTCGACGACCTGCTGAAGATTCTTTTCTGGCCGGTGGTCGGGGTGGTGTCGCTGGCGATGCTGACGACGCTCTACCACCTGGCGCTGCCCGTGCGGCGGTCCTGGCGCCGGGCACTACCCGGAGCGGCGCTCGCGCTCTTCCTGTGGCTGGTGGGCAGCTACCTGCTGCGAATGTACCTGGAGCTGGTCTTCAGCAACGAGCTGGTATACGGCTCGCTCGGCGCGCCCGTCGCCGCGCTGCTGTTCTTCTACATCACGGCGCTGGCCGTGCTGCTCGGCGCCGAGCTGAACGCGGCGATCGACGAGCGCCCCCCGCGCCAGCGCCGCGTCCCGCGGCACGCCAAGGCCCGGCCAGACCGGCCGGGCTCGACTCCCCCACGTTAGGACTCAGCCCCCGCGGCACGACCCGGTCCCCCACCGCAGGGCCCGGGTCGTCCGCGACAGGGTTCGGCTCCCCGCGTCAGTAGGTGCAGCCCACCCCGCCGGACGGCTCGGGGGTGGCCTGGGCCAGGGTCACCGCGCCGCCCACGGGCCGCCCGCCGGTGGCGCGCAGGTCCGCGGTGACCACCGAACCGTGGCCGGTACCGGACGCCGGCACTGCACCGGACGCGGCCGTAGCGCCCACGGAGGCCGCCGAGGCCATCGAGGCCGCCGTCGAGCCGGACGGCGAGCCGGCGGGGTCGAGCGCGGGGGGCCCGGCGGCCTGCGGCGGGGAGCCGCCGATCCCGGCGAGCAGCGTCGTCAGCTCGTCGGTCTTCGCCACGAGCACGGACTGCCCGCCGGCCTGTGACGGCGTGGCCGGGACGGTCGCGAAGGTGACCCCACCGGTGCTGATGCCCTGCATCCGGACGGCGAGCAGGCGTAGATCGGTGAGCGAGGTGTGGTCGTCCAGGGTCAGCGCGGAGGTGGCCGCGTCCACGACGTCGAGCAGCTTGCGCGGGTTGAGCAGGGTTCCGGTGGAGGCGACCTCGCGGAACACCGCGCCGAGGAACTGCTGCTGGCGGTGGATGCGGTCGAGGTCGCTGCCGGGCAGGCCGTAACGCTGCCGGACGAAGGCCAGCGCCTGCTCACCGGTGAGCGTGTTGTTGCCGACCTGGCCGTGCCAGCCGGAATACCGGTCGTTGAGGTTGTCGAAGCCCTGCGCCTTGAGCTCGGGCGTCAGCTCCTTCACGCAGACGGTGACGCCACCGAGCGCGTCCGTCATCGCCTGGAAGCCCAGGAAGTCGATCTCGAGGTAGTGGTCGATCCGGATGTTGGTGAGCGTCTCGATGGTCCGGACCAGCAGGGACGGCCCGCCGTAGGCGAACGCCGCGTTGAGCTTGGACTTCTGCGCGTCGTGCTGGGTGCCGTCGGAGCCGGTGTAGCCCGGGATCTGCACCCACAGGTCGCGGGGGAAGGACACCAGGGTCGTCGAGCCGTCGGCGTCGAGGTGGGCGAGGATCGTGGTGTCCGAGCGCTGCCCCTCGGTCTGACCGAACTCGCCCCCGGTGCCCGCGCGGGTGTCCGAGCCCACCAGCAGGATGTTCTGGGTGCCTCCGCCGGCGGCGGAGGGCCGCGCGGCCGAGTCGGAGAACGTGAGCTCGATGTGGTTCACCTTGCCGTCGTAGTGGCGCAGCACGGCCCAGCCGCCCGTGGCGACGACCAGGACGGCCACCGAGACGATGGCGGCCACCAGGGTCACCGTCCGGCGCACACCGCTCACCGGGCGGCGTGGCTCCTCCGCGGGCAGGTCCTCGCCCGGGGTGTCGTACGGCCCGCGCGGGCCGCCGTACCCGGGCCCCGGGCCGACCGGCGCGCGGTATCCGCCGGGCCCGTCGTTCGGGGCGGGCCAGGTCCGCCCGCCGTCGGTGGCGCCCGGCGGAGGCAGCCGGCGGGTGGGCGGGATCGGCGCGGGAGCCGAGCGGGGCTCGTGGCGCGGCCAGGCTCCCGCCGGCCAGTTCTCCTCGCCGGCGGCCGGTCGGTCCCGTGCCGGACGTCCCTGCACCGAACGTCCCTGCACCGGGCGGTCGCGCCTGTCCCGCGCCGGGCGCTCCTGCGGCGGGCGGCCGGGAACCGGTGGACGGCCCTGGCCCTGACCTGGGTACCCGGGGCGGCCGGATCCGGCGCCGGGCGGTGGACGACGGCGGTCGCGCGGGTCCCGGCCGTCCGGATCGCCACTGTTCGGAGGCCAGGTCATGGCCACGTTCCCCTCGCTCACCCGCCGGGCACGAGGATCATCGTTCCCGGCGGTCCCGACAGGTTCACGCCGCAGACCGCCTGCCCGCCGCGCCGCCGGCCGCATCGAGGCGACGGCGGGGCGGTGGTCGGGATCTCGTCCGACGCTCACACCGGGTTGGCCGGTGCTGTACCACTCGGTACCCATCGGACCGCCGCGGCCAGCCCCCGGGACCGCCGCCTGGGCGACCCGCGGACCTCCACGTCGGCCCATCACTGTTCTACCGGTGTTCCGCCGGCTTGCTCCGTTGTACCGGTATCTCTGCCGACATCCGACGGTGTTGCCTGTAGTCCGGCAGTCCGGTCGGTGCTGTCACCGCTTGTTTCGGGCCATCTGCGATATCGGGAACCGGGCTGCCCGTTCTGTCCCAGCCTCGCACGCTCCGGCGGGAGGCGGTAGCGACGGCAGGCCGACCCGCCGGCCAGGCCGATCAGCCGGGCCGGCCAGGCCGCGCAGGCAAGGCCACGCCGCGCCATGCCGCGCCGCGCCCGGCAGTCGGGACGGCCGGTCGGGCCGCGGGACGGGTCAGCCGGTGGCGGGGCCCGTGAACTCCGCCCGCACGGCGCGCCGTCCGCGTCGAGCGCGGGCGCGGGCGCGGGCGCGGGACGTTCGAGCGGGTCCGGATATCCGGCGGCCTTGATGGGATTACCGGGCGGCGGGAGGCCGCCGGCCTCGATCACCATCCGGCGGGCGCTCGTCCGCGCGGAGTCGACCGCGGCCGGAACATCATTGATCGGACCACAGGGAACGCCCGCGGCCTGCAGTGCCTTCAACCAGTGGTCCGGCTCCTGCCGGCGCAGGGTCGCCTCGATCTCCGTCTTGAACGCTTCGCGTTCCCGGAGCCGGTCGCCGTTGGTGCGGAACCTCGGGTTGGCGGCGAGGTCGGGCCGCTCGACCACCGCGCACAGCCGGCCGAAGAGGTTGTCGTTGGCCGCGCAGATCATGATGCTGCCGCCCGCGCACGCGAACGTGTCAAAGGGGGCGATGGAGTAGTGGGCGTTTCCGATCCGTGGCGGAGTGACGCCGGTCGCGAGATATGACAGCGCGGCGCCCTCCAGCAGGGTGACCGTCGCGTCGAACATGGCAATCTCGAGATGAGTTCCGCGGCCGGTGGTGCTCCGGCCCTGCAGCGCGGCCCCGATGGCGCCGAAAGCATAGAGACCGGCGGCCGGGTCCGCGATCGGAACACCCGGTTTGACGGGCTCCTCGCCCGGGCGTCCGATGATCGACACCATGCCCGAGGCCGCCTGCACGACGGAGTCGTATGCCGGCCGCTCCCGCCACGGGCCCGTTTGCCCGAAGCCGGAGATGCTGACGTATATGAGGCGGGGATTGCGTGCGGTGAGCACATCGACGCCGAGACCCAGCCGGTCCATCACCCGGGGCGGAAGTTCTCGACCAGAACATCAGCCCGGTCGACGATCCGCAACAGAAGGTCACGGTCCGTCGTGTCCTTGAGATCCAGGACGACGGATTGCTTGCCACGGTTCACCCGCGCGAAGTACAGCGACCGGCCGTCCATGAACGGACCGTAGGTACGGGAGTCGTCCCGCCGCCCGGCCGTTCGACCTTGATGACCCGGGCACCGAGATCGGCGCACATCATCGTCGCGAACGGACCCGCCAAAACCCGGGTGAGATCGACGATGAGAAGTCCCGCCATCGGGCCGGCCGTGGTCGCCACGGCGAAGGACGCTACCCGAGCACGGCGGAAGCGGCCTACCGTTAGCGGCATGAGTGCCCAGTCCCACCAAACACCAGCTTCACACCCGGTCGCGGGGCGATCCCCCGGCGGTACGGCCGACGACGTCGCACACCGGACCACTCCCGCTTCGGGCGGCGCGGAAGTGGAACGCGTCGCATCTTCGCCGGACACCGGCACACCGGGGCTCCCGGTGCCCCCCGCCGCACCACCGGGGAAATCGATCCAGCCGGATCTGGAATCTCCGGAACCGACCATCGGGACAACCCGGGCACAGGAGCCGGCGGGGGTAACCATCGCACCGGGGACTCCCCCCACCGTCGCAGACAGTCCGACGACGGAGGAACAAGCCGCGGACGAACCGGGCAGGACCGGACAGGCTAAGCACGACGAGGAACCCCACGCGGCCTTCAGGCGTTTCATGGCGAGCGGCTGGGCGCCGGTGGATGACACCGTCGCGGTGCGTGACGACTGCGCCCCTTACACCACGAAACGGCGCTCGCTTCTGGCCACCCGATTCCCCACCGAAGCGCTTGTCATACCAAGCGGCGGGCTACACGTCCGGGCGAACGACACCGATTACCCGTTCCGCCCCGGCAGTGACTTCTTCTGGCTCACCGGATGTCACGAACCGGACGCCGTCCTGATCCTGCATCCCACCGCTGCCGGCGACCATGACGCCGTGCTCTATCTCGCTGACCGATCCGACCGATCAAGTTCCGCGTTCTACACGGACCGCCGTTACGGCGAACTGTGGGTGGGCCCCCGGCCCGGTGTACGGGAGACCACAGCGGCTCTCGACATCGAATGCCGGCCGCTGCCGGAGCTTCCCGAAGCGCTGGCCCGTCTCGCGCCCGCCAGGACCCGCGTCGTGCGCGGGCTGGACGCCCGGGTGGACCGCGCGGTGAGCCGGTGGTCGCCGACCGGCTCGTCCGCCGACCGGGACGCCGCGCTGGCCGAGGTGCTGTCCGAGCTCCGGCTGGTCAAGGACGACTTCGAGATCGCCCGGCTGGACGAGGCGGTCGCGGCCACCGTGCTCGGTTTCACCGAGTGCGTGGGCGAGCTCGGCCGCGCGGCGACGCTCCCCAACGGGGAGCGCTGGCTGGAGGGAACCTTCTGGCGACGGGCCCGCGTCGACGGCAACGACGTCGGATACGGCTCCATCGTGGCCTGCGGCCCGCACGCCACGACCCTGCACTGGGTCCGCGACGACGGCCCAGTGCGGCCCGGTGACCTGGCACTTCTCGACATGGGAGTCGAGGGCCGCTCGCTGTACACCGCCGATGTGACGCGGACGCTGCCGGTGAGCGGGCGCTTCAGCCCGCTGCAGCGCCAGGTTCACGAGGTCGTCTACCGGGCCCAGCAGGCCGGGATAGACGCGGTCCGGCCCGGCGCCGCCTTCCTGGATCCGCACCGGGCCGCGATGCGGGTGATCGCGCAGGCGCTGCACGACTGGGGATTGCTGCCGGCCACGGTCGAAGAGTCGCTCAACGAGGATCCGAAAGCACCCGGGGCCGGCCTGCACCGGCGCTACACACTGCACTCCACGTCGCACATGCTCGGGCTGGACGTGCACGACTGCGCGCAGGCGCGCGACGAGACCTACCGCGACGCCGCGCTGGAGGCCGGGATGGTGCTGACGGTCGAACCAGGGCTGTACTTCCAGCCGGACGACCTCACTGTTCCACCGGAGCTGCGCGGGATCGGCGTCCGGATAGAGGACGACATCCTGGTCACGCCGGATGGAAGTCGGAACATGTCAGCCGCGCTCGCACGCTCGGCCGACGATGTCGAAAAGTGGATGGCCGGCGAGGCCGCCAGGCACTGAAACCACACAGGATCCAGCCGGCCGGCCGCCCATTTGACCGCCCCCGAGCGTAGTACGGTCGTCGGCCGGCAATCGGCGATCCGTGGTCCGGTTCCTGCCCATCGGTCGATCGATGGGCAGGAACCGGGACGCGATAAGATGATCACGTCTTCTTCGGCCGCCGGCCCGAGGAGACCCACCGGCTATCACGGTGGTACTCGGGTAGTACCAGGGTCAACCGCTCGGCGCGTCGACCCGGAAAGCAGTCGCGACCCGGCTCAGTGAGCCTTGTCGTACGCCTCTACGATGTTCGACGCGATACGGCCCCGGTCACTCACCGTGTAGCCGTTGCTRCGCGCCCACTCGCGAATGTCGGCGGTGCGGTCGGTTCCACCGGTACGCCGCGAAGCGGCCCGCGCCCCGCGACGGCCACTGGCCGCCCGGCCACCGGAACGGCGGGCAGCGGTGACGAACGGCGCCAACGACTCCCGCAACTTGGTGGCGTTCTTCTCCGACAGGTCGATCTCATACTGTGCGCCGTCCAGTCCGAACCGGACCGTCTCGTCGGCCTCTTCTCCGCTGAGATCGTCAATCAACGAGACGATGGTCTTCTGAGCCATGCCACTCTCCTTCAGGTCAGCGGACCGCAGAAACTTACGGGTCTAGTATTACCACGAGAAGACGGTGAACTGTCACGCCTGGTTCGTCGGACGCGCGAGGCAACCGCGACGATGGCGCAAGTCCCCTCCGTCTTGGTGGGCTCGTGGTGGGGTGTCGACCGCACCCAAAGGAGCGGATCGACATCGACATGATAGAGGGATGATCATGTTCTTCGAATCACACCTTCCGGTTCGAAACGTCGACCCACGAACGACTCCACCGCGCCGCCCGCCAACCCGACGGCGGCCCACCTCGGGGCGCAGACGCCGGTACGCGGACGAGCGGCCACCTTCGTACGCCTGGCGGATCGTTCGATTGGCAGCCAAACGAGGAGCCGTGCCTGCGGCGACTTTGGCCGCGCTCCGGCGCCGGGAACCCACCGCCGCGTTTGGCAAAGCCGACCCCGGTGCCCGGTGAGTACGCCGGATTCCGCCCCTGACGCTATGCACCCGACCGGAGCGGACTACCGGCTCACCTGGGTGGTGGACGCGGCGAACGTGATTGGCGCACGACCGGACGGGTGGTGGCGGGACCGCTCGGCTGCGGCCGACCGACTACACAGGGACATTCTCGTCTTGCTCGCCCGGACCGTTGGACACCGCGATCGGGCCGATGGGCCGTCACGCGTCCTTCTTGTTCTGGAGGGTRCCGCCCGAGCGGGTGTACCGGCCGGCCCGAGCACACCGAAGTTCGTACCCCCCACGGTCGGTACGGGCGATATATCCACCGGACAGTCGGAAGGCCAGCCTCCGCTTGTGCCGCCGGAACTGAAGGGCCCGTTACCCGGAATGGCCGGCGAACCCCCACGACTCCTGGTGATCCACGCTCCCGCGGGCGGGGACGACGCCATCGTGGATGCCGTACGCACCACGGCGGGACCGACTCTGGTCGTCACATCGGATCGGGCACTGGGGGATCGTGTTCGCGCCTTGGGCGCGCGGGTTGCCGGCTCCCGGTGGCTTCGGGATCGCCTCGACGAGGTCACCGCACCGAATCGCGAAAAATAACTATGTCAGGAATCACACCTATCTGAGAGGGAACTCCGCCCCGCCGAGCACGGCACTCCGGACGGATGGTGTCCGCCCGGCGCCGGGCGGCACAACTCCCGACAGACACAGAGCTCCCGACAGACGCGGAACTCCCGCCAGACACGGCTCCCGGGCGGTGGAGTCCTGCTGGAGATACGCCGTCGAACAGGGGAACCCCTCGGAGATACGTCTCCGAACGACGCGGCCCTCGGGAGATGGGCCCAACGGGCCGCCGGGCCCCGGCGGGCGGGGCCGGCCGGTCGTCGGCGGAACCTGCCGGGCCGCCCGCGCGAAGTGGACTCAGCCGGGACGGAAGCAACCCCGATCGGGGGGTGCCGGCGGACAACCTCGGAAAGCCGCCGCAAAGGCCACAGGGACGCGCTGAGGGCCGCTACTGGCCCGCAGACACGGCCGCCGGGGACCCTGGACGGCGCGGGCGCGGCTGAGCCTCGGGCAGCCGAGATCCCGCCGGTGGCGGATCCCGGCAGATCCGCCACCGATCACCGAGCCCTCCGGCGGTGGCGCGCGCCGGCACGGCATCCGGTGGCGGTCCTGACACCTCCGGCACGTTCCAGGTAAAGCGCGCGGGTTTATATGCGGGCCGCGGCAGGTGCTGGTCGGCCCGTCGGGCGCCGAGCTGCCCCGACCCGCCCGACGCCGTTGGGCGCCGGCCACCCGCCCCGTCCGTGCCTCCAGCCCCTGCCAGCCAAGCCGTCCGCGACGTCCGGTATGCGCAGCTTCGGCACGGCGGAGTCGAGGTCGGGGAGGGATCGGGGAGGGAGTGGTGGTTGGCCTGGCGTGAGCGCCCGTGTCGCACAGGGTCGACCTGTGTCGTGGTGCGCCGGGCCAGACACCGCCTTTGCGGATGACCGCGGCGCTGCCGAGGGCGCCTACCGGCCCAGCATCTCGCGGCCGTTCTTTCTCCGCGCCCGCCCGCGCCGGCACGGCGCCGCGCCGGCGCCGAAACGCGCTCAGGCCCGTCTCGCGGACCGTTCCGGTCGGTCCTGCGGACCGTTCAGATCAGCTCTGAAGCGCTCGGGGTCAGCGCCGGGTCGGTCATCGTGGAGCGCTCAGGCCGGCGCCGGCGCCGGAGCCGGCGGGCGCGGCCGGGGGGCCGGAGCCGCCAGGCGGGCCGCGTACCGGCCCGCCGAGGACGTTATCTCCAGCGGAATCCCGAAACAGGCCGAGAGCCGTTCGGAGAGCATGACCTCCGCCACCGGCCCGGCGGCGAGTACCTGGCCACGGCGCAGCAGAAGCGCGTGCGTCACGCCGACCGGGATCTCCTCGACGTGATGGCTGACCAACACGGTGACCGGGGCGACCGGATCGGCTGCGAACCGGGTCAGCAGCCGCAGCAGGGCCTCCCGCGCGCCGAGGTCCAACCCGCCGGCCGGCTCGTCCAGCAGCAGGAGCTCGGGGTCGGTCATCAGCGCCCGGGCGATCTGGACCCGCTTACGCTCCCCCTCTGACAGCGTGCCGAAGGTGCGCTCGACCAGGCCCCGGCAGCCGAACTGGCCGAGCAGGTCCGCGGCACGGCGCAGGTCGACGTCGTCATACGCCTCGTCGGCGCGGCCCAGCACGGACCAGCCGGCGGTGACGACGGCGTCGAGGACCCGCTCGTCGGGCGGCGGCGCGTCGGTGAGCACCGGACTGACGACGCCGACCCGGTAACGCAGGTCATGCAGGTTCACCCGGCCCAGGCGCGCGCCGAGAAGATCGACCGTGCCGGCGGTGGGGAACAGGCGGGAGGAGGCGATCTGCAGCAGGGTGGTCTTGCCCGCGCCGTTCGGCCCGAGCACCACCCAGCGCTCGCCCTGGTTCACCACCCAGCTCACGTCCCGCAACAGGTCAACCCCGTCGCGCCTGACCGTGACCTTGTCGAGGCGCAGCACCGCGTCCGGCATGGCGCTCACGTTACGCGAGGCGCGGCCCCGGCCGGAGGCGGGTGGACCTGCCGGCGCGAACGCACCACCGTGCCCCCACCGGAGCACACCCGCCGGGCACAGCTCCGCCGCCCGTTGGGCGACGATCCCTCTCAGGTCGTCCAGCCGGGCTGGGCGCCGGGCCTGGCGCCCAGCCCGGCTGGACGTCAGACCCGGCTCGGGTCGATCTCCGCCCACACCAGCTTGCCGTCGCCGACGGGCCGCACGCCCCAGCGCAGCGCGAGCCGGCCGACCAGATCGAGCCCGCGGCCGGTCTCGTCGTCGGGACCGGCCCGGCGGCGACGGGGCATCCGGCCGCCCGCGTCGCCCACCTCGACCAGGATGCGCCGGGCACCATTACCTGCCGAACCGCCACTTGCCGAACCGCCACCTGCCGAACCGCCACCCGCCGAACCGCCACCTGCCGAACCGCCACCCGCCGGGCTCGACGCCGCCATCCGCCGTACCCGGACCGACAGCGGGGTCCGCCCGTGCACCAGCGCGTTGCCGACGAGCTCGGAGAGCACGAGCACCACGGTGTCGATCACCGGCGGCTCTGTCAGGGCGTTCTCCAACGCCACCCGCACCTGCGCGCGGACCTGGCTGAGCCCCACCGAGGGATCGGCGGAGACGTCCAGCGGCTCGGCCAGCGGGTCCGGCACGGGCAGCCGGGCCAGCAGCAGCGCGACGTCGTCGCCGGGCGGCGGGCCGCCCGCGCCGACCCGCGCCGCGCAGGCGGCCCGGGCCAGGTCGTCGAGCCGGCCGTCCCACTCCTCGGCCGGGCGGGCCAGGACGGCGGCCAGGTTCGAGACCCCGGCGTCGATGTCCAGCCCGCGCCCGCGCACGAGTCCGTCGGTGAACAGGGCCAGCAGCGAGCCGGGCCCGAGCGAGACGGTGTACTCGGTCATCGCGTCGCAGGCGAGGCCGAGCGGGGTCGCGGCCGCCATGTAGAGCCGKGAGACCAGGCCGTCCGGGGCGACCACCAGGGGCGGCGGGTGCCCGGCGCTGGCGAGGGTCAGCAGTCCGGTGTCGGTCTCCACGACGGCGTAGATGCAGGTGGCGATCAGGTCCTCGCCGAGGTCGGCGACGAGCCCGTCGAGTTGGATGAGGACCTCGGCCGGTGGCAGGTCCAGCCGGGCGCAGGTGCGCACGGCGCTGCGGAGCTGCCCCATGAGAGCGGCAGCGCGCACACCGCGTCCCATCACATCGCCGATGACCAGCGCCACCCGCCCGGCGCCGAGGTCGATGACGTCGAACCAGTCGCCGCCGACCTGGTCGTCCTCGCCCGCGGGCAGGTACCGGGTGGCCAGGTCGAGGCCCGCCGGGGCCAGGGTGCGCGGCAGCAGCGCCTTCTGGAGCGCCAGCGCGTCGCCACCGTCGCGGCCACCGGCCTCGGCGCGTTCCAGGGCGGGCGCTGTGCGGGCCGCGACCTCGGTCAGGAAGGGCAGGTCGTCCGTGGTGAAGGCGGGGCGCTCACCGGCGGCGATCGCCGTCAGCACGCCGGCCGGGCGGCCCCGGAACGTGATCGGCACCGCCGCGGCGCTGTGCCCCTCGGCCTCCCGTACCCAGCGGGCCAGCTCGGGGGTCAGGGCGCCGTCCAGGAACGGGGCGTCGGGGCTGGCGGGCAGGAGCACGGGCGCGGCGCCGACGGCGACCGCGGCGAGCGGGCCCGCCCCCGGCAAAACAAGCGCGGGAGCACCGGGCGGCGCCGCGGCGGTGAGTCCGTCACGGGCCGCGAACACCGCCGGACGCGACCCCGGCAATCCGGGCCCGGGCGCTACGGACGTCTCGGTCTCGTCCGCGGGCGGCAGCAGGTGGATGACGCAGACGTCGGCGATCTCCCCGGCAACCGCCGCGGCCAGCGCCGACAGAGCACGCTCCGGGCTGGTGGCCGAGGCCACCGCCTCGCCCGCACGGGCGAGCTGTTCCAGCCTGCGCCGCGCGGCGCCCGCCGCCGACTGCTGGACGTCCGCCGCCGCCAGCGCCGCCGTCAGCTCGGCCTCGGCCTCGTCGCGGTCCCGCCGGCTGCGCGCGGTGTCGGCGGCCAGCCGCTCGAACAGGGTCGCGCGCTCGAGGGCCTGCGCGCACTGCTCGGCCATCGCCATCAGGAACGCCTGGTCGTCGGTGTCGAACTCGCGCGGCGAGGGGAACCCGAGGTGGAGGACGCCGAAGGGCACGTCGGTCGTCGCGAGCGGCAGCAGCGCCCAGGCGTGCTCCGGCCCCGACTCGACCGCGCCGAGCAGGTCGGCAACGGGCCAGCGCCCACCGAGCTCGTCGCGGCTGCGCAGGAACAGCGGCCGCCGGCCGCGGATGACCTCGGCGAGCGGGTGGATGGCGCCGAGCCCGACCTCCGACCAGCGCTCGGCGTACTGCGCCGAGGTGCCGACCAGGGAGCGGAACCGGAGCCGGTCGTCGCTCTCGTCGATCAGTGCCACGCCGCGGCCCACGGCGCGCGCGGCCCGCCCGCCGCTGTCGAGCACCGCCGCGACGACGTCGTCGACGGTCACCGCCCGGCCGAGGGCGGAGGTCAGCCGCCACGACTGCTCACGGCGCCAGGTTGCCTCGTCCGGCACGCCGTCCTGCGCGGGTCGCGGGTCGCGGGCGGAACGGGCCTCGGTGACGTCGGTCAGCACACCGATCCACTCGGCCTGCGGCCCGTCCACCACGGGCACCAGCCGGGCGGTGATCGTCCGATGTGTCCCGGTGACGTCCGGGACACCGAACTCGGCGTCGAACGGCTCGCGGCGCTCGATCGCGCCGTGCCA
The DNA here is from genome assembly GCF_001854695.1 of Parafrankia soli. GTDB lineage: Bacteria > Actinomycetota > Actinomycetes > Frankiales > Frankiaceae > Parafrankia > Parafrankia soli. Next base: position 90,024 of record NZ_MAXA01000102.1, read on the forward strand.
GGCCCGGGCAACCCGCTCGCGGTCATCGGGATGGATCGCGTCCAGCCAGCCGAAACCGGCGGCCTGCGCGCCGTTCTGGCCGGTGGCAGCGCGCCAGCGGGGCAGGTCGGTGTCGAGCGCGCCGTCCTCGCCGGCGTGGAAGACGTCCGCCGCGGTGGCCTCGCCCAGCGCCCGCTCCCGGCCGACGGCGCGGGCGTGATCCCGCTCGGCGGTCTTCGCGCGGGTCGCGTCGAGGGCGACGAGGACCGCGCCGGCGCGGGCACCGAGCCGGTCGGTGGCCGGGTACCAGCTCGCCGACCAGGTCTGGTTCGGCCCGGCGCCGCCGGTGGCGACTCCGATCTCGAGGTCGGTCACCGCCTCGCCCGTGCGCAGGACACGGGACAGCAGGCCGTCCATCTCCTGGCCGATCTCCCCGAGGAGCTCGGACATAGTGCGGCCCAGGTGCTCGGCGGCCGGGCGGCCGTTGAGCCGCGCGAGGACGTCGTTCACCCGGATGTAGCGGCCGCCGGCGTCGTACAGGGCGAGGCCGACGGGGGCCTGGTCGAACAGGGCCTCCCGCAGCGCCAGCCCGGCGAGATCCGCGCCCTCGGACGCCCCGCCACCGCCCGGGTGGGCCGGCCCGGCCGGGACCGGCCCGTCGTGGCCCGCCCCGGTGGCACCGACTCCGCCCGGGCCGGCCCCGGGGCCGGGTTCGAGGGCCGGCGGCCCCCAGGGCGTACCAAAGTCAGACGACGCCGGCCCGTGCGGCGGTTGCCCGGGTGGGAAGCCGGGTGTGACCGCGAAACCGGGCCCGAAGTCGCCGGGGAAACCGCGCTCGCCACCGGGCGACGCGGACGACACAGGCCCGGCCTGCCCGTGCGCGGACGGAACCTGCCCAGACGGCGCAGGCCCGTCCACCGCGGGCCCGGACAGCTCCTGTCCGGGCGGTTCCTGCCCGGCAGCGGCCTGCCCTGCAGGAGTGGACCCCGACGGCGGGAACTCGGACGACGGCGCGGCCACGGTCGGCGGCGGTGCCGGCGGAGCGGACTCCCCCGGCGGGGGCACCGGCGGCGCCGGCGTGTTCTCGCCCGCGGGCGGTGACACCGACGGCGGCGGCCCCGGGATCAGCCCGGCCAGCGGCACGATGTCCGGCGATGAACCGGCGGGAACGCCTGCGGCGGGTAGCTGTCCCACTCCCCCGGACCCGGCGGACGGCGGCTCGCCCGGCGGCGGCGAGCCGGGTGGGGGCGAGCCGGGCGGCGGCGAGCCGGGCGGGGGGGGCGGCAGGCCGATCGAGGACGCCAGCGCCGGCGCGTCGCCGTCCCCCACGAGGGGCTCCCATTCGGAGGGCGTCCCCCGCGGGCCGGCGGGCATCGCCCCGCCGGTGACGTCAGCGTAAGAAGGCCAGCCGACCGGCCCGCCGGCCCAGCTGTTCCCACCCGCCCACTCGGAACCGGGAGCGCCGAGCCCGCCCAGGCCACCAAGCGCACCCGGCCCGCCGACGTCCCCCGGCCCACCAAGACCACCCGGGCCGCCAAGACCACCCGGGCCGCCAAGACCACCGAGACCGTTGAGACCGTTGAGACCGCCGGAACCGTTGAGACCGTCGCGGCCGCCGGGACCCGTCGGGTCCGGACCACCCGTCCCGGACTGCCCGTCGCCAGTGGCGTCATGGGCCTGCACGTCAGGGCCGGCGGACGGCCGGCCGGCGGGCTGCGCGGAGTACGGCGTGGTCATGGCAGACGATTGTGGACGGTGGGGACACGTTGTGCCGAACCGGCCCGGGGCTCCGGCCTGGCCGGCAGGTCCGCGACGGGGCGCCAGAACCGGCGCGGACCGGCGTCCGCGCGAGGGGTTGGCGGTGCCAGGACGATGTCCGCGGACAGCACGCTCACCCGGTCCACCGAGACGATCACGGGCTCGAGTGTGAGGTGCTTCACCCCGCCGATGTCATCCACGAGGCGGGCCAGCCGCAGGAGCAGATCCTCGAGCGCGGCGACGTCCACCGGCTCGGCGCCGCGGTAGCCGAACAGCAGCGGCGCCGCGCGCACCGAGCGGACAAGGCGCGCGGCGTCGGCGTCGGTCAGCGGGAGGATGTGGTGCACCCGGTCACCCAGCAGCTCGGTGGCCGGGCCGGCCAGCCCGAACGACACCAGCGGGCCGAACCGGGGATGCTGCTCGGCTCCGGCGACCACCGCGACCCCGCCGGGGACCATCCGCTGCGCGACGATCGGCGCGCCCGGCCCGAGCCGCTCGGCCAGCGAGCGCCACGCGGCGTGCACGGCCGCCGGGTCGGGCAGGTCCAGGCGCTGCCCCCCGAGGTCCGGCCGGTGCCGGTACCCGTCGGACAGCGCCTTGAGCACCACGGGCCAGCCGAGCAGGGCGGCGGCCTCGACCGCCTCATCAGCGCTGCCGACGACCCGGCGGGGCACCACCTCGATGCCGTAGCAGGCCAGGAGCTCGCCGGCCGCGCCATCGGTGAGGCGGCCGGTCGTCCCCGCCACGAGCCGGCGGGCCTCCTCGGCCCGCACCTGGGTGGCCGGCACCGCCCCGGAGGGCAGGGCCCGCCAGTGGGCGTAGCCGACGGCCCGGCGCAGCGCCGCGACCGCACCCTCGGGCGAGGGATAGGCCGGTATCGCGCCGAGCTCCGGCGACGCCTCCGTGGCCCGCACGGTCGCCAGCAGGGGCACCCGCACCAGCGGCGCGGCGGCGGCGGCGCCGATTCCCGCGGCCACGCCGACTCCCGCGGCCGCGAGGCCGGGCAGCGACGACGGCAGCCGCACCGCGATCACGAGCAGGGCGTCCACCTCGGCCGAGGCCGAGACGAGAGCGTCGCGGAACGCCTCGGCGGTGCTGCCGACCGGCAGCAGCACCTCCCGCACCGCGAGCCCGGCCGCGTCGGCCGCCCGGGCGGTGAACCGCACCAGGGCCCGCGAGTCGCCGACCACGGCGACCCGGTTGCCCCCCGGCAGCGGCTGGTTGGCGAGCAGCAGCGCCACGTCCAAGCCCTGCGAGACCCGGTCGACGCCGATCACCCCGGCCTGGCGCAGCAGGGCCTCGTCCAGCGGGGTGCGCTCGGAGAGCACGACCACGATCGGGGTGTCGCGGCCGAGCCGGCGCGCCAGCCGGGCGAACTTGCGCGGGTTCCCGAAGGTCTCCAGGTGCATCAGCGCCACACCCGTGGACGGGTCCGCCTCCCAGTACTGCAGGAGATCATTGCCGCTGACGTCCGCGCGGTCGCCCGCGGAGACGAAGACCGAGAACCCCAGCCGACGGCCCGCGGCGGCCTCCAGCAGCGCCCCGCCGAGCGGCCCGGACTGCGAGTAGCAGCCGATGCGGCCGGCCGGCGGCATCCGCTCGACCAGCGAGGCGTTCAGCCCCACCGCCGGGTTCTGGATGCCGAGGCTGGCCGGGCCGACCACCCGCATACCGTTCGCGCGGGCGTCGGAGGCGAGCCGCGCGTCGGCGGCGTCGTCCCGCTGGTCGGTCACCACGACCAGACCGCGCACGCCGTGCCGGCCGCAGGCGGCGACGACCGCCGGGATCACCTCCGCGGACACGCAGAGCACCGCGAGGTCGACGGGCCGCGGCGTGTCCTCCACCGAGGCGTACGCCCGGACCGAGGCGACGGCGCCCTCCCCCGCCGCGGCGGCCGGGTTGACCGGGTACACCGGGCCGTCGAAGCCGCCGGCGAGCAGGTTGCGCAGGACGATGTTGCCCAGCGAGGAGCGGTCCCGGCCGGCGCCGACGACCGCGATGGCCCTGGGGTGCAGCAGTCGGTTCATCGACGCGGCCTCGGCCCGGTGCTCCCGGGCGCGCATGACGTCCACCGAGCGGGCCGTCGGCGCGATGTCGAACGACAGCCGGACCCCGCCGGACTCCCAGGTGCGCGCCACGGTGTAGCCGGCGTCGAGGAACACCCGGATCATCTGCTGGTTCTCGCTGAGGACGTCGGCGTCGAAGCGGCGCACCCCGTGCTCGGCCGCGGCCGCGGCCAGGTGCTCCAGCAGCACCGAGCCGAGCCCGCGGCCCTGCTGGGCGTCCTCGACGAGGAAGGCGACCTCCGCGTCGGGCGCCGGACGGCCATCGGCGCCCCCGCGGCTTCCGGCAGCGTCAGGGGTGCTGGTGGTGTCGGGGGTGCCGGGGGTGCCGGGGGTGCCGGGGGCGTTCGGTGGACCGGCCGCGTCGGCGGCAGAGCGGGGGCGGCCCTCCCAGTGCGCGAGGGCGACGATCTCGCCACTGATCAGCGCCACCAGGGCGCCGCGGACCCACTGATCGACGTTGGTCGTCCGGGCGATGTCCTCGTCGCTGAGCCCGCGCCGGACGTTGAAGTACCGGAAGTAGATCGTCCGCTGGGACAGCCGGGACCAGAACGGCCGCAGCAGCGCCCCGTCCGACGGCCGGATCGGACGAATGTGCGCCGTCCCGCCGTCCGACAGGATGACGTCGGCCTCCCAGTGGGCGGGGTAGTCGCGCGGCAGGCCAGGATCGGGGCCGGCGTTCACCGGTCCACGAGCGGATCGAGCCCGTGCGGCGGGAGCACCGCGCTGCGGGTCTGCGCGACCGAGCGGTCCAGCGGGTCGTCGGGATCGCCCTCGCCGGCGTCCCACGGGTGGTAGGCGGCCGGGGCGCCGTCGCCGAAGGTCGACGGCATCCCGGCGGCGCCGACCGAGTCGTGGCCCGTCGCCGCGCGGACCCGGGCCGGGGCCGCGGCGACCCACTCCTCGGGCAGCGCCCGGGCCGCGTCCAGCGGGGTGTGCGCGGCGATCGCGACGAGCTGCGTCCAGGCCCGCGGCACGACGGCGTCCAGGGCGTAGCCGCCGCCGCCGCAGGCCAGCCAGCGCCCGCCGCACACCTCGTGGGCCAGCTGGTGCAGCGCCTCGTAGGAGGCGCGCTGGCCGTCGAGGGAGAGCCGCAGGTCGGCCAGCGGGTCGAGCGCGTGCGTGTCGCACCCGTGCTGGGTGACCAGGACCTGCGGGCGGAACGCGCGCAGCATCACCGGGACCACCCCGGAGAACGCGCGCAGCCAGCCGGCGTCGCCCGTCCCGGGCGGCAGCGCAACGTTCACCGCCGTGCCCTCGGCGTCACCCGTGCCGACCTCCCGGGCGAAACCGGTGCCGGGGAACAGCGACCGCCCGCTCTGGTGCAGCGAGATCGTGAGCACCCGCGGATCGTCGTAGAAGGCCGCCTGGACGCCGTCGCCGTGGTGCACGTCGATGTCGACGTAGGCGACCCGGCTCGCGCCGGCGGACAGCAGCCAGGCGATCGCGACGGCCGGATCGTTGTAGACGCAGAACCCGCTGGCCGAGCCGCGCATCGCGTGGTGCAGGCCCCCGGCCAGCGACACCGCGTGCTGGTGGGTGCCCTTCCACACCGCCTCGGCGGCGGCGAGCGTCCCGCCGGTCACCAGCGCGGCGGCGGCGTGCATCCGGTCGAAGACCGGGTTGTCGGCGGTGCCCAGCCCGAAGCGGCCCGCCAGCAGCGACCCGGCCCGCGACCCCGACGACGCCACGCGCACCGCACTGAGATAGGCGGGGTCGTGGACGAGCTCGATCAGGTCGTCGCCGGCCATCCCCGCAGAGGCGACGGTGATCCCCGGGGCGTCGAGCAGGCCGACGGCGCCGGCGAGATCCATCGTCAGCGCGAGCCGCACCGGGTGCAGCGGATGGGTCGGGCCGAAGTCGTAGTCGAGCATCGCCCTGTCCCAGACGAGGAGGGCCTGCCCACCCGCTCCGGGCGCGGCCGGCGAGGGCTCGGTGTTCGCGGACGTGCTCACACGACGACGGTAGCTCCGCGCGACGCCCCGCACGACTGTCCTGACGACACCCGCTGTGGCCGGAACAACCGTCCCGGCCGCGTGAGCGGGGGCCGACGCCGGGCCGGCGCGCCGGCGACACTGTGGACGGACGTCCAACCCGGGACACATTAGGGTCAGATCACGTGGCCGCAGACGAAGGACCGAAACACGACGAACCACGCGATGGGCGGGACGGCGGTGCGGGCCCGAGCGGACTGGGTGGCCCCCCGCGTCGGGTGGGCGAGGGCACCGTGCTGTGGGAGCCCCCGCCGCGACGGGTTGCCGAGGCCTCGGTGACGAGGTACCGGGAGTGGCTGGCGGACGAACACCAGCTGCGCATCGCCGACTCCACCCGGCTACGGCTGTGGGCCGAGGCCGAACCCGGCCGGTTCTGGGACTCGATCTGGGAGTTCTGCGCCGTCGAGGGTGACCGCGGCGACGGGCCGGCGCTGACCGGCGCGGCCGTGCCCGACGCCCGCTGGTTCCCGACGGCCCGGGTCAACTACGCGGAGAACGCGCTCACCCGGCACGGCCCGGCCCCGGCGATCATCGCTGTCCGGGAGGACGGCGCGACCGCGGTGGTGAGCTGGGACGAGCTGCGCCGGCAGGTGGCACGGGCCGCCGCCGGGCTGCGCCGGCTCGGGGTCAGGCCCGGCGACCGGGTCGGAGCGGTGCTGCCGAACACGGTGCACGCGGTGGTGGCGATGCTGGCGACGGCGAGCGTCGGGGCGGTGTGGGCGTCGTGCTCACCGGATCTCGAACCGGCCGCGCTCGCCGAGCGGTTCATCCAGATCACCCCGCGGGTGCTCATCGGCGTCGACGGGTACACCCGCGGCGGCCAGGGCTACGACGCGATCCCGCCGCTGGCCGACCTGGCCCGGCGCCTGCCCAACCTGGCGGCCACGGTGCTGGTGCCCTACCTGTCCGCCGACGCCTACCCGCGGGCGGCGAGCGCAGACCTGCCGGGCCTGCTCACCTGGGACGACCTGCTCGCCGCCGAGGCGGAGCCGGCCTTCACCCGGCTGCCGTTCGACGCGCCGCTGTGGATCCTGTTCGCCGACGAGATCGCCGGCCCGCCCAGGCCGGTCGTCCACGGGCACGGCGGGATCCTGCTGGAACACCTGAAGTCGCTGGTGCTGCACCTCGATCTCGGCCCGGACGACCGCTTCTGCTGGTACGGCACGACCAGCGGCATGATGTGGAACTACCAGGTCTCCGGGTTGCTCACCGGCGCGACGATCGTGCTCTACGACGGCAGCCCGAGCCACCCGGACGTGTCCATCCTGTGGCGGCTCGCCGAGGCGGTGGACGTCACCTGCCTGGGCGTCTCCGTGGCCCTCGTCGAGGCCTGCCGGCGGGTCGGGCTGGTGCCGGGCCGCGTCGCGGATCTCTCGCTGTTGCGCACGGTCGGTGCGTTCGGGGCCCCGTTCACCCCCGAGGCCGGTGCCTGGGTCTACGACACGGTGAGCCCGTCGGTGGCCTTCGTCGCCATGAGCGGCGGCACGGAGGTCTGCACCGCGCTGGTCACAGGGCTGCCGACCGACCCGGTGCGGGCCGGCGAGGCGGGCCGTGCGCTGGGGTGCGCGGTGGCCGTCGTGGACCCGTCCGGCCGGGAGGTGCCCGGTGGCGGTGCCGGGGAGCTGGTCGTCACCGCGCCGATGCCGTCGGCGCCCCTGTTCGTGTGGGGCGACCCGACCGGCTCGTGGCTGCTCCAGAAGCACCTGGCGAGGTTCCCGGGCTGGTGGTGGCAGGGCGAGCGCGCGCGGATGACGCAGGCCGGCGGGATCGCCGTCGACGGTCCGCTGGACGCCCTCGCCGCGCCCACCGGCGCACGCACCGCCGGCGCATAGGCAGGGCAGCGCAGGGACGCGCAGGCGGACGGCACAGGCAGGCAAAGGGAAAAGCCGGATCCTCGCCCTCAGGCGAAGATCCGGCCTCCGACCACCCCTGCCGGAGCGGGACCGTATGGCCCACACCCCGGGCGGTCATGGGTGCCGGCCCGCGATGCCGGCGCCCACACGACGACCTCGTCCCAGACGCCGGCTCCTCAGTCGAGGAACTCGCGCAGCCTTCCGGCCACGGCCGGCTTGCGCAGCTCCCGCAGCGTGTCCCGTTCGATCTGGCGGATGCGCTCACGGGTGAGCCCGAGCCGGTTGCCGACCTCGGCGAGGGTGTGCTGCTTCCCGTCGGCGAGCCCGAAACGCAGCCGCATGACCTCGCGCTCACGAGGGTTCAGCGCACCGAGGACGTTGTCGATCTCGTCCTGCATGGCGCCGTAGGAGGCGGCGTCGGCGGGCGACGTCGCGTCCGAGTCCTCGATGAAGTCGCCGAGCACGGAGTCGCCGTCGTCACCGACGGACGTCTCCAGGCTGACCGTGTCCTGCGCGTAGCGGCGCAGTTCGACGACCTGCTCGATCGGCATGTCCAGCTCGAGCGCGAGCTCCTCGTCCGTCGGCTCGCGGCCGAGGGTCGAGACAAGCTGGCGCTGCAGCCGGGTGATCTTGTTGATCTGCTCGACCACGTGCACCGGGATACGGATCGTGCGGGCCTGGTCGGCCAGCGCGCGGCCGATCGCCTGCCGGATCCACCAGGTGGCGTAGGTGGAGAACTTGTAGCCCTTCGCGTAGTCGAACTTCTCGACCGCGCGGATCAGACCCAGGTTCCCCTCCTGGACGAGGTCCAGCAGCGTCATACCCCGGCCGCTGTACTTCTTGGCGACCGACACCACCAGGCGCAGGTTGGCCGAGACCAGCTGCTGCTTGGCAGCCTGGCCGTCGGTGACCAGCACGCCGAGATCCCGGCGCAGGTCGTCGGCCAGGTCCTGGTCGGTGTCGAGCTTGTGCTCGGCGAACAGGCCCGCCTCGACGCGCTTGGAGAGCTCGACCTCCTGAGCGGCGTTGAGCAGCGGGACCTTGCCGATCTCCCGCAGGTACATGCGGACGAGGTCGGCGGTGCCGGCGTGGTCGGCGACCGTGCGGCCGGCGGCCGGAGCGCCGGGGGTGACGCGCTCCTCTTCCTCTTCTTCGACGAGATCGATCCCGGCGGCACCCAGGCGGGAGATCAGCGCGGGCAGCAGCTCGACGCCGATGTCGGCGGCCTCGAGAGCCTCACGGAGCTCGGAACGGCTGAGCTCGCCGGTCTCGCGGCCACGCGCGATGAGTTCCGCGACGGCGGAGACGTCGAGCTCGTCGAGCTCGTCGGGGACCGCGGCCAGCGTGCGGCTGGGAGTGTTACGGACAGGAGAAGCGGAGCGACGGGTACGCCGCGGGCGCGGGCGTGACTCGTCGGTGCGCTCGGCTAGTTCCAGGGCAGGCAGCGTCATCAGTGGCAGATCCGATGGTCGGTGCGGGTGGGTCGTCTAGTTGCTTGCACGAGAGGTAACGACTGAACAGACGCAACCATTCCCCGTGAAGGCACAGCCGGACGTCAGCGATCGCCGGGCCTACTGGGAAGTGTAGACCCCTGCCATCGGGCCGCTGAACCCGCTGTCGCGAAGACTACCTGGCAGATCGTGTGCTGTGGCGGGAACGAGCAACTATCTCGACGACGCGCGACGTTCACCCTCGACTATCAGTGACCTTTCACAACGGAGAGTGGTTGCCGTGACACCTTAGGGAGCGCAATCCAGAGATCGGCGTCACCTTCACCGTGTTCGCGCGAGGGTACGGCGCCTCGCACGGTCACGCGACGGACTCCTTCCTCGACCCGGCCGGACGGCGCGGGGACGAATCGGATTACCGGCAGACCACGGCACTACCCGGTGGGCGCCCCTTCACGCACCCCCATGTGGTCCGGTTCGCCGATGTGGCGCGGGCCACGAGAAGCGATGGCCCGTCGACGGGCGAGCCCGACTCGCCCACGGACCGGCGCGGCGGCGGCACACCCCGCGGCGAACGCGCGACGCACACCGACCGCACCACCCCTCGCACCATCTGCGCACACCGCGCGGCACGCGCCGAGCACCGCGCGCGGCACGCGCCGGGCCCTCCCACCGACCGCGCCCGTAACACCGGTCACGCCAGCCCCGACGCACACCCCGCTCGCCACCGAACGGGATTTCCTCCCGTGGCCGGCGAGCCCTCCCGGAGCCGCCCGCCACGCGGCCGACCGGCAGCGAAGATCTTTTCGCCAGCCGACCAATAATTACCCTACGTAACGAACCGCGGATCGCCCCGGAACGACGCGAAGAAGTTCGGGACGTGCGTGGCGGGCCGGGCCCGACAGCCGCCGGCGGCCCGGACATGCCCTCCGAACCGGACTTTTTCCTGCGCCGCCGGCCCGGARACCGCGCGGAGCACCAGCTCGGTAACCCCACGGCAACGGCATCCCGTTAGCCGGGCCACACCGGGCACCCCCACCAGGCGAGTACGCCGCGTGACCGCTACTCTCTCACGATGTCGGTCTCCCCGATGCCCGCGCCAGCCACATCCAGCTCCAACCCACCCGCCGCCACGCCCAGCACCGCGACCGGCGCCGCGCCCGCGACCGTGCCCGACAGCACGACCACCGCGGCGCCGCGGAGGACACAAGCAGACCATCCGGGCGTACCACCGTCGGTGGTGGGCACGGGCACCAACCGGCCACCCTCGGACCACGCGGCGGTCGCCTCGCCGGTCGCCCCCGCCGCACGCACCGGGAGCGCCGACCCGACCGGCACCACCGATGTGACCCCCATCACTGCCGGCGTCGACGGTCCCGGTACCCACACCAACGGGCACGGCGGACCCGGCGCGGCCGTCGCATCCGGCACAGTCGTCGCACCCGACACAGCGGTGGACGCCCGCGCGGGCGCCGCGTCGGGCGGGGCGATCTCGCCGCCGGCCGCGGAAATCCCCCTGTCGGCGGATATCGCCGCGGTGCGCGAGACGGCCGTGGCGGTGCTGCGCGCCAACGACCTTGGTGACATCACCCGGCCGTCGCCGACGCTCTACCCGCACCAGTGGCTGTGGGACAGCTGCTTCATCGCCATCGGCCTGCGCCACCTCGACCCGGCGCGTGCCGCCACCGAGCTGCTCTCGCTGCTGCGCGGCCAGTGGCCCGGCGGCATGATCCCGCACGTGATCTTCGCCGAGACGACCGACTACTACCACGCGGGTCCGCAGCGCTGGCGCTGCGACCGGGTCTGCACGACCGCCGGCGGGGTCCAGTCGACCGGCGTCACCCAGCCGCCGATGATCGCCGAGGCGGCCGTGCGGGTGGGCCAGGCGATGAGCAGGGAGGACCGGGCCGACTTCTACCGGCGGCTCGCACCGGGCCTGGTGCGCTTCCACGAGTGGCTCTACCGCGAGCGCGACCCCGACGACACCGGCCTGGTGACGCTGGTCCACTCCTGGGAATCCGGGATGGACAACACCCCCACCTGGATGGAGATGACCAAGCCGGTCGCTCCCCGGGCGGTGCGCGCGCTGCGCCGGATCAACGGCGACGACGCGCTCGACGCCCTGCGCCGCGACTCCAAGGAGGTGCCGCCGGACGAGCGGCTGACCTCGGCGGACCTGTTCACGCTCTACCGGATCGTCCGCGAGCTGCGCCGCAGCCGGTACGACTTCCGGACGATCCGCTCCACCTTCGTCCCGCTCGTGCAGGACGTGGCCTTCAACGCGATCCTGGGCCGGGCCAACGAGCATCTCGAGACGATCGCGGCCGAGGCCGGGGTGCGCATCCCGCGCTGGCTGTCCCGTTCGATGCGCCGGACCCGCGCGGCCCTTAACGAGCTGTGCTCGGACGGTGTCTACTACAGCCGGAACTTCCGCACCGGCGAGCTGCTGCGCCACCACACCATCGCCGGCTTCCTGCCGCTGTACGCGGGCGTGGTGCCGGAGTCCCAGGTGGACGACATGGTGGACACGCTCATGTCACCGCGGTACTGGGCCCAGTACGGCATCGCCAGCGTGCCGACCGACGACCCCGCCTTCCTGCCTCGCTGCTACTGGCAGGGCCCGGTGTGGGTCAACATGAACTGGCTGATCGCGGACGGCCTGGACCGCTACGGCCGGACCGAGGCCGCCGCCGCGATCCGCCGCAACACCCTCGACGTGATCGTGTCGTCGGGATCGATGTACGAGTACTACTCACCGCTCGACGGTTCCGGCGCCGGCAGCAACCGCTTCTCCTGGACGGCCGCCCTGCTGGTGGACATGCTCGACAACGGCGCCCGCCCGACCTCCCGGGCCCAGGCGGCCATCCCCACCACCCGCACCCCCGCCTGACGGACGGAACCCGGAGGCCGCTGACGGCCGCCGGCGAGGTGAGGTGAGGTGTCCCAGCGACTCGATGTGCCGCTGGGACACCTCACTTCTGGCTACGGGAGAGGTCAGCTGCAACCGCTGGTGGAGCCGCACTGCTCGCAGACGTAGCAGCTGCCGGCCGGGCGCATGTGCACACCGCAGGTGAAGCAGAGCGGCGCGTCGACCACCGTCTGGGCGGTCAGCGAACCGCCCGGCATGGCCAGCCGCAGCTCCTGCACGACCAGCTCCGGCCCGCCGCCCACGCCCGGTCCGGCCGCCGCCGGCGCTGACCCGGCCGGCGCCACACCGGCGCTGGCTGCCGGGGCCGAGCTGCCCTCGACCGGGGCGGACGCCCGCAGCGACTCGATGTCGATCTCCGGCTCCGCCGCCACGGCCGGGCCGCCGCCGGCCTGGTCGGACAGCCGCCGCGTCCGCTCCGAGGCGGACAGGATGCCCAGCTCCGCGCGCTGCTCCTCGGTCAGGTAGTCCAGGGCCAGCCGGCGGAACAGGTAGTCCATGATCGACTGGGCGATCCGCACGTCCGGGTCGTCGGTCATACCGGCCGGCTCGAACCGCATGTTGATGAACTTGCTGACGTAGGCCTCCAGCGGCACGCCGTACTGCAGCGCGATGGACACCGCGATCGAGAACGCGTCCATCACACCGGCGAGGGTGGAGCCCTGCTTGGACATCTTGATGAAGACCTCGCCGAGGCCGTCGTCCGGGTAGGAGCCGGCGGTCATGTACCCCTCGGCGCCCCCGACGCTGAACGAGACGGTCTGCGACGGGCGTGTCTTCGGCAGCCTGCGGCGGACGGGCCGGTGCTCACCGGGCCCGGCCGGCCAGTGCGGGCCGGGAGCGCCGGGGCCGACCGCGGGCTGCGCCGCCGCGGCGGCCCGGGCGGCCACGTCGGAGGCCACCCCGGCCGCCGCGTCGGCGTCCCGCTTCGCGCCCTTCACATCCGTCAGTGGCTGGCCGACCTTGCAGTTGTCCCGGTAGATCGCGAGGGCCTTGAGGCCGAGCCGCCATCCCTCGAGGTAGATCTCCTCGACCTCGGCGACGGTGGCCGTCGCCGGCATGTTCACCGTCTTGGAGATGGCGCCGGAGAGGAACGGCTGGACGGCGGCCATCATCCGGACGTGGCCCATCGGGCTGATCGCGCGGTCCCCGATGGCGCAGTCGAACACCTCGTAGTGCTCGGTGCGCAGGCCGGGGGCGTCGACGACGTGGCCGTGCTCGGCGATGTACTCGACGATCGCCTCGATCGTCTCCTCGGCGTATCCCAGCGCGCGCAGCGCCGCGGGCACCGTCTGGTTCACGATCTTCATGCTGGCCCCGCCGACCAGCTTCTTCATCTTCACCAGGGCCAGGTCCGGCTCGATCCCGGTGGTGTCGCAGTCCATCGCCAGGCCGATCGTCCCGGTCGGGGCCAGCAGGCTGACCTGGGCGTTGCGCCAGCCGTGCTTCTCCCCCACCGACAGCGCGCGCTCCCACTCCTTCGAGGCCGCGGTGATCAGGCGGGCCTCCTCCGCGTGCACGGTGCGCACGGCGTCGTTCGCCGCCGAGTGCTTGCGCACGACCCGCCGGTGGGCGTCGGCGTTGCGGGCGAAGCCGTCGTAGGCCCCGACGGTGCCGGCGAGCTCCGCCGAGCGGCGGTAGGCGGTGGCGGTCATCAGCGAGGTGATCGCGGCGGCGAGCGCCCGGCCCCCGTCGGAGTCGTACGCGCGGGCGCTGGCCATGAGCAGCGCGCCCAGGTTGGCGTACCCGATACCGAGCTGCCGGTACGCCCGGGTCACCTTGGTGATCTCCGGGGTCGGGAAGTCCGCGAAGCAGATCGAGATGTCCATCGCCGTGATGATCAGCTCGACGGACGCGACGAACGTCTCGGTGTCGAAGGTGCGGTCCGGCCGCAGGAACTTCATCAGGTTCAGCGAGGCCAGGTTGCAGCTCGAGTTGTCCAGGTGGACGTACTCCGAGCACGGGTTCGACGCGGAGATCCGGCCGGACTCCGGGCAGGTGTGCCAGTCGTTGATCGTGCCGTCGTACTGGATGCCCGGGTCGGCGCACTCCCAGGCGGCCTGGGAGATCGTGCGGAACAGCCCGCGGGCGTCCACCGACTCGATCACCCGGTTGTCGAGACGCGCCCGCAGGTCGAAGGGCGTCCCGTCGACCACGGCGCGCATGAACTCGTCGTTGACCCGCACCGAGTTGTTGGCGTTCTGGTACTGCACCGAGGCGATGTCGCGCCCGCCGAGGTCCATGTCAAACCCGGCGTCGCGCAGCGCGCGGATCTTGTCTTCCTCACGCGCCTTGGTTTCGACGAACTCGACGACGTCGGGATGGTCGACGTCGAGGACGACCATCTTCGCCGCGCGCCGCGTCGCCCCGCCCGACTTGATGGTGCCCGCCGAGGCGTCGGCGCCGCGCATGAAACTGACCGGGCCGGACGCGGTGCCGCCGGAGGAGAGGAGCTCCTTCGAGGAGCGGATTCGGGAGAGGTTGAGACCGGCACCGGAGCCGCCCTTGAAGATCAGGCCCTCCTCCCGGTACCAGTTGAGGATCGACTCCATGGTGTCGTCCACCGCGAGGATGAAGCACGCCGACACCTGCTGCGGCGCGGCCGTCCCGACGTTGAACCAGACCGGGGAGTTGAAGCTGAAGACCTGGTGCAGCAGCATCCAGGTCAGCTCGTGCTCGAAGATCTCGGCGTCGCTCTCCGACGCGAAGTAGCCGTGCTCGCGGCCGGCCGCGCCGTAGCGGAGCACGACCCGGTCGATGAGCTGGCGCAGCGACGACTCCCGATCGGGCGAGCCGAGCGCGCCGCGGAAGTACTTGYTGGCGACGATGTTGGAGGCGTTGACCGACCAGGCGGTCGGGAACTCCACCCCACGTTGCTCGAAGTTGACCGATCCGTCCCGCCAGTTTGTCATGACGACGTCGCGGGACTCCCACTCCACCTCGTCGTAGGGGTGGACTCCAGGCGTGGTGCGAACCCGCCGGATCTTCAGCCCGGCCACCTTCGCGGCCGATCTGTTCCCCTTGCCGCGGGTCTCGGTCATAGCGCTCCTCGTGTTCGCGTTCGATGGGTTCAAACAGCGGCCACCGGACTTACGTGCCCGGATCAGGCCTGGTCAGGCATGGTCCCGGGCAGGTCCGGCCCGGCGCCGGCAGTGCAGGGCGGGATGGCCGGATCAGCTGTTCCGCTGATCGGCCGGGGCGTGCGTGAGGTCTGGGACGGTATGTGGGGCCTGAGGCCGTGCCGGATCTGGCGGGCACGGCGGCGTATCCGAGGTGGCCGGTCCGGCTGGTGGCGCTCGATGCCCGTGGCCGCGCCGGACGGGATCGGGTCGGGGGCGGGGCAGGGGCACTGGTGGTCGGGTCCGAACATCAGGTGCAAAGGTGCTGGCCGCGGCGCATGCGCCGATGCCTGTATTTACGTGCGCCGCGGGCGGCTCCCGTGGCCTCGCGCAGTACACGGACCACCGCGGCTCCGAGACCGGTGTGGCTCCGGCTCCGCACCGACACGGCTCCAGGCTGGTTCCATTCCAGGTCGTTACACGGACCTGGACGCTCGCCGGACCGCGCCTCGACGCCTCCCCCGCTCCCGGCCCGCGACGCCGGAGCCGGCAGGCGGCCCACCTGCCCGGGTTCGTGAGGCCGGCGCGGATCAGGCTGGGTCACTCATGGACGCCCGGATCCCGGTTCCGGGACCTCGGGCCGGTGCGTCAGGGGCCGGTGCGTCAGGGGCCGGTGCGTCAGGGGCCGGCCGCCGCCCGTGGGCCCGTGGTCACCGGAACGACGACAGCCGAGGCCCCGGTGGCCGCCGGCATCGCGGTCGGCTTCCCGGCGACGGGCGACTCACCGCCGCCAGCCGACTCGGCACGCAGGGCCGCGATCGCCGCCTCGAAGTCGCCGAGCGACTCGAACGCCAGGTAGACGGAGGCGAAGCGGAGGTAGGCCACCTCGTCCAACTCCCGGAGGGGGCCGAGGATCGCTCGGCCGACATCTTCGGCGGCCACCTCCGCGGAGCCCGAGGAACGCACCGTCTCCTCGACCCGCTCCGCCAGCAGCGCCAGATCGTCCGACCGGACGGGGCGGCCCTGGCACGCCTTGCGCACTCCCACGATCACCTTCGCGCGACTGAAGGGCTCGGTGGCCCCGCTGCGCTTACGGACCCGCAAGGAGGCCTCCTCCATGGTCGTGAACCGACGGCCACAGGCCGGACACGACCGCCGGCGCCGGATCGCAGCGCCTTCCTCGGCCTCCCTGCTGTCGACGACACGGCTGTCGGGATGCCGGCAGAAAGGACACCGCATGGTCCGCTCCCCTCCACCCCGGGCAGGCTGACACTGCCGCCCGCGGGGTGCGTCCGACTGGGTTCCGTCACCTCGACCGGCGGCCCTGCGGACAGACGGTCAAGGCCCTGTGGATTACCTGTGTAACAACCTGTGGATGACTTGCGGTGCTGCAACTACAAGATGTTGTGTCCACCGTAGCGCACACCCCCGACAGATCCGACACCGACCCCTCCGGCGCATGTGGTCCTCATGTGTGTTCTCGCCAGCCCGCGCCGGGGCCACGACAGGCGGTGACACCAGCCGGACGTGCCCTCGGTGGGGCAGCCGCAACACCTGGCGCACCGAAAGCCCCGGGCATGACGGGCCGCCGAGCTATCGGGGCATCGGGGCCGCAGCAGGAAAGCCGGGTCAGGGGAGCCGGAGCTCCTGACCGGGCATGAGCGTCACCGTGTCGAGGCCGTTCAGGGTCATGAGCCCGCGGACGGTGTCGCGGGTGTCGGCCTCGGGGGCGGCCTCGTGGGCGATCTCCCAGAGTGTCTCCCCGGACCGCACGACGTGCGTCCGGTAGCTCACCGGGACGCCGGTGAACGCCTGTGACGCCGTCACCAGCACCAACGAGAAGACAAGGCCGAGGAGCGTGCTCGCCAGCGCCACCACGACGATGCGGCCGCGCCTGGTCAGCCGCAGCGGCGGCCGCGCACCCGACCTCCCCCGCCCACCGGCCCGCGACCGGGACCCGGCCCGAGGTCGAGGTCGAGGTCGAGGTCGAGCCTCAGGCCGGGCGTGGGGCTGAGGCCGGGGACGCTGGGGCTGGGACTGCCCACTCGGCACAGGACGCGGCCCGGGCGCCGCGGCGGCCGGGCCGGCCGCGACCAGCCCGACGGCTGCCTCACGCCACCACATGCCGGGCATCTCGATGACGGACGCCCCGGATCGCCGCTCACCGCCCCGCCTGGACTCACCGGGCGGCACCGTGGCGGCCGGAGCAGCCCCCGAGAGACCACATCGGGCGCCACGAGAGCGAACCGGGCGCCCTACCGGCACGCGGCCCATGCCGCGCACCGCCACCCCCCGCACCCCGCGGCCACGGACGGCGACTCCGCCCACCGCGGCTCCACGCACGCCGCGCGCCCCCCGCGCACCCGTCGCGACCTGCGCACCCTGCCGCAGCGCGCAGCTGCGGGACACCGGGTGACCCCGCCGAACTGACGCATTCCCACCGGCCGCACCGCCACCGTCGGTCATGCCAACCTCCCAGGCGCGAACACTCGTTCGATCGAACGCCTGAGCGATTCTTACACGGCCGCCACGCACACTTCCCCCGACACGCTCGAACAGACGTTTGAGATTCGGCGACCGGCCGACTACCGTCAAGGACGATCAGTTGTGGACGATCGTGCGAGATGAACCGAGCACGAAGGACCCTGCCAAACCGATCAGCCGAACCGATCAAAAGTTACTAATCGGACAAAGCATTGGAACGACCGGGTGGGTGTTGGCGGAGCCGGGCCGTCGACCACCCGGTCCTTGGCAGCCGCCGGTGGCACCATCCGCCGCGCGGAAGCATCGACAGGAGAGCGGTAAGCGATGACCAGCCAGGAACGGGGTACCCGCCGAGGTGACACCCGTGGCAACGTCCGGGATTTTCCCGACAGCCCCGCGGACGCCTCGGGCCTGACGCAGCGGCAGAAGAAGGTGCTCGAGGTCATCCGGTCCGCGGTGGAGCGGCGTGGATACCCGCCGAGCGTCCGGGAGATCGGCGAGGCTGTCGGCCTGACCAGCACCAGCAGCGTGGCACACCAGCTCAAGGTGCTGCAGGAGAAGGGGTTCCTCCGGCGCGACCCGAACCGGCCGCGGGCGATGGAGGTGCTTCCGATCGGCGGCGCGAAGGCCGGCGGGCGTTCCCGCGCGGGTGCCGCGGCGGCGGCCGGCGCACCCGCCGAGACCACGGCGCTGGAGGCCGGCACGCCCACCTACGTCCCCCTGGTGGGACGGATCGCCGCCGGTGGGCCGATCCTCGCCGAGCAGGCGATCGAGGACGTCTACCCGCTGCCGAAGGAGATCGTCGGCGAGGGAACTCTGTTCCTGCTCAAGGTGGTCGGCCAGTCGATGATCAATGCCGCCATCTGTGACGGCGACTTCGTCGTCGTCCGGCAGCAGCCGGTGGCGGACAACGGCGAGATCGTCGCGGCGATGATCGATGGGGAGGCCACGGTCAAGCGGTTCCGGCAGCGCGACGGCCGGGTGTGGCTGGCGCCGGAGAACCCGGCCTTCTCCGACATCCCGGCCGAGGACGCGACCATCCTCGGCCGCATCGTGGCGGTGATGCGCCGGGTCTGATTCCCGGCACGCGGCCGGCACCGGGCAGGCCGGGCACCGGTCAGACGTCAGGCGTCTGACCGGTGCGGTGTTCAGCTCGCGGTGTTCCGTCGGGGCTGGTGTTCAGGCAGGGCCGTCAGGCGCGGAACGGCTCCAGCTCGGCGGCCAGGCCCACGGGCACGCGCGCGGCGACCTCGGTGCCCTTGCCGGTGTGCTCAACTCGAAGCACCTCGCCGATCTGGTGGATGCGGGAGACGAGATCGCCCCGGGTGTAGGGCACCAGCAGGGACATCTCGACCTCCGGGTGCGGTATCCGCGCCGAGAGCGCCTCCACCAGCTCCTGCAGCCCCGCCCCGGACCGCGCCGAGACGAAGATGGCGTCCGGCACCGCCTGACGCAGGACGGCGAGCGTGGTCGGGTCGACCGCGTCCACCTTGTTGACCACGATGAGCTCGGGCACCCCGGCCGCGTCGATCTCGGCGAGCACCTCGCGCACGGCCGAGATCTGCCCCATCGGGTCCGGGGCCGAACCGTCGACGACGTGCAGGACGAGGTCGGCGTCCACCACCTCCTCGAGCGTCGAGCGGAACGCCTCGACGATCTGGTGCGGCAGGTGGCGCACGAAGCCGACCGTGTCGGCCAGGGTGAAGATCCGGCCGTCGGGCAGCGTGGCCCGGCGCACCGTCGGGTCGAGGGTCGCGAACAGCGCGTCCTCGACCAGTACGCCCGCCCCGGTCAGTCGGTTGAGCAGCGAGGACTTGCCGGCGTTGGTGTAGCCGGCGATCGCGACGGCGGGAACGGCACCGCGGCGGCGTGACGACCTCTTGGTCGCCCGGACGGTGGCCATCCCGGTGAGCTCTCGGCGCAGCTTGGTGATGCGCGCGCGCAGCCGGCGACGGTCCGTCTCGATCTTCGTCTCACCGGGGCCACGGGTACCGATCGGCGCCYGGCCGCCGCTGGCGGCCTGCCGGGACATCGACTCACCCCAGCCGCGCAGCCTCGGCAGCATGTACTGCAGCTGGGCGAGCTCGACCTGCGCCTTGCCCTCGCGCGACGTCGCGTGCTGGGCGAAGATGTCGAGGATCAGCGCCGTCCGGTCGATCACCTTGACCTTGACGACCTCCTCGAGCTGGCGCAGCTGGCCGGGGGTCAGCTCGCCGTCGCAGATCACCGTGTCCGCGCCGGTCGCCAGTACGATCTCGGCGAGCTCCTTGGCCTTGCCGGAGCCCACGAAGGTCGCTGCGTCGGGCCTGTCCCGGCGCTGCACGAGCGCGTCGAGCACGACCGAGCCGGCGGTGGTGGCGAGCGCGGCCAGCTCCGCCATGGACGCCTCGGCCTCGACCTGCGAGCCCGACGTCCACACCCCGATCAGAACGACCTGTTCCAGCCGGAGCTGGCGGTACTCGACCTCGGTGACGTCCTCGAGCTCGGTGGTGAGGCCCGGGACACGGCGCAGCGCGCCACGGTCCTCCAGGTCGAGCCCGTCGCCCTCCTCGTCGAAGAACGAGAACCCGTCGGCCTCGGCCAGGGCGAGCGCGGTGCCGGCGCGACCGTCACGACCCTCGTGGCCGTCGTTTTCGCCCGAGTGCAGTTTCAGATACCGGGTGGACGCCACAGCGGCGTCAGCGCGAAGACTCATACCATCCGTTCTCAACGCGGCACGGTGACCGCGTCATTCCAGTCCGCCCCGGCCGGGACGGCACTCTTTCGCCCCATCAGCCGGGTTCGCCCGGCCGATGAAACACCGTCATCCTCAGGGTGACACGGCGTACCCGCGATCGCGAACCCTTTACCGGACGGCGCCCGCCACCGGACGACATCGGCGGACCTGAGGCGGGCACCCGGCCCGACGCCCGGGCGCACCCACGCGCTACGGGTCCCCGAGGGAGATCGAGGGACTTCGCCCTGCCTGCCCCGGCCGCGCTCAGCCGGCCCCGACAACGCTCGGACGCCGCTCGCCCGCGGGAGCCGCCGGGCCGAAGCCACCCGCCGCGCGCAGCCAGTCGGGACGAAGGACACCGTCCGACACCAGCACGGCCGGGCCACTGAGCAGGACGGTCGACTCCCGCCAGCCGACGGTCAGCCGCCCGCCGGGGAGGTCGACCTCGACCTCTGCGGGCGGCCCATCGCCATTGCGGGCCGCCCAGGCCACAGCGACGGCACACGCGCCGGTGCCGCAGGACGCGGTCTCACCGACGCCCCGCTCGAAGACCCGCATGGCGACCCCGTCCGGAGCCGGGACGACGACCTCGACATTCACGCCCTCGGGGAAGGCGGCGGCCGGGTAGGCCGGCGCGCGCAGATCCAGGCGCGCCAGGCCGGCCGGGTCGAGGTCGTCGGCGAAGCAGACCGCGTGCGGGTTCCCCATCGAGACCGGCACGGCGGCGAACTCCCGCCCGGCGACCGTGACCGGCACCGGGCCGGCGGCCAGCTCGGGCGGTCCCATCTCGACGGTGACGTCGCCGCCCGCCGGCACCTCGACCGCCCGCAGGCCGGCCCGGGTGGCGATGACGAGACGGCCGGGCGCGGCGTAACCCGCGTCGACGAGATAGCGGGCGAACACCCGGATCCCGTTGCCGCACATCTCGGCGATCGACCCGTCGGCGTTGCGATAGTCCATGAACCAGCGGGCGGCCGCGCTGTCGCCGGCGGCGGCGGGCTCGGCCGCGGTCAACACGACCCGCAGCACCCCGTCGGCGCCGATGCCGGTGCCCCGGTGGCACAGCGCCCGCACCAGCTCGGGACTGAGATCGAGCTCGCCGTCGGCATCCGGCAGGATGACGAAGTCGTTACCCGTTCCGTGTCCCTTGACGAAGCGCACGCCGCGATCGTACGGCCGCGGCGGGCTCACCCCGCGGCAGCCGCCCGCGAACGGTCCCCTCGCCCCGAACCACCCGGATACGCGGTACCTCCTGACTGCGCGGTACCTCCCGAACGCGTCGGCTGGGCGGGACGTCCCTGCGGGTCGCCAGGACGCCCGTACTGGTCGCCGGGACGTCCAGGCCGAGGGCCAGGGCGGCCGGGTGTGGCGCCGGACCACCCGGGCTGGCTCGCCGGCCGGAAGCCGGGCTCGGCCCGGGTCTCAGCGGACGGCTTGTACCACCTGTCCGGCCGGCCGCGGCCGAGCGCGATCATGCGGGCGTCCTCCACCGGTACCGGCGGGCAGAAGAGCGGCCCGGACACCCGGTCGCAGTCCAGCCTGCCGACCCGGTCCGCCAGCACCGCGGTGTCGACGTCCTCGGCGACGACGACCATGCGCCGCCGATGCGCCACGCCCACCAGGGAGGCGAAGGCCGCCTCGCCCTCCATGTCGCGGATCGTCGCCCGCAGGAACTGCCCGTCGATCCGCACCAGGTCCAGCGGGAGCACGTCGAGGGTGGACAACGAGCCGTACCACGTGCCGAACGCGTCGACGCCCACCGCGACGCCGAGGTCCCGCAGCCGCGCCAGCAGGCGGGGCAGCGCGGGAGGCGCGAACGCCAGCGTGTCCTCGGTGAACTGCAGGCCGACGGCGCCCGCCGGCAGCGACCGCCCCAGCACCAGCCGCTCCACCTCGGCGAGGAACTCCGGGCGGGCGAGATGACGGCCGTCGATGCGCACCCACAGCCGCGGCGGGCGGACGGAGGTCCCCGCGGCCATCCGGTGCCAGGTCCGCGCCTCCGTGACCGCCATCCGCAGCACCCACTGGTGTACCTGGCCGACCAGTCCGGCGGCCTCGGCGACGCGCATGAAGGCCGCCGGGCCGAGCAGCCCGAACTCGGCGTGCGCCCAGCGGGGCCGCGCCTGCATCCCCGGGACGGAGCCGTTACGAAGGTCGACGTCCGGCTGGTAGTGCAGGCGTAGCGAACCGTCGTCGAACGAGGCGTACAGCGCGGGAACCAGGGCAAGGTCGAGCGCGGTCACGTCGAACTCTCCAGACGCCGGGATGGGCCGGGACCCGGGCCGACGGGTCAGGCGAAGGTCCCGCGGCGCTGGGCCGGCCACACGTCAGAGCGAACCCGATATCAGAGCGAACCCACCAGACGTCGTACCTCGGCGAGCGCCGCGGCGACATCCGGAAATTCCAGCCAGGATATCCGCGGATCACGCCGGAACCAGGATCTTTGCCGACGAGCGAAGCGCCTGGTGGCCGTTGTTGTGGCCTGTTTGGCCGCGTCCATGGAGTCCATTGCTCCGTCGAGGACGGCCAGGACCTGGGCGTATCCGAGGGCACGCGAGGCGGTCCGCCCGTCGCGCAGCCCCGCCTCCGCGAGCGCCGCGACCTCGTCGACGAAGCCCGCGCGCCACATCAGCTCCACCCGGTCGGCGATCCGCGTGTCCAGGTCCGGGCGGTCCACGCCGACCTGAACGACGTCATAAATCGATCGATATCCGGGCAAAGTTGCCTCGAATGTGCCGGTGAGCTCGACGACCTCGAGCGCCCGCACGATCCGCCGCCCGTTGCCGGGCAGGATCGCCGCGGCGGCGGTCGGCGCCAGCCCCGTCAGCCGCTCGTGCAGCGGCCCCGGCCCGACCTCGGCGAGCTCGCGCTCGAGCCGGGCGCGGACGGCCGGGTCGGTGCCGGGAAATGACAAATCGTCCAGAACCGCCCGCACGTACAGGCCAGATCCGCCGACCAGGATCGGCACCCGGCCGGCGGCGAGCAGGCCGTTGACGACCCGCCGGGCGTCGGCCTGGTAGCTGGCGACGTCCGCGGCGCGGGTGATCTCCCAGACGTCCAGCAGATGGTGGGGCACGCCGCGGCGCTCGACCATCGGGATCTTCGCCGTGCCGATGTCCATGCCCCGGTAGAGCTGCATCGAGTCGGCGTTGACGATCTCCCCACCGAGCTCGAGGGCGATCTCGACCGCCAGGTCGCTCTTACCGGCGCCGGTCGGGCCGACGACCGCGATGACCGGCCCGGCCTGATCGGCTCGGGTGGCACCGTTGGTCAGGCCGGCGCCGTCACGGGACGCGGTCACCGGCCGCTCTGCGCGGTGGCCCGCTTCTCCTGCCGGTCGCCCCGGGTGCCGTCCGCGCGCTCCCATCCGACGACCAGGTAGCCGACCCCGAACGGGGCGTCGTCGTAGCGGACCAGGCTCGTCCAGGAGCGGGCCGGGTCGCCCGGCGTCGCGCGGCGCAGCGCGCCGGCGAGGACCTGCCAGGACGCCCGGCCCGGCGCGAGCAGGTCGGCCGCGAGCGCGGGATCGAGGGCGAGCAGCGCCGTGACGTCCAGCGTGGCGAGCGCGGCGGAGACCGAGGCGTCGTGCGCGGCGGCCCGCGGGTCCAGGCTGCCGGGGGCCTTCACCGTCCGCCGGGCACTCCCGTCGCCCATGATCAGCAAGGCGAGCCGGGACCCGTCCGCCTCCGCGGTGGCCACGAGGTCGGCGCCGATCGCGGCGGCCGCCGCCGGCCCGGTCGCCGCCGGCACCCCGCGGGCCGAGCACCGCCCGGCCCAGCCCGCCTCACGCAGCAGCCAGGCTCCGATGGTGAGCGACAGCGGGAGCACGGCCGGACCCGTGCCCGACGCGCCGAGCGAGAAGCTCAGGTCGACCCCGAACCCGGCCAGCGAGCCGACGGCCGACCCGGCGTAGTGGGCGTCCGCGGCATCGTCGCCGACGACCACGATGTGGTCCGGGGCGAGGGCACACAGCCGGGCGACGGCCGCGCTGGCATGGTCGCGGACCTCGACCGGGTCCACCCCGGCGACCTGCGGGACCAACAGCGGCGGATGCGGGCAGACAGCCGCGGCGACCAGGGTCACCGCGCGGCGGGGGCGCTCGGGCGCAGCTGCGGCATCCCCAGAGAGACCGCGGGGCGGTCCTCCGGGCTCGGGGTGTCGCCGGCGATGGCGCGGCCGGCGGCCCAGGCATCACCGGCGCGGGTCCGGCGGTGGGTGAGCAGCGGGCCGTCCGCCGTCAGGTGGTGCGGCGCGCCCCTGGTCACCACGGTCTCCACGACGTCGCCCGGCCGGACGAGCCCCTCCTGCGCATGCGGCCCGGTCACCAGCAGGTGGACGAGGCGGCCGTCGCGGGCGCGTCCGGAGAGGCGGCCGGTGGCGGAGTCCTTGCGCCCCTCCCCCTCTGCCACGACGATCTCGACCCGGCGCCCGACCTGCGCCCGGTTCTCCGCCCACGACATCTCGTCCTGCAGGCTCGCGAGCCGCCCGTAGCGCTCGGAGACCACCGCGGGATCGACCGCGCCGTCCATCTCGGCCGCGGGCGTGCCGGGACGCGGGGAGTACTTGAAGGTGAACGCCCCGGCGAAACGCGCGGTACGGACGACGTCCAGGGTGTCGGCGAAGTCGGCCTCGGTCTCACCCGGGAATCCGACGATGATGTCGGTGGTGATCGCGGCGTCCGGCATGGCCGCGCGGACCCGCTCGACGATGCCGAGGAAACGCTCCCGGCGGTAGCTGCGCCGCATCCGGCGCAGCACCACGTCCGACCCCGACTGCAGCGGCATGTGCAGCTGTGGGCACACGTTCGGCGTCTGCGCCATCGCCTCGATGACGTCGTCGGTGAAATCGCGCGGATGCGGTGAGGTGAAACGGACCCGCTCCAGCCCCTCGACCCGGCCGCACGCGCGCAGCAGCTTCGCGAACGCGCCCGGGTCGCCCAGTGAGCGCCCGTAGGAGTTCACGTTCTGGCCGAGCAGCGTTATCTCCAGCGCGCCCTCGGCGACCAGCGCCTCCACCTCGGCGAGCACGTCGCCGGGACGCCGGTCGCGCTCACCGCCGCGCAGGCTCGGCACGATGCAGAAGGTGCAGGTGTTGTCGCAGCCCACACTGATGCTGACCCACGCCGAGTGATGGCTGGCCCGGCGGGCCGGCAGGCTGCTCGGGAAGACCTCGAGCGCCTCGGCGATCTCCACCTGGGCGGCGGAGTTGTGCCGGGCCCGCTCGAGCAGCACCGRCAGCCGATGGATGTTGTGGGTGCCGAACACGACGTCGACCCAGGGCGCGCGATCCAGGATCACCGACCGGTCCTTCTGCGCGAGGCAGCCACCCACCGCGATCTGCATCGCCGGGTTGCTCTTCTTCGCCGGGTACAGATGACCGAGGTTTCCGTACAACCGGTTGTCGGCGTTCTCACGGACAGCGCAGGTGTTGAACACGACGACGTCGGCGTCGGACCCCTCCGGGGCCGGAACGTAGCCGGCGGACTCGAGAAGGCCGGCGAGCCGTTCGGAGTCGTGCACGTTCATCTGACAGCCGAACGTCCGGACCTGGTAGCTACGGCCRCTCACCCACCCAGCCTACGGCCCGCACCCGGACACCGTTCGACACGCCGGGATCGACTCCTTCGAACCTCGTCCTTCGCGTCAAGCGCAGGCACCGGCGCGGCACGTGCGCTCGCGGCAGGCTCGGCAGGCAGGGCCCGGGGGCACGAGTCGAGCCGGCGGGCCGACCAGGCCAGGCGGGCCGCGACCAGGCCAGGCGGGCCGACCGGGCCGACGCACGGCTGGACCGATGAGGCCGACCAGCACCTGCCGCGCCCACACACGCCCGTGTGCTTCACCCCGGAACGTGCCGGACGTGTCGGGACCGCCACCGGGTGCGCCGCGTCCGTGGTACATCCTGTTCCTGACAGGTAAAACCACCGAGCGGACACCGCCATTGCGGATGATCGGGGCGTAGCATTCGAAAATGTTCACGACCATGATGCGATGGCCGGAACCCGTTCAGGCCCGTCCGTCCCGCAGTTCCGGTCGATCGCGTGTCTCCGTTGGCGCCGCGCCCATCCGCCTCCCGTCGACCACAAGAGCCGGGAGGGCGACATGCCGCTGGTGACCTTGGAAGGCGTCAGCAAGTCCTTCGGGAAGAACCGTGTCCTGAACGACATCAACCTGACGGTCGAGGCCGGCGAGGTCGTGTGCGTCATCGGCCCCTCCGGTTCGGGAAAGTCGACGCTGTGCCGGTGCGTCAACCGCCTGGAGACCATCGACGAGGGCCGCATCACCTTCGACGGCCGGCCGCTGCCCGCCGAGGGCCGGGAGCTGGCCCGCATGCGCGCCCAGGTCGGCATGGTGTTCCAGTCGTTCAACCTGTTCGCGCACCGCACGATCCTGGACAACATCACGCTCGGCCCGCGCAGGGTGAACGGCGTCAGGCGCGCCGAGGCCGAGGAGAAAGCCCGGGCGCTGCTGGAACGTGTCGGCATCGCGGACAAGGCCGACCGGCTCCCGCGCCAGCTCTCCGGCGGCCAGCAGCAGCGGGCGGCCATCGCCCGGGCGCTGGCGATGGAGCCGAAGCTGATGCTCTTCGACGAGCCGACGTCGGCGCTCGACCCGGAGATGATCCAGGAGGTCCTGGACGTCATGCGGTCGCTGGCCGCGTCCGGCATGACGATGATCGTAGTGACGCACGAGATGGGCTTCGCCCGCTCGGCGGCCGACCGCGTGGTGTTCATGGCCGACGGCCGGCTGCTCGAGGTGGCCCCGCCGAAGAACTTTTTCGCCGCCCCGGCAAGTGAACGCGCCGCCGACTTCCTGGCGAAGGTCCTCACTCATTGATCCAGCGGAAACGAGCCCGCCGCCGAGACCTGTCGTGCCCCGGAGCCGACCCAGCTGGTTCGCGATCGGATTACGCCGGGCCGACCAGCTGCACCGGGCGCCGACCGGCTACACCGGGATGATCGGTGGCCCTGTCGCGGAGCCGACCCTCATCGACCGCATCCACTGGAATTGTGGGACCGAACACCCCTACGGCGGTGCGGTCAGCAGCCGCAGAAAGCGCTATCTGAATCCCGACGTCGAACTTCTGGAAAGGATCGCCCATGCGCATGTCGCTCACCCGTAGCAAACGGCGAACGGCCCCCACGGACGCCATCGACGCAACCGACTCCACCACCCGCGCGGCCTCGGGCTCCCGCCCGCGGCGGCCGCTGCGCGGCGCGGCCCTGCTGCTCGCCGCGGCACTGGCCGGCTCGCTCGCGCTGTCCGCCTGCGGCGACGACGACAGCTCCGACGAGCCGGCCGCCGCCACCGCCACCACGTTCCCGGCGGGGAGCACGATGGCCAAGCTCCAGTCGGCGAGCACGATCACCGTCGGCACGAAGTTCGACCAGCCGCTGTTCGGCCTGAAGAACCTGCGCGGCGAGCCCGAGGGCTTCGACGTCGAGATCGCCAGGATCATCACCGACGCGCTGGGGATCCCCGCGGACAAGGTCAAGTTCGTCGAGACGGTCTCGGCCAACCGTGAGCCGTTCATCGAGCAGCACCGCGTGGACCTGGTGGTGGCCACCTACACCATCAACGACAAGCGCAAGCAGGTCGTCGACTTCGCCGGCCCGTACTACGTGGCCGGTCAGACGCTGATGGTGCGGGCCGGCGAGACCGCCATCACCGGGAAGGACACGCTCGCGGGCAAGAAGGTCTGCTCGGTGAGCGGCTCCACCCCGGCCGAGCGCATCCGCACACAGGCACCGGACGCCGAGCTGACCCTGTTCGACGTCTACAGCAAGTGCGCCGAGGCGCTCAAGGCCGGCCAGGTGGACGCGGTCACGACCGACAACGCGATTCTGCTCGGCCTGATGGACTCCGACCCGGGCGCCTTCAAGCTGGTCGGCGAGCCGTTCAGCACGGAGCCCTACGGCATCGGCATCGCCAAGGGCGATGACGAGTTCCGCACGTTCATCAACGACACGCTGGAAGCGGCCTACACCGACGGTCGGTACGAGACGGCCTACAAGGACACGATCGGCAAGGTCGAGCCGGACATGCCCACGCCTCCCGCGGTGGACCGCTACACCTCCTGATCCTCCGCACCTCCCGCACCTCCGTACTTCCTGACCCTCCGTACTTCCTGACTCTCGGCGCCCGGCGTGCCCGGGGCCCGCACCGGGCCCCGGGCACGCCGGGCGCTGACGCCGGGTGTCCCGGCCGTCCACCGCGACCGCACGGATGGCCGGGCGCCCGGAGCAACGTTCCGAACACCGAGCTGACTACGGGTGGTCTCACATCGACGCCGTCCTCGACAACCTCGACATCTTCCGCGAGGGATTCGTCCAGACGCTTCGGCTGAGCCTGTTCGCGGCCGTGTCCGCGCTGATCCTCGGCACCGGCCTCGCGGCCATGCGGGTCAGCCCGGTTCCGCCGCTGCGCTGGGCGGGGACGGCCTACGTGGAAACCGTTCGTAACACGCCGCTGACTATCGTGTTCTTCTTCGTGGTCTTCGTACTCCCGCAGGTCGACATCGTCTTCAGCTACTTCACGTTCGCCGTCATGGCGTTGACGATCTACCACACCGCGCTCGTCTGCGAGGCCGTGCGATCCGGGGTGAACGGCGTCGACGCGGGCCAGGCGGAGGCCGCGCGGGCGCTGGGCCTGACCTTCTCGCAGACGCTGCGGCTCGTCGTGTTGCCGCAGGCGTTCCGCAACGTGGTCCAGCCGCTGGGCAGCGTCGGCAGCGCGCTGATCCGCAACACCTCCATCGCCGCCGCGTTCGGCGTCCAGGAGCTGACCGGGATCAGTCAGCGGCTGACCACCGCGAACCCCGGCGACGTCGTCGCCGTCCTGCTCGCCGGCATCGTCTGCTACCTGGTGCTGACGCTGTCCCTGGCCTGGGCGGTCGGCCTCACCGAACGACGGCTGACGAGGACCCCGCGATGAGCATCGTGCTGTCGGATCCCCCCGGCCCGCGTGGCCGGCGTCGCATCCTGATCGCGAGCGTGGTCGCGGTGGCCGCGCTGGCGGCGCTCGTCGTCCTCGCCGTGCTGCGCCTGTCGGACAAGGGCCAGCTCGACGGCGAGGTGTGGAGCGTCTTCTTCGACGAACCCGACCTGCGGACGCTGCTGTGGGAGGGCCTGCTCGACACGCTGCGCGCCGCCGCGACCGGCATGGTGCTCGCCGTCGCCGTCGGAACGGCGCTCGCGTTCGCGCGCCAGTCGAACCGCAGGCTGGTCAGCATCCCGGCCACGGCGGTCGTGGAGATGCTGCGCGGCCTGCCGCTGCTGATGCTGATCTTCTTCGCCTACCTTGGCCTGCCGCAGCTCGGCATCAACCTCTCGGCGTTCTGGGCGCTCGTGATCGGCCTGACCGCCTACAACGGGGCGGTGCTCAGCGAGATCTTCCGCGCGGGCATCCAGTCCATCGACAAGRGCCAGACGGAGGCCGCGGCGGCGCTCGGGCTGCGCGGCACCCAGATCTTCACTCTGATCCAGTTCCCGCAGGCCGTGCGCCGGATGAGCCCGACACTGGTCAGCCAGCTCGTCACGCTGCTGAAGGACACCTCGCTGGGCTTCGTCATCGGGTACACCGAGCTGCTGCGGCAGGGCCGGTCGGCAGTCGAGTTCCTGGGCGGCCGCTACGCCCTGCCCGTGTACACCGTGCTGGCCGTCATGTACATCATCGTGAACCTCTCGCTGTCGCTGACCGCGCGTTGGCTCGAGCGGCGCCAGGCCCACCGCCTCGGCACCTCCGCGCCCATCCTGCTGGACGCCGCCGACACCGCCGGCCCCGTCGCGGCCGGCAGAAGCTGACTGACCCGGGACGGCCGTCCGTCAGCCGGGGCTGGCTGCCTGGCTGATGGCGGCTAGCGGGCCATGCCGACGGCGCGGGTCTCGCGGACCACGGTGACCCGGATCTGGCCCGGGTAGGTGAGCTCGTCCTCGATCTGCTTGGCGACGTCCCGGGCGAGCAGGTGAGCGGCCACGTCGTCGACCAGCTCGGGCACGACCATCACCCGCACTTCGCGGCCGGCCTGCATGGCGAAGACCTTCTCGACCCCGGGGCGCTCGGCGGCGATCTGCTCGATGCGCTCGAGGCGCTTGACGTAGGACTCGAGGCTGTCCCGGCGCGCCCCGGGGCGCCCGCCGGAGATCTGGTCCGCGGCCTGGGTCAGCACGGCCCCGATGGAGCGCGGCTCGACCTCGTYGTGATGCGCCTCGATGGCGTGGACGACGTCCTCGTGCTCGCCGTAGCGGCGGGCGATCTCCGCACCCACGATCGCGTGGGAGCCCTCCACCTCGTGCGTCAACGCCTTGCCGAGGTCGTGCAGGAGCGTGCCGCGCTTCGCGATCGCCGGGGGCAGCCGCAGCTCGGCCGCCATGATCCCGRCCAGGTGGGCGCTCTCGACGAGGTGCGCGAGCACGTTCTGCCCGTAGCTGGTGYGGTAGCGCAGCCGACCCAGCAGGTTGATCAGCTCGGGATGCATCTCGGCGATGCCGACGTCGATCAGGGCGTCCTCACCCGCGCGGACGCACTTCGCCGCGACCTCGCGTTCGGCTCGGGCGTACTCCTCCTCGATCCGGTGCGGGTGGATGCGGCCGTCGGACACCAGCGCCGCCAACGTGATCCGCCCCATCTCCCGGCGCACGGGATCGAAGCAGCTCAGCAGCACCGCCTCCGGAGTGTCATCGATGAGCACGTTGACCCCGGTCACGGACTCGAACGCGCGGATGTTGCGACCCTCGCGCCCGATGATGCGGCCCTTCATCTCGTCACTGGGCAGGTGCAGCACCGACACCACGGACTCGGCGGTCTGGTCCGAGGCGACCCGCTGGATGGCCAGGGTGACGATCCGGCGCGCCCGGTCCTCGGCCTCTTCCTCGGCTCGGGCCTCGATGTCCCGCACCCGGACGGCGGCGTCCAGCCTGGCCTGGTCCTCGACCACCTTGACCAGCTCGGTGCGGGCCTCCGCGGACGTCAGGCCCGCCACCCGCTCCAGCTCCCGCCGCCGGGCCTCCTCCAGCTCGCCGAGATCGGACTCACGGCTGTCCAGCCCGGCCTCGCGGACGGCCAGCTCGGCCTCGCGGGTCTCCAGCCGGCGCAGCCGCTCCTCCACGCTGGCAGCCTGGTCTGTGACCCGCTGCTCGCGCTGGGTGAGCCGGCTGTCCCAGCCGCGCAGCTCGGTCCGCTGGGTGCGCAGATCCTCGTCGAGCTCGGCGCGGATCTGCTCGCGCTCCGCGTGGATCGCGTCGCGGGCGGCCGCCTCCGCCCTCGACGCCCGCAGCTCCGCGTCCGCGACCGCCCGTTCCCGGATCGCCTCGGCGGCCTCCTCGGCGTGCCGGCGGATCTGCTCGGCCTCCCGCCGTACCCGCTCCGTCTGCTCCGCGGCGTCCTGCTCGGCCCGGCGCCGGATCCGCTCGGCCTCCTCCTCAACATCACGCGCCTCCCGGCGAAGGTCCGCGACCATGGACGAGATCTGCGCGAGCTCGACCCTGGCGGCCCCGACCGCGGCGGCGCCGACCGACCCGGGATCAGCACCGGCGCTCGCAGGCTCCCGCCTCGCGCCGTCGCCCCCGGCACCCACAGACCCGGCTCCGCCGATCCCGGCAGCGGAAGCGCTTGTCTCGGGCTCGGGCATGTCGGCCGCAGTGGCCGCGTGGCCGTCGGTGCCCGAGGCCGTGCCCTCCGGAGCCGGCGAGGCCGAGCCCAGATCAGCGGATCGGCCGGACGCCGTCGGCGCGGACGGCAGGGTCGGTACCTTCGGCGCGGTCGCGGTGCTGGCCGGCGTTGGGTCCGCACCGGCCTGTTCGCCGGACCCGGCCTGGCCCGAACCCGCGGATGCGACCTTCCCCGACTCGGGAGTTCCGGGACCGCCGTGCTCAGCGCCAGTCTGTTCGGAACTGGCCTGTTTCGAACCGAGCTGTGCTGAGCCGGGCCGCTCCGGGCCGCCCTGCTCTGGACCAGCCGGTTCGGAACTGGTCGCCTCGGACTCGGCTCCTCTGGCGCCAGCCAGCCCAGCTCCACCCGAACCGGAACCGGCCGGCTCAGAACCGCCCAGCTCGGGACCGGTCACGGTGGAGTTCTCCGGCCCGGGCACGCCCGGCCCGGCCGTGCCCGAGGCCGGGCTGATCGATCCGGGACCCACGGAACCCGTCGTGGCCGGAGCCTCGACGGCCGGATCCGGAACGCCCTCCGACGCGGGCACGGCGGTATCCGTGTCTCTGCGCGAGACCGGGGAATCCGGCGGGCTCGGCGAGGCCGGCCTCGTGTCTCCCCCGGGGTGGCCGACCGGCGACGAGTCGCCGTCATGGGGAGACCGAACCTCGGTGACGGTGTCGGCACGCGCTCTCACGCCCAGCCCACCGGCCCGTACCAGGCGCAGCAGAACCAGTGTCAGCCCGATGACAGCGAGGAGAAGCAGCACAAGAAGCGTGATGAGGGCGGCACCCACGGTTGCTCCTCCCGCCTCCGTCTGCACCTGTCAGGACAGGCGTGAGCGGCGCGGGACCGGACCAGGCACTGGACGAGCACATGCATCGACGGATCCCTGAAAAACAGGCCGCGAGCAGCACGCACGGGCAGAAAGCCGTGGCAGTGGTGGCACGCGACGCCCGAGTTCCGCAGGAACGCTCGCCCTGATGTGAAGTTGTGCCAGCTATCTGGACCGCATACGCGCGGTAGTCCTCGCACCTTTGTGAAAGGGTAGATCTGCCGCTTTCATGCGGTCAAGGAAAACATCGGCGAGCCCCGGGCCCCGAGCCCCGCCGACCAGAGCCGCTGCCCTTTCGGCGGCGTCCCTGCCCTGGCCCGGATCCGGCGCGTCTGGTGCTAGTGTCCCGGTCCGGAGATCTGCGATCTCATGGGACCTGCGGTGTCATGGAGGTATGGCAGGTAAGCCGAGTCTGCCGCTCGTGCTCACCGGGGCCGAGCGGCGGACCCTTCAGGGGTGGGCCAGCCGGCGCAGGACTGCGCAGGGCCTGGCCCAGCGGGCGCGCATCGTGTTGATGTGCGCGGATGACAGGACCAACAAGTCCGTGGCCGCCGAACTGGGAATCAGCCGGGACACGGTGGGCAGGTGGCGGAACCGGTTCGTCCGGCACCGGTGCGCCGGGCTCAGCGACGAGCCGAGGCYGGGCGCGCCGCGCACGATCAGCGATGCCCAGGTCGAGGAGGTCGTGGTCCGCACTCTGGAAGAGGTGCCCGAAGGGGCCACCCACTGGTCCAAGCGCGAGCTCGCGAAGCGGGTGGGGATCTCTCCGACCAGCGTGCACCGCGTCTGGCGGGCCTTTGGCCTCAAGCCCTGGCT
>NZ_MAXA01000103.1 GCF_001854695.1 Parafrankia soli
CCTCGACGCATGGTGGAACGGCCACCCCCTCGACCGCACCCGCACCAGCCACCTCGCACGCCTCGAACTCACCCACGCCGCATAAGGCCGAATTAGCCAGCAGGGTCGAGGTGCGCCACGAGGCGCTGAGGGTCGAAGGAGGTGCAAGACCTCCTCGCTGGACCGTCGCAGCGGTCTGGTGGGAGCTGAGCGCAGTCTGATCCGGGAGACGCCGGGGAGGGCGGGAAGCAGCGCTGACAAAGCCGGGACGGTTTGGAACTGCCAGACGGGCCGGGTCCGGCGAGCGGGATCAGAGGGTATACGAGAGGAACCAGTGGTAAAGCTCGGCGGGGTCAAATGGTCGTAGCGACGCCTCGATAGAATGATCGTCTTGGTGTCGAGGGGCTGGATGGTGGATGGGTCGGCGGGAGCAGTTGACGGTCGAGGAGCGGGAGCTGATTTCCCGGGAGCTGAGCAGGAGTCGTTCGGCGCGGTTCATCGCGAAGGCGCTCGGTCGGCATCACTCGACAATTGCGCGGGAGATCGACCGCAACGGCGGTGAGAAGGTTTACCGGGCGGTGGACGCGCAGGCTCGGTGTGATGCGTTGCGGGCGCGTCCGAAGGGACGCAAGCTGGTGGCGTCGCCGGCGCTGCATGACGCGGTCAACGCGGGCCTGGCCGAGAAGTGGTCACCGAAGCAGATCAGCGAGAGACTGGCGACGGATCATCCCGATGACGAGAGCATGCGCGTGTCCCACGAGACGATCGCGTGCCACGAGGCGCCAGACAGTCGAGTGGAGGTGGGAGACCTTCACCGCCGGGTCGTCGCAGCGACCCGGTAGAAGCTGGGGGCAGCCTGATCCGGGGAACGCCGGGGAGGGCGGTAAGCAGCCCCGACAACGACGGGACGGGCCGGCACTGCCAGACGGTCCGGGCCCGGCTAGCGAGACCAGAAGGTGCAACGAAAGTGAACCAGTGGTTGAAGTCCCGTAAGCGTGGGGCCGGCTCAAATCTGGTGGATAGGGGCCGGTTTGCAGTGCGTGACCTGGTCGTGAGGCCGAGTCAACTCCGGAGCCGGTTGATTGTGCCGGTGAGGAGGCCACGGTGAAGATCTGCGGCGTAGGCGTGGCGATGCTGCMGGGACAAAGCTGGGTCATCTCCCTGGTCGATCGATTGTCAGGTGAACGTGGGAACCGTCCCCGGCTGCCCTCCCCTTCGGCCGGTCAGGCCGTTGGTGGGCAGGTCCGTTGCCGACCGTGGGCCGTGGGCCGGGACGGAGGCCCCGTAGTAGTCCGAGCGCGCGAGAGGCGCGTACATGGCGAAGGGGGCCAGCAAGTCAGCAACGAGGACACTGGAATACTCGGAGGCCGCCGGTGAACACCGACGAACTGGACCTCGCCTGGTCGCAGGCCGAGGAAAGGGTACGAGAGATCCAGGCCAAGCTGCACCGGTGGGCGAAAGAAGACACGTCCCCCGGGGCTTGTGGAGAGCCCGGTGCGCTTAACGGTGCACGCCGGGTTCGGGAGGCGGGCCGAGGAAACGGGCCGGCCGCAAGGTCGGCACCGCGCCTCGGTCCGACCTCACTACGAGTGCCTCTACCTGCAGGCCCGTGGCGAGCTGCGCACCCAGCTGACGGTCGCGCTACGCAAGGGCCGGGCCAGGCGGGTGAACCGGTCCCGGACGACCGTGGCCCGCGGGCGGATCGTCGACATGGTCAACATCAGCGAGCGGCCGAAGGAGGCCGAGGACCGCGCCGTCCCCGGATTCTGGGAAGGGGATCTCATCCTGGGCAAGGGAAACAGATCCCAGGTAGCGACGCTGGTCGAGCGCACCACACGGTTCGTCATGCTCGTGCGGATTCCCTACGACCGCAACGCTGAGAAGGTCGCCTACCTGCTGGTCCGKAAGATGGAAACCCTGCCCGACTTCATGAAGAAGTCCGTCACCTGGGATCAGGGTAAGGAGATGGCTCGGCACGCGAAGTTCACCGTCGCGACCGGAATGCCCGTTTACTTCTGTGATCCGCATTCGCCGTGGCAGCGGGGGTCGAACGAGAATACGAACGGGCTGCTGCGTCAGCATTTCCCGAAGGGCACTGATCTTTCGTTGCATACTCAGGATGAGCTTGATAGGGTGGCCGAACAGCTGAACGGACGGCCACGGCAGACGTTGGGTTGGGCGAAGCCGGTCGAAGCCTTCAATGATCTGCTGGCGAAGCATGCGTCGCTATGACCGCTTGAATCCGCCCTTTCCTTTCGCGAACCAGGTCGCAACTTTTTTTGCGAACTCCACCTGCATCTGAAGCTCGGCGATAGTCGAGTTCGCGTCCTTGACCTCGCCGCGCAGCCGGACGAGTTCGGCCCGTTCGGACTCGTCCAGCACCGCGTCCGGCAGCTGCGAGTTCCCCGCCTCGTCCTTGGCTTTCTTCACCCATTTTCCCAACGTCATCTCGTGGACGCCGATGTTCCGGGCGACCTCGGCGACAGAACGGCCGCCGTCGATGACGAAAGTTACCGCTTGTTCCTTGTACTCCTCGGTAAATCTGCGGCGTGTCGCGCCCATTTGTTGCTCTCCCGACCGATCGGGCAGCTAGTGCGGCGTAAACAAATGCCCGTTCCAGTGCCACTGTTAGGCTGGAAAAAGTGTGGGTAAATTGGACACATGATCCTAACTGATAATCAACGCGATATTCTCGAGTCCTTGGCTGGAGGCGGTGGGTACGACAGGTCTGCGGCTGCCCGCGCCCGTATGGTGCTATGGCGGGACGAAGGATCCTCAGTGCGGGAAATAGCCGAGAAGGCGGGCGCGTCGAAGCCTACCGTGCGGCTGTGGCTGTCGCGCTATGACGAGGAGGGGCCGGACGGCTTGGTGAGCCGGGTGTCCCCGGGGCGGCCACGGGAGGTCCCGGGGCGGGTACGGGCGCGGATCCTGGCGTTGACCAGGGCCACCCCTCCGCCGGAGACCGGACTGAGCCACTGGACAAGCACCGAGATGGCGCGGTACCTGAAGCGCCGCGAAGGAGTGTCGGTCTCGCACACCTTCGTGGCCCAGCTGTGGCGGGAGAACAATCTCCAGCCGCACCGGCACCGAGTCTTCAAGCTCTCGGCGGACCCGGATTTCGAGGCCAAGGTGGAGGACGTCGTCGGCCTCTACCT
>NZ_MAXA01000104.1 GCF_001854695.1 Parafrankia soli
TTCGAACACCTCGGCCATCACCGCCCGGCCGAGCCTCTTACGCGCCTGGGTGATCCCGCTCGCGCTCGGCGGAGCCCACCCGGCGTCCCAGCAGCCGAACCGATCCAACGACCCGGTCGTCTTCTGCGCGACCTCGGTGTAGTCGTCGTCCGGGAACAGGCACATCGCCAGCGTCAGATAGGCCGTCACGTGTGGCGGGAGCTTCCCGCCCCTGCGCCGCTCACCGACCCCGCAGGCCGCCACCGCCTCGTCCACCGCATCCCGCGACACCGCCGTCACCAGCACCCCCACCGACACCTGGTCCGGGGTCACCATCGAAGCCACGAACCGTGACCAAACCACCCAGCGGCATCCACGCCACGCCGACACGCCGTACCAACCCACCGGCCAAGAGCAGCAGCCGATCAACCAATCAAGATCGACTTAAGCTTCACGGCATTGGACCTGGGCGGCGACTGGCACGCACGCCGTACCCGAAACCCTGAACGTCGCAAAAACGCCCTGGTCGGAGAGCTGGAGAAACTTGGCTTCACCGTCAGCGTCGAACCCGCAGCCTGATCTCATCTCCGCTGAATAAGGACACCCARGAAGGTCCTCTCGCCGCGCGAACAGTCGTACGTTGGCGGCCGACGCCACCAGCGTGGATCCCACGCGTCCAGACCCAGCCCCTCCGTGGTTGCTGAATTCACTCCTCAGAGGAACTCGCGCTCCATCCGGAGTTCCCGGTTCTCCTTCTCCAGCTCGCGGAGCCGGGCCCGTTCGGACATCGACAACGGCTCTTCCTCGCTTTGGTGTGCCCGCCGCCAGGTCGCGACCCAGCTCCCCAACGTTCCCTCGTTGATACCGAGATCCTTCGCGACCGCCGATGTGGGACGACCCGAATCGATGACGAGTTTAACCGCCTCGTCCTTATATTCGGGTGTGTATCGCCTGCGTGACTGACTCATTGATCTCCTCCGTTCACGGATCAATTATCCCCTGTAGGGATCACTGTCCGAAGAACGGGGCCCACCTCAGTTCCGGCAGGGTGAACTTCCGCGGCCGCCCGCCGGCGTACTTCGGGTAGAGCGAGGTGAACCCGTCGGCGTTGAAGTTGTGGATCACATCGCGGACGCGGTCCTCCGACGTGAACGTCACCTCTGCGATCTTCGCTGGGGTCATGGCCTGCGCGGAGAGCAGGATCATCTGCGCCCGCCGCCACRTCACCACCGACCCCGAGGACCGCCGCACAATCCGTAACAGCCGCTGACCCTCGTCCGGATCGATCTCCCGGACCCGCACCCGTTCCGCCACACCCCGGATCATCGAACGACCCGCCCAGCAGACGCGGGAGGCTACCCGGCGCGCCGCCCAGAACCGGGCGAACCATGACGGCTACGGCACTCGGTAGGAGTCGGATCAGTGCGGTGAGCACCGCCCGGTCCGCCCAGTCCCATCGGGGCTTGGGCTGGGTACGGCGCAGCACCGCGACCTCATGTCGCAACACAAGCAGCTCGATGTCCTTCGACGCCGACGAACGACCGAGGAGAACCAGCCAGCCACACACCCGAACGAGGATCAGATACAGCAGGCGCACGGACACAACTGACCATCACGAGCTGATCGGCGGCCACCTGGACGAGGACGCCGGCCCGGACCAGGTGGTGGTCGGGATCGAGACCGACCGGGGCCCGTAGGTCTCCGCGCTGGTCGCGGCCGGCTATCAGGTGATCGCGGTCAACCCGTTGCAGGCAGCCCGTTACCGGGAGCGGTACTCGACGTCCGGGGCGAAGAGCGACGCCGGTGACGCGCACGCGCTGGCGGACATGGTCCGCACCGACCGCCAAAGCACCGACCCCGGAGCTGGCGCGGCGGCTGACCGTCGCACAGCTCTCCGCCGCTCTCAAGCGGGCCCGCCGCCGTGACATCACGGACCAGGCCGGTCAGCTCCCGGTCCGCCCGGCGAGTATAGGAGACGCACGCTCGACGTCTGACTCCACCAGCCCAGTCCCGGCAGGGGCGAGCTCACGCGGTCGAAGCCTCCAGGACCGCCTCGATCTCGAGCGAAATCGAGATCTTGTCGCCGATGACGACGCCGCCGCCGTCGATCGGCATGTTGAACTCGATCCCGAAGTCCTTGCGGCTGATCTCGGCCGTCGCGGAGAAGCCGGCGCGAGTGCCACCGAACGCGTCCGGCCCGGCACCGTTGAACTCGAGTGCCAGCGGGACAGGCTTCGTGATCCCCTTGAGCGAGAGTTCACCGTCGACGACGAAGCCGTCGCCGGCCAGCCGGATGCCCGTCGAGGCGTAGGTCATGGTCGGGTGCTTGTCGACCTCGAAGAAGTCCGCCGAGCGGACGTGCTCGTCGCGCTGGGCATTGTTCGTGTCGATCGACGTCAGATCGATCTCGGCCCTGACCTCGGAGGCGAGCGGGTCCTCGCCAGTGACGACGGTCCCGGTGAACGCGCCGAAGCGACCCCTGACCTTGCTGATCATCATGTGGCGGACGGTGAAGGAGACGTCGGAGTGCACCGGGTCGATGGCCCACGTGCCGGCGATGTAGCCGGGGATCTGGACGGCGGGTGCAGTCATGGGAGAGGCTCCTCGTAGCTTGGTTACCGATAGTGCGGTCAGTACCTGGCCGGAACTGAGACCATCCTCGGGACCCGACAGCGGCGCGCCAAGACGGCACTTTGAGATGCGTCAGTTACCTGGAGGGAACCGTGGAAGCCGAAGGCTCGCTCCAGCAGGCCGTCTTGCCGGCGCCGATTGGCTGCCGGGTGCGTGAAGTACTCGACCGGGTCGGCGACAAGTGGTCGGTGTACGTCATCTGCCAGCTCGGCGAGAGCCCACGGCGGTTCACCCAGCTCCGCAAGGAGGTCGACGGCATCAGCCAGCGGATGCTGACAGTGACCCTGCGMGGCCTCGAACGAGACGGGTTGATCCACCGGCAGGTGTTCCCCGTGGTCCCGCCCCGGGTGGAGTACTCGCTGACCCCGCTCGGCCGAACGCTGCTGTGCACGCTCGCACCCGTCCTGGATTGGGCGGCCACCCTATCTGTCAGGATGAGTTGAGACGGGGGTTATCCATCAACTAGTGACCCAGGGCGGGTTGGGAGCGGGAGATCGTGACTGCGGCGGTGA
>NZ_MAXA01000105.1 GCF_001854695.1 Parafrankia soli
GAAGCCGATCTCGGAGGCGCCGTGGGAGTCGACGTAGTTGCCCTCGACCTCCATCGCCGTGCCGTGGCGTACCGCGCCTTCGACCATCGCGGCGACCTCGGAGGCGGTGCAGCTGAGCAGCTGGGAGTGGATGGCCATGCTCTTGCGCTCGACGTGCCAGTAGATCAGCACGCCGCGCCCGCCGTAGCGGGAGTGCCACTCGGTAAAGATGTTCTGGTCGAACGCGCCGAAGTGCGTCGAGTCGCTGGCCACCGCGCTCGACCCAGCGCCCCAGACCTGGTGTGCCCGGGCGGCGAAGGTGGCGTTGGCGATCTCGATGGCCATCGTGCGGGCGAGCTCGGCGGTCAGATAGCGGCGTCGAACGTAGCGGATGTCGTCCTCGCTGTGGCCGTTCTGCGCAGACCCGGCGATCGCGCGGATACCGGTGTTGGTGCCATAGGCGTAGATCGCCAGCATCAGCCGTTCCGCGAGCACGGCGGGGGCCAAGTCCCCGCGGCTGGCCGCGGTGGTCGCCGCAGCGAGGCAGCCGGTGCGCAGCACCGCCTCCTTGAGCATGTCGATCAGCGGGACAGTGCCCCACCGGGTCCGCACCTCGGCCTTCAACCGGCGCAGGTTACGCGGCTCCGGGGCGGCGTCCAGGTCGGTGAGCCGGATCGGGCCGTTCTTGCCCCGGTCGGCGATCTCCAGCCAGCCCAACTTTGGCAGCGCGGTGTCCAGCGCGCCCAGTTCGGCGCGCATCTCCTCGCGCAGCTGGTCGATGAACGCGGTCGGGTCCAGCGGCTTACGCAGCGCGGCGTAGTGCGCCACCCGGTGGACCTCGAAGTCGACCGGCAGGTCCTCATCCGGGTTGCGCCACTTCTCCGCGCCGACAACCCAGATCTCCTTGCACCGCAGGCTGTCGCGCAGCGCCTGGAAGGTGCAGATCTCATACACGCCGCGGACCGCCCGCTTCGGGCCTTTGGTCGGGTCGGTGAACACCAGCTCCGTCCAGTCGCCCAGCAGCCCCTTGTGGGAGGGCACCGTCTCGCCGACGGGGAAGTACGTCAGCCGGCTGTCGGCGTACCGGCGGATCAGGTCAAGAGCGTCGAGGACCGGCCGATGTGTGTCGTTGTTCGACCGGAACTCCAGCACCCCGAGCAGCGCGATCAGCCCGCGCCGGTAGTGGTTGGAGTACGAGGCCTTCAACGTCGTCTGCACCGTGCGCCGGTACACCGGCCCCTTGGTCCTGAACTCGTGCACCAGCTCCCGCAGCGTCTGCTCCCCACCGGAGACCGCCGGGAACACCACCTCACGGACCGGCTCGTCGGGGCTGTCGAGCGAGGCCTCCGCGATCGCGAACAGGATGTTCTCCTTGCCGGTCACCCGCTTGAACGCGTTGACGAGCTCCTCGGTGACCTTCCTGTCCGCCCGCGCGCCGATCCGGTGCACCGTCGAGATCA
Organism: Parafrankia soli; assembly: GCF_001854695.1. Classification (GTDB taxonomy): domain Bacteria; phylum Actinomycetota; class Actinomycetes; order Frankiales; family Frankiaceae; genus Parafrankia; species Parafrankia soli. The sequence continues at coordinate 1,440 of NZ_MAXA01000105.1, forward strand.
GCAGCTCAACGAGCGTGTCGGTGATCTCCTTAAGCCGAGCGTGCAGCAGCGCCGCGAGCAGCGTCAGCATCAGCGCGTCGGGATGGTCGCGCAGGTGCGACGGGGACTCCACCGCCGCCCTGGCCCGCCAGGCCGCGACCACCCGTGGGGCGACGTCGGCGAACAGCCCGTCGGGCAGGTCGACCGCACGGACCGCCCGCAGCTTGCGGATCTCGGTCAGCATTGAGTCCAGACTGACGTTGCCCGGCACCGACTTGATCAGCGCCAGCACCGAGTCCTGCCCGGTGTCGTCGTCCGGGACGTCCACGGCGACCAGCGCACGCAGACGCCCGGCGACGTCAACGGGCAGACGCCCGGCGATCCGGGCGGTCAGCGCCTGCTCGGCCTGATGCAGCGCCGAGCGCACAACCCGTTCAATCCGCCCGGCGGCCGGCGGCTCGATCCGCTCGGCGCGGCAGCGCGCCAGCAGCTCCTCGCGGACCAGCTCCGAACGCCGCTCGGTCTCGCACACGTTGCCGGCCAGCCACTCGGCCAGCTGGTCCGCGTCGGCCACCGAGCACTCCCGGAAGCCCAGATACCCACGGATCTGCCCCCGGTGGTACTCGATCGTGCGGCCGGTCCACTCGTAGAAGCCCATGTCGCCCGGCTCCACACCGACCTGCCGGGCCACGTACTCCACGGCCTCGTCCGGCAGGTCGCTACGCCCCCGCGGGAACCGACCCATCTGGGTGAAGAACTTCAACATCACCGTGAAGCCGAGCCGCGTCGGCCCGCGCTTGCCAGCGATCAGCTCCCGCTCGTCATCCAGCAACGTCCAGTGCTCGACGAGCTCATCGAGATCCAGCGTTCGGGCCACGCCCGAACATCATGGCCCGGTGCGCCAAGCGCCAACAGCCCGCGCCCACAGAGAGGCACAACGCAAGATCACCCGCGTTTGCGGCTGGTGACACGTTTCTTACCAGTACCCCAACTCGCCACCGGCGAACAGCTCGACCTCGGTGACCCGACGCTTGGCCGGCCTGACGGCCTGGAACTGTGGGACCGGGCAGCGCAACGCTCCTCCAGCCGGCACGATCCCACTGCCCGATGCCTGTTCCCGCAGTGCAAGGGCGCACCGCTGATCCTCAAGACCTACGGGGCCACGGGAACGCGCTACGCCTCCCACTTCCGGGGCGAAGGTGGCACCGGAGATCACGCCGTCGCCCCACCCGACCGTGCCCGCCACAGCGCGATGCTCGACGTCTGGACCAAGGTCTACGACCACGTCGGCTGGCAGGTTACCGCCCGCGAACGCGGCCACGGTGGTCGGAGAAGGTTCCCCGACCTGCTCATCGCCGACGCCCCGCAGCCGACCTCCACAGAAGTCCAGCTCACCCAGAAGAAGGACCACATCAAGCGAACCCGGGACGCGGCCGCGCTCGGCGTCACCGCCGTGTGGAACTCCGGCCCCAGCGTCGACCTGAAAGACCGGGTGCCCGAGCTGCGGTTCACCACCGACATCCCCCAGGTCCTCGCCGCCCGCCAACCCCAGGACCTCAAGATGCTCGGCATCCGCCACCTCACCTGGGTACGCGACGTCGGACCCAAACTCCGCCCGCAGCCCTCTCCCAGACCCATGGCCATGGG
>NZ_MAXA01000106.1 GCF_001854695.1 Parafrankia soli
CACCCGCCAGCCCTGGAACGCCATCGACCCGAAACCGCTAACCGGGGCCCCCGAATATGACCTGCTACCCCTGCTGCGGAACCGCTGGGACGACATCACCGCCAGCGGCCAGCCCGCCCGCGCAGTCCGCCGGCGGATCGACACCCTCGTGGACGCCGCCGGACTCGACCAGGCAAGAGCCCATGCCTGGGCCTTCGTCCGCAGCGTCGACGACGCGCTCTGGGGCAACGCCCATCACGACACCCAGTTCGAAGCGGTCGCCTGGGAGATCGCACACGCCCTGGCCGCATGATCGACAGGCTGGTGCCCAAACTCACCGACACGACCAACCCGCCCACCCGAGCCGCGGCCGACTCTGACCGACAGATGGTGCCCGTTCTCACCTACGTAATCAGGCGTGGTACTGGCCGGGCTCGAGCAGCGGATGAGTGTCGAGCAGGCTGTTCGCGGGGGCCACGTGGATCGGTAGGTCCGGGTCGAGGTCACCCCAGATCGCCGGTCGCGGGTAGGGCAGGCATTCGACAGCGAGCCGCCAACGGGCGATGAGCGCCGCGTAGGGGTCGAGGTCGACGCCGCGTACCGCGTCGACGGCCCTGTCGATCCGGAGCATGCCCATCCGGTGCGGCAGGTGCCGGACCTTGCGTACGGCGGCGACGAGCAGGTGCCCGGTGCCGCAGGCGGGGTCGATGACCCGGATGTCCTTCGCGTCGTCGCCGAGATCGAGCATGGCCCGCCCAACCGTCCAGTCGACGAGGGGGTAGGCGATGAACCGAGGGGTCTGGGCGAGCGCTCGTTCCTTGCGGGCCTCGGCGGACAGCTCCTGGTACAGGTCGCCGACCGTCCAGGTGTCCCAGCCGTGATCCGGGCTGGCGGCCAAGGCGTCGCCGAGCTCGGCGAGGGCAGCCAGGCCCGGGGTGACGCGCATCGCCGGGTTGACGGCGGGGTCAGCGAAGCCGGCCGTGGCCGGATGCGCGGCAAGATCCTCGACCCCGGCGCGCACGGCCCCGGTGAGCTCGCGGCCGGCGCTGATACGGGCGGGCAGCAGATCGAGGCGCTCGCACCAGAGGATCACGGTGGCCGTATGTGCCCAGCAGGCGGCGACCTGGGCGGCCTCGGACGGCTCGACGCCCTGCGCGTTCAGGTCATCGGCGAGAACCCCGGCGGCCCTGATGGTCGCCTGGCGGTTTTCCTTCATGGCCGCCCCTCGGGCGGCACGTCGTCGGGGTGGACGCCGTGGCCGCCGCAGGCGGGGCAGACTCCCCACGTATCAGGGTCGAGGCCGGCGGCACTGATGATCTTCCGGGTGGCCTGGAAGCGATCGCTGCCGTCGTGCCCGAGCGAACCCGGCTCCCGGCCCGCGAGGCCGGTGGTCAGCTCCACCGCATCCGGCGTGGGGTGTCCGTCCGGCCGGAGGCTGAGACCTTCCAGCCACGGGTGCAGGTCGCGGTCGGGCCGCTGCGCCACGCTGCCGGTCATCAACATCAGCTGGACCAGGTCGTGTAGCCACGCTCGGGCGGCCGTGTGCCCGGCAACGCAGTCGGCACCCGCCGGGCATGGCCGCTGGGCACCCGGGCCGCTCATCGCCGACCCCCCACGGCGTCCTTCGCTACTTTCTCGGCCACCGCGTGGCGGATTTCGGCGGCATGGGCGCGACACCTCTCGGCCCAGGCGGGTGCCTCGGGGCTGCGGCCCGTCGCCTCCCACCTGATCGCCTCGATGTCCTCGCGCAGCGCGGGAAAGAAGGGCAGGACGTAACCCGGAACAACGGCAAGATCGCCCAGTTCAGCCAGCGCACGGGCAGCGGTCGCGGCCTTCTCTCGCGCCCGGATTCCGCTCAGCACCGTTCGGCGGTCCCAGTTGCGGACGATCGACCAGTTGCCGCGTCCGAAAGCAACCAGGTGAAATCCCGGCAACCCTGCGACCTTTTGAGTTGGTTCCGCCGCCAGTGGGACGGGCGCTCGCCATTCAGCGAACCTCTCGCCGACTCGGTTGACCTTCCCGGCCAGGCTTTCGCGGTCGAACCGGCACCACTGCGGCTCGCTCTCGACCTCAGCCCGGATGTCGATCGTGGTCGACCACGCGGCGATCTCGCGCAGGCTGTGGCAGGCCCAAAAGGCCTCGATGTTGCTGGCATGCCCGCTGGTCAGCGTCGAGGTCGGGTAGCGGTACTGGTAGGTGCGCCAGGTACCGGCGTCGTCCCGGCCGATCTGAAGCCCATGCTCCGGCAGCGGTGGCCGGGTCGGGTCGTACCGGAACGGCACGACGTCGAGCTGGGACAGCTTCTCCGGCGCGATGAAACCGGCGATGCCAGCCTCGCGGACGATACTGTCGGCCTTGATTCGGGTCTGCTCGGTGTCGGGTGCGGCTTGGATCTGGCCGGCGCCCACCATCGCCTCGGCAAGACGGATAGCCTCCGCCCATTCCGGGTCGCTCGCGAGGTGTTGGACCTCCCTCACCCGCTTCAGCGGATTGTGGTCGAGCGGGGACAGCGGGCGCGGCCGGTAATAGACGTGCCACAGCGCGCGGGGCTCGCGGCTGTAGTCGATGTCCTGGGCCAGGTAAAGGGCGTGACCGCAGTGGACCCAGCAGCGCTCCACCGGCAGGTCGGCCGCCCGCCAAGCCTCCTTCATCAGTGCGCCGTCCGTCCGCGATAGCTGGTCAGGTGCTCGCGGAACGAGGCGCCTACTGCGGGGGCGATCCCGTCTAGGTCGAGGCCGTAGGACCCAGCCGAACCGAGCACGCCGTCGAGCGCGTCCTGCTCCGACGTCCCGTTTCGGATCACGTCCAGCGCGGCGTCCACACCGAAGGCGTCCAGGAGCTGGTCCTGGACTAGCTGACCCTCCGGGGAGTCCACGAGCACCGCCCGCGCAGGCTCATAGCCGGCGGCGCCCACCACGGGGCACAGTGGCGAGCCGTCAAGGTGAGCGTCATCGGTGGCGGACTCGCCGCATTCCGGACAGACGTAGGCGGTCATTGAGCACTCCCATCAGAGCCGTCGTTGGGGGTAGCGGGGACGCTCATCGCTTGCCCCGCGTCCAGTTCGGCCG
>NZ_MAXA01000107.1 GCF_001854695.1 Parafrankia soli
GACCCCGATCGGGTAGCCCAGTCCGACGAGCTCGCCGTGGATCCTGCGGTGGCCCCAGGTTGGGTTCTCCTGCACGAGGCGCAGGACCAGCTCGCGGATCTCCCGGCGGACCGGTGGCCGTCCGGGCGACGTCCGCGGGTAGGTCCATTTTCGTGCGAGGAGGTCACGGTGCCAGCGCAACACGGTGGCCGGGGTGACGAAGAAGACGTCCCAGCGGGCTCGGGGTAGCAGCCGGGACAGGGCTGCGAGGTTTACCCGATCCGCCGGTTCCAGTGCCGGACGGTTCACCTGCCGTCGTGACACTGCCACCTGGTGTCGCAGGACGAGGAGTTCGACGTCCTTTGTCGTGTCCCCACGGACTCGGAGCAGCATCAGTCCGAGAGCGTTGCGTGTCAGGGCGTAGAGCAGCGACCACACCATGACCATCCAGCCTGCCTGACGCAGGCCCCATCCGGCAGGCAAATACGCAGGTCACCGCCCAAATCGGGGTTCTGGAGCCCCACAGGCCGAGTTCTGGCACCCCACAGGGCCCACAAGACCGCGAACGTGCTGTCCGCGCTGCCGAAGTCGGCGCATCCCAGCGCGAAGAAGCACCTCGCGGAGATCTACAACGCTGAGGACAAGACCCACGCGACCGCCGCGGCGAAGGCGTTCACCGCGGCCTACGGGGCGAAGTTCCCCAAGGCCGTCGCGAAGGTCATCGACGACCTGGACGTGCTGCTGGCGTTCTACGACTATCCGGCCGAGCACTGGGTGCACCTGCGGACCACGAACCCGATCGAGTCGACGTTCGCGACCGTGCGTCACCGCACCCGCGTCACCAAAGGCCCCGGATCACGGGCCGCCGGGCTGGCGATGGCGTTCAAGCTCATCGACGCCGCCCAGGCCCGCTGGCGGGCGGTCAACGCACCCCACCTCGTCGCCCTCGTCCGCGCCGGCGCCGTCTTCGAAGCCGGTCAGCTCGTCGAACGACCCACCACCACACCCATCACCCAAGCCGCCTAACGATCACCATCCACAGGTCTTGACAATTCCTCCCGTCCGGACCGAGGTTACCGACCGGATGCTGATCGTCGGTGAAAGGCACCTGCGTACCGTCCTGGTCGAGTACGCGGCCCACTACAACGGACGACGACCCCACCGTGGCCGCGACCTTCAACCACCATGGCCCGACCGTCCCGTCGCAGACCTGAGCCAGGAACGGATCAAGCGCCAGCCTGTCCTCGGCAGCTTGATCAACGAATATGAACGAGCCGCCTAAAACCCCAGGTCAAGGTCGGTGGCCGAGTTCTGGCACCCCACAGGATCGGCCGGGACGTCCGCGGGAGCAGCCGGGCCAGGATGGCGCGGTCGGCCCAGCAGAACCGGGGCCGGGGCACCTGGCGGCGTAGCACGGCGAGTTCGTGGCGGAGCACGAGGATCTCGGCGTCCTTCGCCGATCGAGCTGCGGGCCACCAGCCCTAGCCAGTCCACCAGCCGACAGAAGGCGAGGTAGATCAGCCGAACCGCCATGGCCAGGATCATTCACCCGGTGGTGTCGCGGTCAACAGCATCTGATGGCCGGCAGAGCACGGCTGGACGACGAACAAGGGTACAGGTATCCGATCGCCTTCGGGGGAAGTCCTATCGATCATCGGGTGAGACAGAAGCCCTGCTCAGGGCTCACGGACGAGTTTCGGGCACCCACGCGGTCCCGTGGGTGCTATCTGCGCATCACCGGTGGTGTCGCCGGCTGCTGCCGGGGGAGCGTGCGCAGTGGCAGGGTGCTTTCGCGCCGGTCTCGGGCGGCGATGTCGGTCTCACCGAGGTGATCCGCCGGGTCGCGGGCGGCCGTCGCGGCGGGGGCGTCCGGGACGGGGCCACCCCTCGGAGACGGGACGAAGATCCTGTCTTGCCAGATTCTGTGGACGTGGAACTCGGGGCTGGTGACACCGCCGAGCGCGGTGACGATGATGAATATCAGCACGATGGTCGACCCGAACGTGGTGAGAATGCCCAGCGTGAACGGGTCGCATCCGACCTGTGGGTACAGGCTCGGATCGGGCGTGACACGGGTTGCCGCCATCGCGGTGTAGTGCATCCCGCATACCGCGCCAGCCATGACCGCGGATGCGCTGAGGACCCGGATGATGCCGCCAACGTGGAACGCGATCCAGAAGGCGACGGTGGCGGCCACTGTGGCGATGACGACAGAGATCAACACCAAGCTGGGGTTGTAGTCGATCGCCCCGGCGGTCCGCATCGCCGCCATCCCGGTGTAGTGCATCGCCGCGATACCCAGCCCTGCGAAGATGCCGCCGCGAACGAGCCTTTCGGTGTTGAACGGGTCTGCGGCCACCACCCAGATTCCCACCCCGGAGACGGCGACGGCGATGACGAGCGACAGCAGGGTGATCCGGAGGTCGAAGCTGACGGGGACCTCGATGTGATAGGCGACCATCCCGACGAAATGCATCGACCAGATCCCGCCGCCGCCCAGCGCCAGGGCCGTCACCGCCGCCCAGCCAAGCCGCTTGGCCCCGTGGTGCTCCCGGATCCGGGTCGCGCTGGCCAGGGCCGCAAAGGAGCCGAGCGCCGCTAAGCCGTAGGAGAGTCCGACGAAATACAGGTCGTAGGACGCATCCAGGTGGGTGTGGGCGGCCGTGAGGCTTACCACGGTCGGATTTGCTGCGGTACCCATGTCATTCACCGCTGCTCCCCGTTTTGCGGCTTCTCTGTCGCAGAGATTCCTATCGCTTCCCTGCGGTGGAATCCCGGCTCCGACGAGGCAGACCACCCCTGGGCAACACGAAGGATCACAAGAGGGCCACGAGGCGCCCGGGCGGCACGCTGGTGCCGTCACCGACCTCGTGTCGTAACACCAACAGTTCCAAGTCCTTGGACGCTGATGAACGGCCGAGCAGGACAAGCCGGTTACGTACCCGTACGAAGATCAGATGCAGCAGACGTGCGGACACAGCCGACCATCATGCCGTCGATGCCATACCTTCGCGTCACGCCCGGTCACAGACTCAG
>NZ_MAXA01000108.1 GCF_001854695.1 Parafrankia soli
GCATCCGACCCGCGCCGATCACCGCGCCCACCGCGCAGGACCTCACCAACCTGATCCACAACATCAAGAACGGATCTTATTAATCGGCAAATCCCTGACCACGGGGTCGCCGTCCCCTGCGAAACCAGCCCAGACGCCCAGCAAGTTTGACGTTTCTTATAGTGCGGAAAGGGCTGTAATGCGGGCTCGGCCTTTAAAGTTCCGTCGCATCACCGTCGGGCGTGGAGGAAACGTCGCGCGACCCGGCCCGGGATCCCCGGCCGGCCCAGATGAAGGCGTTATTCTCAGCGTCGTCGAAACAAAGGGGAACCAGGCGGACAGGCCGGTTTTAGCCGCCTGGGAGCCGACGAGAATTGGCGGTGAAGATGTCAGATTCGGGACCATCTGAGCGCGATGGGACGACAGGTCGAGACCATTCCTATTATCGACACCAAGGCCGCTCATGGCGTATCCCGCGGAGGAGTCATCTTCCAGGGAGGAGTCGGTATAAGCCGGGGTTGCGAGTGGCGCGGGGACTGGTCTTCGCGGTCACACTGATCCTGGCCTTCGCCACGGCACAGATGGGCATGGCCACCGCGCAGATCACGACGAGCGTCATTGAAGACACCAACGTCGGCACCGGTCTCGGGCCGGTCAACTACGTCGGCAGCTGGTCGGTGTGCACGGCCTGCCCACCCACGACCGAGGACAGCACCTACCACCTCTCCTACGACCGTGGCGCGACCGCCTCGATCCGGTTCAGTGGCACCGAGGTCGCGATCTACGGCGTCGGCCACCCGAACGGTGGCATAGCCTCGGTCAGCATCGACGGCGGAGCACCCACCACGGTGGACACGTATGCTCCGGTCCCAACCTCGATACTGCTCTACCGAGCCTCCCCACTGGACGTCCAGCTTCATACCGCCACGATCACCAACACCGGGCGGCACGGGACCTCGTCTCCCAGCACACTGGTCGCCTTCGACCGGATGGTGATCGGCACGGACGCCGGCGACACGCCGCCCCTCGGATTCCGGTMAGGGCTGCCCTGGATGTCCGGCATCTGGGCCAACGCGCTCATGGTCCCCTCGGTGACCGACGCCTTCTGCGACACCCGGGGGACACCCTGCGACCTGGCCCACACCTACGTGGCCCGCAACAGCTGGGCGAACATCGTCGAACCGTCCTTCGCGCAGACCAACTACGCAGGCTGGCCCGGACGGCTCGTCATCTCCGTACCACCCTTCCCCGAAGGCCAGGGCAACTCCCTCGCCGCCTGTGCCACCGGCGCCTACGACTCGTACTGGCGGACGTTCGGCAACACCCTCAACACCACCGGGCGGCAGAACTCCATCATCCGTCTCGCCTGGGAAGCCAACGGCAACTGGTACGAATGGTCCGCGACCAACCCCACCGCATACATCAACTGCTGGCGCCACATCGCCGACGCGATCAACTCGACGGCGACTCCGGACCCGCAGCTCTCTTGGACAATCAACGCCCACTATTCCCAGAACCCCCCAAGCCACAACCCGCTCGACATATACCCCGGTGACCAGTGGGTGGACATCATCGGGATCGACGACTACGACCACTACCCCCCCTCGCGCACGTTCGCCGAATTCACCGCGCAGGCAAACGCCCAGGGCGGTATCACCTGGCTGTACAACTTCGCCCGCAGTCACGGCAAGTTGTTCGGTGTCGGAGAATGGGGCGTCGCGCCCGGCTCCGGGACGAACGGCGGGGGAGACAACGCCAACTTCGTCAGCTGGATGAACGACTGGTTCCGGGCCAGGGCTGGCCAAGGGACGTTCTATTACGAGATGTACTTCAACGTCTGCGCTCCGGGTAACGTCGGCTCCAACCTGTACGGACCACTCAGCCCGACCTGCACCCACCGCAACGCGGCAGCCGCCGCGCGATACACAGCGCTGTGGTGAGCGGCGGACGCCCTCGCCGAGGGTGACATCCAACTGCCCGGGATGACCGGACGGCCGGCGACGGGGGCCTGCCCCGTCGCCGGCCGTCCGATCGTGAGGGGACTGGCGTCCCGCGAAGCCCGGACGCCTGCGAGCAGTCCCCAGCTGGAGGGAGCGGCCGGCAGCGCTCCCGGCACGTTCAGCTACCAACGCCTCCGCAGGCCGACACCACCACGTGGTGGGGCCTGCGGAGGCCTACACGCCGCGGGTTGCCACGCAGGTCACCTGCTGGTCTGCCTCAACGGCGACGACTACACCGTCGCGCAGCCCTACCATCCGCGCCCTGCGATCCGCGTCCCGCGGATCTCCAGGGCACGGAACGCACCGGTTCGTCAGGTCGAGTCCGTCCTGCCCGGGGCCATGCAGGCTATCGTGACCGCCAAGCGTCGAAACTCTTGACGCCCGCCACGCGGATACCGGCAGCCCCTGTTCGGGGTCGTGTCCGCGCGGGACGTACAGGCGGGAGTGAGACACCGCGATGGACGGCGCGCTGTCTACCTGGGGAGTCCGTGCCGAGGGCATGCCCGCAGCACTCGCGGACCCCTGACGGCTCGCCGCGGTCGCGGCGACCGGGCTCCTCGACACCGATCCGGAGACCGCCTACGACGACCTGGCCGGCCTTGCCGCGACGATGACCGGCTGCGGACGGGCGTTCATCACCCTCGTCGATGCCCACCGCTCATTCTGGAAATCCTCCTTCGGTGTCGACGCCCGCACGGCGGCAACCCGGCAGTGCCCGGTGCGCAACAGCTTCTGCCATCACCTCATCGACCTGGCCGGAGAACGGTTCGTGGTCGAGGACGCCGCCCACGATCCCCGCACCCACGACCACCCCTCGACCGGCCCGATGAAGATCGGCGCCTGGGCGGGCTACCCGATCATGAGCGACGGAAGCGCGCGGAGCGCTCAGTAGGCGGAAACGATGTCTGGTAGATCACGTCGGCACGGCTGCGGCGCTTTACCAGACATCGTGTG
>NZ_MAXA01000109.1 GCF_001854695.1 Parafrankia soli
CGCGAACATGCTGGTCTTCGACCTGTTCCGCGCCGCCCGTTCCCGCCAAGACATCGTCGACCCGGCCGCGCGCCGGCCCTGCCATGCGTTCATCGACGAGCTGCCCGCGATCGACGGCGGCAGCCGTGGCACCCTGGCCCGGATTCTCGAGCAGACCCGCAAGTACGGGCTGTTCCTGCACGCCGCCACCCAACAGCCCGAGGCGCTGACCGCCACCACGCTGAAGGCGTTCCTGACCAACCGGTCGCACCTGTTCTCCTCCTCGGTGATGGAGGAGTCCGCACGGCTGCTGGCCCGTAACTGGGGTGGCGCCGTCACCCCCGAGACGATCATCGGGTTGGAGCGGTACACCCACTTGGCCGGTATCACTCTCGACGGGGTCATCCATCCGCCGTTCCTGGTCCGTGGCCTGACTGTGCATCAGCTGTTCGGGGACGTGCACGCCCCCGACCGCATCGACGAGCTCGACGCGGCGATCGACCGCAACCTGCACCGGCGGCCCATCGCCGAGACCATCGCCGACCTCGACGGCAAGGACGAGGCGATCCTCACCGCGCTCAGCACCCCCACCCCCGCCGCACCGCGACCACCCGCAGGAAGTTCACCGCGCGGGCGCGGCCGGTCGGTCACCACCACCGTCCCGGTCGACCTCAGCAGCCCACCCGCCGCGACGGCAGCTTCGTCCGAAGGCGAGTCCACCGACCCCACCAATGCCGATCTTGTCGAAGACGGAGACTCGCGACGCCGCGGACGAGGGCTGTGACATGAGCGTGCAGCAACCCGACGGCGCGACCGCCCCACCGGAGCAGGCCAACCCCCCGACCCAGCCCGCATCCTCGCTGTCCGCCACCGACACCGCCGTCCTCCTCAGCCTCTACCAGCACCGGCTGATGACCACCGCGCAGATCCACGACCTACACACCCCCACCAGCTCCGTCCGATGGACCCGGCAGATCGTGCACCGCCTCACCCGGCGCGGTGTCGTTCACGGCCTCCCTCAGRCCGACCGCAGCCGCCGCCACGTCTGGTTCGTCACCGAACTCGGCGCCYAGATCGTCGAGGACGCCGGCCAGGTACTCCCCCGCCCCGGCTACCGACCCAGCCCCGAAACCGCCGCCGGTCCGCTGCAGGCCCACACTCTGGGCTGTAACGAGATCGGCTTGGCGTTCGTCCGCGCCGCGCGCACCCTCGGCGATCACTGCGGATCGGGTTCGTGGCATCACGAGTGGGCCGCTCGTATCGCCGACCAGACCCCCGGCGCCGCCCGCTGGTCGAACATGATCGTCTCCGATCTGCTGCTGCGCTACCTGCACCGCGGCCCGCACGGCGACCAGGCCGCCGTGCGCCTGATCGAGTACGACCGCAACCACCGCAACCTAGACGACGTCCTCGCCCAGCTCCGCGCCTACGCCCGCTACCACGCCTACATCCCCGGCGGTGCCCGTCAGCCGCTGTGGCAGCGTGACCACGGCCCGGTCTTCCCTCRCGTCCTGCTCGTTCTGGACCGCGGCAGCCCGGCCGCGTTGACCACCCGACGGCGGTCACTGACATGGATGTGCCAGGAAGACCCGCTGCTCACCCGGCACGCCGCCGCCCTGGGCCTGCTGGCCACCACCCTGGATGACCTGGTCGCCCACGGCCCCTGGCAGCCGGTCTTCTGGCCGCTCACCGGCGACCAGGTCGACACCCCGGTGACCTGGACCGGGACACCGCAGGCACCCATCTTTGGCTCGTCGCAGCCCGGGGGCCGGGCGTGAGCGCCGCCGTCGGGACGCCCGTCGCCGGCACCCCCGCCGCCGCTCCCAGCTGTGCGGGTCCGCCGGCGGGTGAGGGCCTGGCTCCGGGGCCCGCCGAGCTGGCTCGTCGGCTGGCTACCTCTCCCCGGCTGCGGCATCGCCGCTACGAGATGCTGCCGCTGCGCGGCGCCGGCGCGGTGTTCACCGAGGTGCAGGGCCGCACTCCCGGGGATGCGACGACACCGGCGGCGCTGGCGGATCTGATCTCCTCCATCTCCACCGTCGGGGTGTTGCAGCCCATCCTGGTCGAGGAGCGGTCGGATCCCGCCGGGCCGCCGACCCGGCTGCTGGTCACCGGGGAGCGGCGGCTGCGGGCGGCCCGCTGGGGTGCGGTTCACCAGCCCGACAACCCGCATTTCGCGGAGATCCCCGCGGTGGTCTGCCCGGGTCCGCTTTCGGAGGAGGAACGTCGGGTCTGGCAGCTGGTGGAGAACCTGGCCCGGGAGGACCTGCGGCCTGGGGAGCTCGCTGCGGCGCTGCTGTTCGAACGGTGCGCCGTGCTGATCCCGCGTCTGCTGGCCGCGGGCCGGCCGGTGCCCCGCGAGGTGCTCACCCTCGACGACCCGGTGCAACGGTGGCAGCACCTGGAACGGATCCGTGGTGGTGACGCCAGTGTCGGCGCCCCCTGGGGGGAGGTGCTGCAACGGCTCGGGCTGCAGCTGTCCGAACGGCGGGCCCGTCAGCTGCACGCCGCGTTGAGCTCGCTACCACCAGAGATCAGCGAGGAGATGGACGAGGCCGGTGTCGCGCTGGCGACCCGATTGCGGTTCGCCGCGTTGAACCGGGGTCGTGCCCGTGCCGCGGACGAGATCTGGGCGGCGGTGCGGGCCGCGGGCCGACCTGACCTGCTGCCCGGCGCGCTGATCCAACGCCAGACGGCTCCCGATCTGGACGCGGAGACCGCGCTGGAACGGGCCGCGCAGGTCCGCGCCGCGGGGAACGCCGCCCGCGCCGCGGCACTCACCCGGACCCCGCTGCCGGCCGGTGGCGCCTCCACCGTGCCGGTCGTGGTGGACCCGGAGCCTGCCGCGGGGTCCCTGCCTGGTGCCGTCGCGGAGCGGCAGCCCTCCCCCGTCTCAGCTCAGGCCGGCCCGTCGACCGAACCGCCC
>NZ_MAXA01000110.1 GCF_001854695.1 Parafrankia soli
CCGCCGTCGGGGCGCGTAGCACTGACAACGGTGGGCGGGCCGGGCGCGCCAGCGCCTGCCCGATCAGCAGCAGCCCGATGCCGGAGCCGAATCCGGCCAGCAGCACCCCCGGGTCGATCGCCATCAGCGCGCCACCTCCGGCCCGTCGGAGACGGTGGCAGCCGGGTGGGTGCCGACGCGACCCGCGGCCGCCGGGCCGGCGGCCGCGGGGAGCAGCCGCGGTGGGGTGGGGGTGCGGGCCAGGGTGCGCATCCACCACAGCGCGGCGAGGAACAGCGCCCCGTCGACCAACAGCACCAGCTCCCCGGTCGCCGTCCGGTACGGGGCGAGGAACTGCCGCCCCACAATCATGATCAGCACCACGCAGCCGCCGATGATCATCATGACGCTGCGGGCACCGGAACGCGGTTTCGCCCGGTCCGCTTCGATTTCGCGGCGGGCCCGCACCCGCGCCTCGGTCGCCTCCGCCAGTGCGACGAGCGCGCGGCGTAGACCCGCGCCGCGTTCGGTGCCCGCGGCCAGGATCAGCGCGCCGACGACCTCGTCGGCGTCGATGAGGTCGTCGGCGAACGCCCGCAGCGCGTCCACGGTCGACCAGCGGGCGTGCAGCCGGGACACCAGCGCGGTCACCTCCACCGTGATCGGCGGTGGGCAGGACGACAGGCTGGCTTCCATCGCCTGTTCCAGCCCGGCACCGGTCGACATCAGGTCCGCGACCCGGCGGGTCCAGTCGCCCAACGCCTCCAGCCGGCTGATCGTCGCCTCCGCCTCCGCGGCGCCGGTGAGCAGCATCGGCGCGACCCAGGCCAACGCGGCCACCAGCAGCGCGGCGGCGGGGATCCGCAGGTACAGCAGCACCAGCAGCCCGGCGGTGGCCGCGATCGCGGCGCGGCGTCCCCGCGCCCGCCCGGTCACGAGCCGGTCGGTGCGTGACATCCCGTGGCGGGCGCGYCGCCACCGCCCCGGATCCGCCGCCGGCCGCCAGGCGGGCACGACCGCGGTCGCCACCAGCACCAGCCCGCCCGCCGCGGCCGCACCGAGCAGGAACACCAGCGGGTTCACGACACCTCCCAGCTGCCGTACGGGTAGACGTCGAACACCGCCGGGTCCAACCCGGCGCGCACCAGCTCGTCGAACCGGTGCAGCGCGCTGCCCGGAATCGCCCGGCCGTCCGGACCCGGGCGGAAAATCTGGTTGGAGGCGACCCGGGTGCCTTCCAGGCCGGTGACCTCGGCCACCGAGGACACATAGCGCCGCCGCCGGGCCGGGGTGCCGTCGGCGGCGAGGTCGGTGTGCATGGTCAGGTGCACGACCAGGTGCAGACCGGCGGCGGCGTGCATCGCCGAGAACTCGACCGGCAGGCCGTGCGGGGGCATCATCGCCAGCGACGGGATCCGGATCGCGAACACGTCCTCGGCCCGGTTCGCGTGGATCGTGCCCATCGCCCCGCGGCTACCCGCGCTCATCGCGGTCAGCAACGCGACGATCTCATCCGAACGGGCCTCACCGAGAATCAACCGGCCGGCGTTCATCCGCAGCGAATGCACGACCAGCGCGGTCATGCCGATCTCCCCAACACCCTCGGCGTTGGCTTCCTGCGCCTCCAACGGCACGACCTGCCCGGCGCGGCCGAGCCGTTCCAGGAACAGTTCGGCTTCCCGTTCGATCACGACGAGCTTCTGCCAGGGCGGGGTCTCCGCGCACAGGCAGCGCAGCATCGTGGTCTTACCCGCACCCTGCTCCCCGGAGATCAGGATGTTCCAGCCGGCGCGGACCGCGGCGCGCAGCACGTCGCGCAGCACCGTGTCGATGACCCCGAGCCCGACCAGGGTGTCGAGGGTGACCCCGTCCACGAACTGGTGGTTACGCACGGTCAACCCGGGGCGAGGCGAGACCCGCATCTGGGCGGTGAGCCGGCTCCCACTGGCCAGCCGGGTCGTCAGCAGCGGCGCCCGATCGGAGAACTCCCGCGACAGCGGCGCGTACCGGGCCGCCCGGGCGATCATCTCGATGAGCTCGTGGTCGCTGGCCGCCACCGGCGGCACCCGCTCCAACCGCCCGCCGCGGAACTCCACGACCACGTCATCGCAGCCGTACACGTCGATGTTCGCGACCTCGGGGTCGTCGACGTACCGCTGCAACCGGCCCAGCCCGAACGCGGCGTCGAACACCGCCTTACGCCACGCCTGCTCCTGCGCCGCCGACATCGCCGTCCCGGCCGCGCTGCGCCGGTCAACCAGCTCACGCACCAGACGAGCGATATGGGCCGCGCCGAGCTGACGCATGTCCGCCACCGACAGCGGCCGACCCTCACCCTCCCGAGCCTCGGCGAGGAACGTCGCGACGAGCTCCCGCAGCCGCGCCACCTCCGCCCAGTCCACCGTGGCGAACACATCCGCCCGATGGCCCCACGGGACCGGCAGCCGACTGTCCGCCCGGGCAGGAGCGGCCAGCGCCGCCCGGTGCGGGCGGACCCCCTCCGGCGGAGGCGGTGGGGGAGGGGTGGCTGGGGGTGGCTGCCCCCAGCCACCGAGCAGGTACTCCGACGAGGTCACCGGACCTCCGTCCGCGCCGACTCACCGATGACGAACGCGGGCGGGCCGGGTGGGGAGGGCATCGGGGGCAGCCGCGAGACGGGCACCCATCCACCGTCGGCGGCCAGCGGCGGTGTACTCGCCTCCGAGGGCAGTGGCGGCGCAGACGGCGGCGGTAGCGCTGCCCGCGGCGGTGCCGCGGGCAGCGACGGCGGCGTCAGATCAGCCTGGGTGGCGACCCGATCCGCCAACGTCGCCGCCAGCCCCGCCACCGCCCGACCCAACGCCGACCGGGCGTACCCCCGGCTGGTCACGATCCGCAACCCCACCC
>NZ_MAXA01000111.1 GCF_001854695.1 Parafrankia soli
GTGTCGCGACCAACATCCCATCAACACCCAAACGGCACGGCCCCTCGACAGACACCCACGCCGCGCCGATCCCACGGGTTCACCGAACACTTACGGCTGAGGAAACGAAGGCCCGAAGGCAACGAAAGCTCGGAATGTTGCCGGACGAGGGCTGTGGTTTCCAACAGTAGTCGGGACGTCGCGATCTCCGTTCCTCATGATCGGAAAGGCAGGTTCAAGCCGCAGATCGTGAAGAACTGTCAGTGGCCACGAGATTCTGTCGAGATCCGTTCTCTCCGTGGCCCTTGACGGAAGCGGCAGCGGTGCCTGTCCGGGGCGGAGGAGATCGCGCTGCGTTCACCACGTGCTGCGGTTCTGATGGTCGTACAGTCGTCGGCTGTGGCCCGCTATGTGGATATCGCTCATGATCTGGCGTGTCGTGTGCGCTCCGGGGAGTTGTCGGCGGGTGCGGAGCTGCTCGGGGTGCGGGAGTACGCCCGTGTGCTCGGGACGACGTCGTCGACGGTGGTACGGGCCTACCGGTATCTGGCGGACGGCGCGGTGATCACGCTGGCGGATCGGCGGCGGGCTCGGATAGCCGGGGATGGTGCGATCGCGGCGGCGCGGCTGTTGGAGCCGGAGCGGGTGTTCCGGCTGGCGGGCAGCGACGATCCGGCGTTGGGCATTCTGCTCGGTCGGCTCGGCGCGGCAGTGGAGCCGGTGGGGGCGCGGGGGAGTTTTCCCGGGCTGCGGGCGGTCGCGCGGGGTGAGGCCGATGGCGCGGTGATCCACCTACGTCATCGTGACGGTGTGTACAACGAGGCGTTCGTCCGGACTGTGCTGGGCGGCGATGAGCCGCACCTGCTGCATCTGTGGTGGCGCGAGCAGGGCCTGATCGTCCCCGCTGGTAACCCCCGTGGGCTGGCCTCCGTCGCCAGGATCAGCGGCCGGCAGGTCGCCCGACGCGAGATCGGAGCGGGGACACGGGCATTGCTTGATCAGCTACTGCTCGCCGAGGGGATCGCCCCGGACACGGTTGCCGGGCCGGAACTGTCCTCGCACGTGGAGATCGCGTTCGCGGTCGCCCTGGGGATCGCCGACGTGGGGATGGGGGTACGGGCAGGGCTGGCGGATCTGGGGCTGGAATTCGTCCCGCTGCTGTGGGAGCCGTACGAGATCGCTCTCGGGCGGGAAGCGTTGGGCGCGGCCCGGCCGCTGCTCGCCGCGCTGCGGGACCCGACCCTACAGCGGGCAGTCACGGCGCTGGGTGGCTATGACCTTGCCCACACCGGCACGGTCCGGCCGGTCGGCTCAGGCTGTGCACGCGGGGATAGCGCTGCGGTTGTTGGTCCGGACAGTGGTAGCACAGGCCGGCATTGAAGATCAATAATATACGGGTCGAAGTAGGAAGAACAGTCTGCACGCGCGCTTCCTGATCCGGTCTTCTTCCGTATGTGTGTAGCGAGATGGAGAGTGAGACGCGGGTCGGCTCGGTGCCGGAAGCAGCGATCAGCACTCCGGAGGAGTCGGCTCGCCGCCGGCCGTGGCTGACCCCGGGGGCCGGGGGTATCGGGTCGGCGAGTTTCCTCGCCGACGTCGGGCATGAGGTGCCGACCGCGCTGATGGCCGGTTTCGTCACCACGACCCTGGGTGCGCCGGCCGCTGCGCTGGGAGTGATCGAGGGCATCTCGGACGGGCTGGCCGGTGCGGGCCGGTTCGTCGGGGGCGCGCTGGCTGACGACCGTCGGCGGCGCCGCACGGTCGCGGTCGGCGGCTACACCACCACCGCCGTACTGTCCGCGCTGATCGGGGTGACCACCTCGGCGGTGCAGGTGGGGGTGCTGCGCGGGTCGGCGTGGGCGGCTCGGGGCCTGCGAGTCCCGGCCCGAAACGCGTTGCTTGCTGACGTGGTGCCTGCCGCGGCGTATGGCCGGGCCTACGGGTTCGAGCGGACCATGGACAATCTCGGGGCGATCGTGGGCCCGCTGCTCGCGCTCGGTCTGGTGTCGCTGGTCGGAGTGCGCGCCGCGATGCTGCTGTCGGTGATTCCGGGGCTGCTGGCCGCGGTCGCGATCGTCTACGCGATCCGGCAGGCGAAGCTGCCACGGGCCGGTGAGCGCCGCCGGCTGCGGTTTCAGGTCCGGCCGGTGCTGCGTGGGCAGCTCGGGCGGGTGCTGGCCGGGTTCACCGCCTTCGAGGTCGGCAACGTGGCTGCAACCCTGCTGATCCTGCGTGCCACCGACCTGCTGGCCTCCGGCCACGGCACGGACGCGGCCACCCGGATCGCGATCGGTCTGTACATCGCTTACAACATCGCTGCCACGATCGCGTCGTTTCCCGCGGGAGGAATCTCCGACCGGCTTGGCCGCCGCGGGCCACTGCTGGTCACTGTCGCTGGCGTGACGGCGTTTCTGAGCTCCTATCTGCTGTTCGCTGTGTCCGGGCCGCAGGTCTGGCTGCTGGGTGCCGCGTTCGTGCTGGCCGGTCTGGGGATCGGGTGCGCGGAGACCGCGGAGCATGCGGCGGTCGCCGCCTTTGCTCCTGAGGAGATTCGTGGGTCGGCGTTCGGGCTGCTCGCCACCGTGCAGGCGGTCGGAAACATCGCCGCCAGCGTCGTCGCCGGGCTCCTGTACACGATGGCCTCACCCGCGTTTGCGTTCGGCTATCTCGCGGCCTGGATGGCGCTCGCGCTCACGGTGCTCCTGTGGGCGGCGTGGAAAACCCCAGGCACGGAGCCGGTTCGCACCCGTCAGCCCACAAGCCTCTGAACCGGGCCTACTGGGGTGGGCTGAACACGGTGGCGAGGGCGGCGAGTGCTTCGGGTACGGCGCGGTAGTAGG
>NZ_MAXA01000112.1 GCF_001854695.1 Parafrankia soli
CTGTTCTACCCACCGACCCCGACCACCCCGGCACAGGCCGCCCAGGTCCTGCTCCCACACACCGACACCGCCGCCGCGGCGAACGGCGCCGCCCATTCACCTCTTTCTGGAGGGGTCTCATGACCACCCCCGACACCCCGACCAGCCTCGGGGACGTGGCCGGCCTGGAACCGGCGACCGCCCGCGCGTTGCACTCCGCGGCGGAACGGCTCGCCTACGCCTACGACACCACCTTCGACGCCGCGGAAGTGCGTGAGCTGCTCGTCGACTCCTACCGCCAACTCGCCCGCACCGCCCGAATCACCCAGTTCCTCCCGACCCTGGCGGAGCGGCTGACCCGGGAACGCCTCGAAGCGCTCGGCGCGACCCGCGGCCTGATCGCCAAGCGCGTCCCCGAAGTGCTGTTCGTCTGCGTCCGCAACGCCGGCCGCTCACAGATGGCCGCCGCGCTGACCCGGCACTACGCCGGGACCGCGCTGCACATCCGTACCGGCGGCTCCGACCCCGGCGAACACATCCATCCCGACGTCGTCGCCGCAATGAAGGACATCGGCCTGAGCCTGGATGAGGAGTTCCCCAAGCCGCTGACCGACGACATCCTCGCCGCCGCCGACGTCGTCATCACCATGGGCTGCGGCGACCGCTGCCCGTACCTGCCGGGAAAACGCTACGAGGACTGGCCCATCGACGACCCCGACGGCGCACCCGCCGATCAGCTCGCCGCGATCCGTGACGACATCGACCACCGGGTCCGCGGCCTGATCGCCAGCCTGCTTCCCGACCTCACCCTGCCCGTCTCCCGCTGACTCACCTGGCGACTCATTAGGACCCGTAACCGTGTCCGAGAAACCCTCGGTGCTGTTCGTCTGCGTCCACAACGCCGGCCGGTCCCAGATGGCCGCCGGCTGGCTCACCCACCTCGCCGCCGGCCGGATCGAAGTCCGCTCCGCCGGCTCCATGCCCGCCGACCAGATCAACCCGGCCGCCGTCACCGCGATGACCGAGGTCGGCATCGACATCACCACCGAAACCCCGAAGATCCTCACCGTCGAGGCCGTCCAGGCCTCCGACGTGGTCATCACCATGGGCTGCGGCGATACTTGCCCGGTATTCCCCGGCAAACGGTACGAGGACTGGAAACTCGACGACCCCGCCGGGCAGGGCATCGACGCGGTCCGTCCCATCCGCGACGACATCCGCGCCCGCGTCGAGAAGCTCATCGGCGAACTCCTACCCGCCGGAACCTGACCCCAGGCAGCACCGCACGCAGCCAGCGAACGACCGGCGGCTCTCCTGACCACCGGAGCCGCCGGACACTGACGTGGTCGATGCCGGGCCGTTCCTCGAAGCCTTCGCCGTCCTCATCGTGCTGCCGCTCKCCCTGCCTGGGCTGTCCAGGCGTGGGCCGCCCGCCGCCCCAGCGGACGAGCCGTCATGGCCGGGGCGGGAACGACCATGGTGCCGCTGATGGTCACCGCCCTGCTCACGGTCGTCGCCTCCCAGATCCCCGAACTGGACGACAACCTCACCGACCTCGTCCGGCTGGTGCCCTTCTACGTGCTGTTCCTGCTGGTGATGGCCGTCGCTGGGCTCGCCGTCGCCCGTCTGTTCCGTCTCGACGTCCCCGCCAGCCGCGCGATCGTGTGCACCGGCGCCACCCGTAACTCCCTCGTTGTGCTCGCGCTCGCCCTGCCCGACCGCCTCGCCGTCGCCGTCACCGCCGTCGTCACCCAGACCCTCGTCGAGGTCGTCGGCATGGTTGCCTACGTCCGCGCCGTTCCGCGGCTGCTCCCTGTCGGCGACGCTGGCGATGCTCGCCTGCGCCGCGTGCTGCGCGCTGCCCCTCCTGGTCGGCGCCGGGCTGCTCACGGCCGGAGCCGCCGCTGCGGTCAACCAGACACTGATCGCCGCCGCGATCGCACTGGCCGTCCTTGCAGTGCTGTTCCTGGGATGGCACCAGCGCCGCAAGGCCGCCGCACGAACCGTGGCCGGCGGGCCCTGCGGCTGCGGCGGCGGATGCGCCTGCTGACACAAGGCAGGACCGTCACCGCAGTCGCCGCACCGACCGCGATCGGCAGGCACGGGCGATGGCGAGGCGAGCAACGAGACTGCGTCTTCGCCATCCGACTGCGCATCATATCGGGCAGGCTTCAATCGACATCGGGCGGTCGATCTCCGGCGCCTTCGATCTGGGTGTGGGTGTCGCTGCGTAGCTGCGCGACAAGCCTGCGAGCGGTAGGAGCACCCACGTGGAGCCGTTTCCGCAGGGTGTCCGCCGAGATCGGACGCTGTTGATGCTGCCAGTGCAGCACGTCCTCCGCACGAGCCCGATGGAGCAGGTCTTGTTCGCGCGCCTTCTTATCAAGCCGGCGCTGAACCCCCTCCCCTTCTCCGACCTTGGTTGTCGGGGATGAATCCTCCGGCGTTCCTCGTTCCGGACCGGAGGCGCCCACATCCATCGTCGCTCCTGACGACGATGCATTATTCGACTCGACTGTCTGAATGTGCCGAACGGGGTTGGCGTCGTCCTCCGGCTGCCTTGCGTGGGGTAGCGCCGGCACAGCGGACGTAACCCTGCGAACTTCCGACTGCACGGATGCCTCATCCGCTGCGGGCAGGCCATAAACAGACATAGGCTGGGCCACCTTGGTCTCGATAGCCTTCATCTCTTGAAGCAGACCCGGCCCCACCTCAATACCAGGAACTTAGTGTCTGATCGTGTAGGTTCGGTGGGTGCCGAGACGTGGTCAGGTCAAGGAGAAGCCCGAGGACCGGTTGGTGGACC